>JAZQDH010000070.1:0-83654 GCA_045546655.1 Faecousia sp.
GATGCGTGCGGCGGACTATATAGTGGACGTGGGGCCCGGTGCAGGAGCCCACGGCGGTGAGATCGTGCAGGTGGGCTCGCTGGAAGAGGTATGCGCTAACCCCCGGTCTGTGACCGGACAGTATCTGTCCGGCATTAAAAAAATCCCTGTACCCAGCCGCCGCCGGGCAGGAAACGGCAATGTGCTGCGAATCTGCGGCGCGGCAGAGAACAATCTGAAAGATGTGGACGTGGAAATACCCTTGGGCACATTTACCTGTGTGACGGGTGTTTCCGGCTCGGGAAAGTCCAGCCTTGTCAATGAAGTTCTTAACAAGACATTGCTGGGAAAACTGAACCACGCCCGTACCCGCTCCGGCAGCTGCCGGTGTGTTGAGGGCATCGAGCATCTGGACAAGGTGATCGATATCGATCAGAGCCCCATTGGCAGAACCCCCCGGTCCAATCCGGCAACATACACCGGTCTGTTTAATGATATTCGTGACTTGTTTGCATCTACCAACGACGCAAAAATCCGTGGCTACGGCCCTGGGCGCTTTTCCTTCAATGTGAAGGGCGGCCGGTGCGAGGCCTGTAATGGCGACGGATTGGTAAAGATCGAGATGCATTTTTTGGCTGATGTGTACGTTCCCTGTGAGGTTTGCCGCGGTCAGCGGTATAATCGGGAAACCCTGGAGGTCCAGTATAAGGGCAAGAATATTGCCCAGGTTCTGGATATGACGGCGGAAGAGGCGCTGGAGTTTTTTGAAAACCTTCCCAAGATCCGGAAAAAGGCTCAGACACTGGTTGAGGTTGGACTTGGCTATGTGAAATTGGGACAATCCAGCACTACGTTGTCCGGTGGTGAGGCCCAGCGTGTAAAGCTGGCAACGGAGCTTGCCAGAGCCGCAACCGGTAGGACCATTTATATTTTGGACGAACCTACCACCGGTCTGCACGCTGCGGATGTTCACAAGCTTATTGAAGTGCTCCAGCAGTTGGTGGAGTCCGGCAATACCGTACTGGTCATCGAACACAATCTGGATGTGATCAAATCTGCTGACCATATTATCGATCTGGGGCCTGAAGGCGGTGACGGGGGCGGCTATGTGGTTGCTTTCGGTACGCCGGAGGAAGTTGCACAGGTAGATGCCAGCTATACGGGACAGTACCTCAGACGATACCTGTAAATAAAGCCGGCCTGTTGTACAGGCCGGCAGAGGGCTATTGATCGTATGTGTCTGCTGACAGGGATTCGGACAGCTCTACGAGAGCGTGGTCCCATCCGCCGGTATAATCGTACACACTCAAAATCGGCGTGCGGACAGTTTCGGAGTCTGTCTGGCGGATCGCTACGGTGAGGGTAACACGGGTCCCACTCTCCTGGGGCTGATCCACAAGAATGGTGCCGCCGTGTGCGGTTGCCGTGGCACGGGCCATAGTCATTCCCAGTCCGATCCCGTGGCGTCCGTCCTCAATTCCGGGGGTGCGCCGATACCGGGTGAAAAGTGTTGTGCGGATATCCGGGGGGATGCCACATCCCTGGTCCTGGATGCTTACGCTGAGAAGATCTCTTGTATGTGAGAGCTTTACGCTGACAGTGCTTCCCTTGGGAGAGAATTTAACAGCATTGGCAATCAAGTTGTAGATGCCTCTTTCCAGATACTCTTCGTTGGCCAGACCGATCACAGGATGATCCAGTCCTGTGAAATCGAGTTTGATACCCGTGTCAGAAATAAGCGTTTGTGCTTTCTTGAAGATATCGGTGAGCAGAGTGGTGAAATTGACGGTCTGCATCCGCAGGGGGTCCCGTCTAACATATTTGTGGGCATCAGCCATATTGCTGATGATACGCAGCAACTGGAATAATCCCTTGTTGATCTGCTTAGCCTGCTCCCGCAGTGAGCAGACTTCCTCCAGATCCTTGTGAGCCAGAAAACGGTCAGTAAGGGTCATTACATTGGAAAGCGGTATCCGCAGCTGCTGGGCAGCAAGAGCGATGGATTGGAGCTTGGCGAAGTCCTCATCCTGATCAAAGATGAAATAATCCGTCTGACTTGCCCGGATAACAACAGCTCCGCAGTCAATGCCTGCGATTGTAAGATTCAAGTACAGCTGACCATCACTATAATTGGCATATGCCTCATAGTCATTTGGCAGAAACTGCTCAATTGGTGTTCCAACGCTGATATGAAGCTGTGCTGCAGCTTGGTTAAAGCAGGTAACGACCCCATTTTCCACACAAAGGACAGGCCTGTCAATCAACTCCAACAGGAGTTTTTGATTCATATCGTCCATTGGTCTCCTCCTTTCGGCTAGCTTGTGCAGAATCGCAAAAAACTTTCTGCAAATGCCAGCTTTACTCCTGTTGCTATTTTAGCGAATGATCCGAAAAATAGCAAGAAAAATCCGTTATGAGGTGAAAATATGTCGATTCACGATGGTCATCGTCAAAGATTGAAAGAACGTTTCCGGCAGGACGGCCTGGATAATTTTGACGAACTATACGTTTTAGAGCTGCTGCTGTGCTACTGTATCCCCAGAAAGGATACCAATCCCCTTGCCCACGGCCTTCTGGACCATTTTGGTTCGCTGAATGCTGTTCTGGATGCAAGTCGTGAGGATCTGGAGAAGGTGGCCGGTGTAGGCGAGAATGTTTCCACCTTTCTTACGCTGATTACCCAGGTGGGCCGTTATTATCAGACCAGAAAAGCAAAACCGGGTACAATTTTGCGGACCGTTGAGCAATGTGGCCAGTATTTGGTTCCTTATTTCTACGGAAGGGAACAGGAAACGGTATTCATGCTGTGTTTGGACGCTAAGTGTAAAGTGATCTGCTGTAAGAAGGTCGGGGAGGGAAGTGTCAACTCAGCCAATGTACCTGTGCGCAGGGTCGTGGAAATGGCGCTCAATGCCAATGCCACCACAGTGATCCTGGCTCACAATCATCCCAGCGGTCTGGCGATTCCGTCGGCGGACGATGTGCAGACTACCCACAAGATCGCACAGGCGCTGGAGAGCGTTGAAATCATTCTTGCGGACCATATTGTAGTAAGCAAGGATGATTTCGTATCGATCGTACAGTCACAATACTATGTTCCCACGGACGGATGTGCTGTCCGATAGGAGGTAATGAATTGGATAAATTCCAGTTGATATCGGAATATAAGCCGTCTGGCGACCAGCCCCAGGCCATTGAAGCTCTGTCCAGAGGCGTGGAATTGGGACTAAGGGAGCAGACCCTTATGGGTGTAACCGGCTCCGGCAAAACCTTCACGATGGCTTCCATTATTGAAAAGGTCAACCGGCCCACACTGGTATTGGCACACAATAAAACCCTGGCCGCCCAGCTGTGCTCGGAATTTCGGGAGTTTTTTCCCAACAATGCGGTTGAGTACTTTATTTCTTACTATGATTACTACCAGCCGGAGGCGTATATCGCCCATACGGATACCTATATCGAAAAGGATTCCTCTGTGAATGAGGAGATCGACAGGCTGCGCCACAGCGCCACATCGGCACTGTTTGAACGCAGAGATGTGATTGTCGTATCATCGGTCAGCTGCCTGTACGGTCTGGGTGACCCCATCGATTACAGGAGTATGGTAATCTCACTGCGGGTAGGGAAAGAACATCCTATGGAAGCCGTGCTCAAAAAGCTGACAGAAATCCGCTATGAGCGTAACGACATTGATTTTTCCAGAAATAAATTCCGGGTGCGGGGAGACACGCTGGAGGTGTACCCTGCCTATTGGGCCGGCAGAGCAATTCGGGTAGAATTCTTTGGGGACGAGGTTGACCGCATTTCGGAGATCAATGCCGTTACCGGTATGGTGGAGCGTTATATCGACCATGTTGCCATTTATCCTGCCAGCCATTATGTGGCATCCAGAGAAAAGATGGAGCGGGCAATGGCTGAGATCCGTCTCGAATGTGACCGGCAGGTAGAGTGGTTCCGCTCCCAGGATAAGCTGCTGGAAGCCCAGCGAATCGCCCAGAGGACAGCGTACGATCTGGAAATGCTTACGGAAATCGGTTTTTGCACCGGAATCGAGAATTACTCCAGAGTCATTCAGGGAAGAGAACCGGGTACACCGCCTACCACCTTGCTGGATTATTTTCCGGATGATTTTCTTTTGTTTGTGGACGAAAGCCACGTAACGCTGCCCCAGTGCAGGGCAATGTACGCCGGTGACCGCAGCCGTAAAGATGCCCTTGTGAATTATGGTTTCCGCCTCCCGTCCGCCTATGACAATAGGCCTCTGACCTTTCAGGAATTTGATTCCAAGCTGAATCAGGCCATTTATGTCTCTGCCACTCCGGCTGAATACGAACAGATCCGTTCTGCCCAAACAGTGGAGCAGGTAATACGTCCCACAGGACTTTTAGACCCTCTGGTGGAGGTAAGACCCATAGAAGGGCAGATAGATGACCTGATTGGGGAGATCAACAAGAGAACGCAAAAGGATGAGCGTGTGCTTGTAACTACCCTTACCAAGAAGATGGCGGAGGATCTGACCATTTACCTGCAAAAGGCAGGGATCAAGGTCCGCTATATGCACTCGGATATCGGCGCAATGGAGCGCATGGAGATCATAAGAGATCTGCGTATGGCAAAATTTGATGTACTAGTTGGCATCAATCTTCTGCGTGAAGGATTGGATCTGCCGGAGGTAAGTCTTGTGGCGATCCTGGACGCGGACAAGGAAGGCTTTCTGCGTTCCGAAACCAGTTTGATTCAGACCATTGGCCGCGCGGCCCGAAATGCAGAGGGTTTGGTTATTATGTATGCAGACCGAATCACTGCGTCTATGAATGCAGCGATCCGGGAAACCAAGCGGCGGCGCCAGATCCAGGATGCATTCAACCGTGAATATGGGATCGTTCCGAAGACCATCATAAAGTCCGTCCGTGATCTGATTGAGATATCTTCCGCTACGGCTGAGAGAAAGAGCAGAACCGGTGTGAAGATGACCAAGGCAGAAAAAGAACGGGAGATTGCCCGTTTGGAGAAGCAGATGAAGGAAGCTGCCCGTATGATGGAGTACGAATATGCAGCCATTCTTCGGGATCAAATTATCGAATTACGTGGATCGTAAAAAAAGAACTGCTGTCTGGTAAGACAGCAGTTCTTTGTGCTTATTAATCATTATTGCGCATCGGTCTTGCGGGTGGCGTCCAGGACGGATGCCGCATCGAACATACCATTAAACCATTCCGGATGGTTTTTCAGCGCACTGCCGCCCACAAGAATACGACCCTGGCGCACATAACCGGCACCGAATTCTGTCCAGGGCTGGCCATCGGGACAGAAACCCAGGAAGTAGTTAAAGCCGGCGTTGTGCAGCGTGTCATATTTGTCGCCGGTATATCCCGCCTCATTGCTGATATCGGAATTCAGCGCATAAACCAGGATATCCACACCGCCCAGAACCGGAACCACCTCTGCGTTCCAGTTGCTCAGATCTGCCTGGATCTCGGCAACGGAACTTTCGCCATAACCCATATTCTGGTAGGTGTAGCAGGCGAGGGTATAGCCGTCCTCAGTCAGGTGTTTTGTAATCTCCTTCACGCTGGCAACAGCCTGGCGGTAAGCCTCCTCACCCAGCTTCTCACGAGCCTGGTTATCCGTACGGTAACCGTACAGACCGTTATAGCCGGTCAAAGCCAACATTGCCTTGGCCCCACGGAAAGAGAAATCCGGGTGCTGGTCAATGAATGCGTCCAAAATGGGAACCAGATCAAACTGGCCGGTCACGGTCTGACCCTCCGCGTCTACCATTTCACTGGTAATGTTGTTGCCGCTGAGCACCAGCTTGCTGGCAAAACCGCTGCCGCCTTTATCTGCCACCATATCACCATCGGAGTCAATGAGGTACTGATTGTAGTTCACATTGGTCTGTGTGAGCATAATGGGCTTCTTGCCGCTGGGGAGGCGAAGCTCCTTTGCAGCATACGTAATCGTACCGTCTTCTGCGATTTCCGTTTGGATAAAATCTTCCATACGGACCAGCATATAGCCGTTGTCATACAGCTGCTGCAAAATTGCGGAGAATTCGGCGGTGGTCACAAAGTTGCGGTCAAAGGCATCGGCATACACATCGTCGTTGAATGCCCGGCTGCTGTCTGCGATCAAAAGCTGGAAACTCAAATTAGGGATCTGGCTGGGATCAGACCAGACTACCATCGTGTCATTGAGCTGCATATACTCGTCGCGCTTTGTGCCCAAATCGGGATACTGGGTCGCATCACCGGAGAAGGAATCCAGAAGAGCCACCGCGCCGGCATAGTCATAACCCTTGGCCATAATTTCTGCCTGTGCCAGAAGAGACTCTGCTTCGGCGGCCTGGCGTTCCTGTTCGGCAGCCGCGGATTCTGCAGCTGCTTGCTCTGCGGCCTTATTGATCTGGCCTTTCTCAACTGCTCGCACAATGGATCCGATAATGAAAATGATGATCAGCAGTACTGCCGCACCGGCAATGATAACAGGCAGATAAGCTTCCTTAAACACCTGCATCTTAGAGCGTTTCCTGCGGATGGGGGTCGTGGGACGGTCGGGCTGCAGATTCTGTTCGTCCATAATGTTGCGCCACCTTTCAAAACTATTTTTCTTATTATACAGTTAGCTTTGAAAAAAAGCAAGAAAAAACAGTTTTTTGCAGGAAATTACTGGAATAACTTAACAGGGATAGCTGGAACTGTCCTGATTGGATGCATTTTCCTTGCTTTATGACCATGTTTGCGGTATGATATGCATAAATCAGAAAAGGAGCAACCATATGGAAAAGATTACGAGCTTTACCATTGATCATATTAAATTACAGCCAGGTCTGTATGTTTCCAGAAAGGATAAAGTGGGCGCAGAAACCGTAACGACTTTTGATCTGCGTCTGACCAGTCCCAACGAAGAGCCGGTGATGAATACCGCAGAGGTTCATACGATCGAGCACCTGGCTGCCATGTATCTGCGCAATGAGCCTGTTTGGAAGGACAAGGTTCTCTACTTTGGACCTATGGGATGCCGTACAGGTTTTTATCTGCTTTTGGCAGGTGACCGCAGCAGTGAAGAGGTACTCCCTCTGGTGAGGGATTGTTTCCGTTTTATCGGCAATTTTAGCGGTGAGGTTCCCGGTGCCAGCGCAAAAGACTGCGGCAACTATTTGGATATGAATCTGCCAATGGCCAATTTCTGGGGTAAGAAATATGCGGCGCTTCTGGAAAATGCGGATGCGGGCAGGCTTGTGTATCCGGGATGAAGGAGAATGAAAATGAAAATTGGTATTATCGGAGCAATGACCGTTGAGGTGGAGAATCTCAAGAAGCAAATGGAACGCGCCCAGACAACGGTGAAGGCGGATATGGAATTCTGCCAGGGAATACTGGAAGATTGTCCGGTGGTCGTAGTAAAATGCGGTGTGGGCAAAGTGAATGCGGCCTTGTGCGTACAGATGCTGTGTGATATGTTCCAGGTTACGCACATCGTAAATACGGGTGTGGCGGGTTCGCTGGATGCTTCCCTGGATATTGGTGATTTCGTTATCAGCCGGGATGCCATCTACCATGACTTTACCTGTGCCGCATTGAATCCTGCCTATGTGGTGGGGCAGGTTCCGGATCTTTCTGTGCGGGCATTCCCTGCGGATGCAGGTCTGTATGACTGTGCGTATAGTGTTGCTCAGGAACTCTGGCCGGGCCATACCCAGCTTGGTACGGTTGCCAGCGGTGATCAGTTTGTGGCAAGCAAGGAAATGAAGAAGCGCATTGTTGAGGATACGGGAGCCTTGTGTACAGAGATGGAAGGCGCGGCGATCGCTCACGGCGCATGGCGTAATGGTGTACCCTTTGTTGTGATCCGTGCTATCTCTGACAAGGCTGACGATTCGGCTGAAATGGATTACCCCACCTTTGAGTCAATCGCGGCTGAAAAATGCGCAAAGGTTACTCAGATGATGGTAAGACGTCTCTGGGAAAAACAGTAAGTGAAAAGAGCATACCCATATAGGTATGCTCTTTTTTATGAGAATATATAGGTTTGCGCAGTACTGGAAGTGAGCCCGTAAGAAAACTGATCCGTGGAATACTTAGCAGTATAGGATATGGAGGCAGAGACGGGGAGACCTGTCCCGGTGTCCAGTATTAAATGGATGGTAGCTTCTGCTGCATTGCCTTCGATTTGAAAGGTTTCCAACAGGGCAGGGTCCTGGTAGAGGATTTGACTGATATTGGAACCTACCAGTTTAGTCAGTGATTCGGTTGGATAAAATATCACCGTGGTCTGATCGGCAGAGACGCTGACAGTACCCCCCGCGATGTGTGACGGAAGTGGGAGTATATTGACCAGTTGGTTTGCGCAATAGTTTCGCATTAATTCTTCGGTTACGGATGGATCCTGGGTTGTGTTATGGTCGGCTGCGACGGTGTAGACACCGTTCCGGAAAGACTCGGTTTGGCGGTGGCTGGTCGTATCGCCCTGCCGTGTCTTGTCTGTTACGGATACGTGTGTGTCAATGACGGCATTCAGCGCGCCATCGGTGCTGTCATATACCATCTGGGTGGATTGGGACCGGGTCAGCCCGTCGGCTTCTGAGACAATCGTACTGGTTATGTCGGAGAAAATGGATTGCGTGCCGGACAAAAGTCCACTGCAGCGTTCCAGGAGAATAGGGGACAGTATATTTTGAATATTTGTATATGTGCTGAGATCGGCTGGGACAGTTATGTCCTGCGGCGTGCCCACCGGCTTGGCAGAAATGATCCATAATACCTTTGCGCTGGCGGTTGTATAGGCAATGGTGCAGGATATTTGGTCAATGAGACCGTCCGGACTGAGCATTACTGTGGCGGAGATGATATGGGCCTTTGCGGTTTTTGTAAGACCAATAGAAGACAGATCCGCAGGCTCTGTAAGTCCGATCAGAGTACGTCCGCCGATCTGCCTGCCTTGGAAAACAGAGAAGTCTTTACCGGTAGGAATAACGACGGGGATCAGTGCGGTGAGATAGGAGTGAAAGGATTCCGGAGCGGAAAAATTGCCTTGTCCAATGCTAAGATAGGCTGTTCCGCTGGAAAAACAACGGGTGATGGCAACATCAGTGACGCCGTAATCGAGCGTTTCCTCTGCATAAAACGCGGCACATTCTGTGCCGTAGTCCTGAAAATGATATGTCCCCCGGTACTGTTCGGTAAGTGTCTGCGTGGCTGTCTGTATGTACTTGGCAGCCTCCACGGATATAGAGAAATCCTTGAGCTTACTTAATGCGTTCTCATAAATCTCAATTGCCGGCATATCGTTTTCTGGTGCATGGGTGGGCACTTCGGGAACCGGCTCACAGCCACATAATAGTACCAGTATTATAGAGGGCAGCAATAGCCCCATAAAAAGCTGTCTGACTTTCATAAACTGCTCCTTAAGGTATCGTTCTGAAACAGAACGTAATATATATTATAGCTAAAAAACGCAAATATGTCAAATTTGACAGGAAACACCAAACATTTTTGGGAGAATACAAAAAGAAAAGTTTTTAGGATTCGCATTTCATCTACTTGACAATTGTGGTATAATACCAATTGAATCCAATGGGGGAGGTGAGTGTTCTGGAAAAGCAAGGCGTGAAAGTGATGGCTCGTAACAGGGAGGCATATCACGAATATTTCGTGGAGGAAGAGATGGAGGCCGGTATCGAATTGTGCGGTACAGAAGTCAAATCCATCCGTCAAGGCACATTGAACCTGAAGGACGCATGGTGCGGTATCAAGGACGGTCAGCTGATGCTCAACCAGATGCACATCTCGCCTTATGACCACGGAAATATCTTTAACAAAGATCCACGCAGACCTAGAAGACTTTTGATGCACAAACGTGAGATTATGCGTCTGTACGGAAAAGTAAAGCAGGATGGGTATAGTCTGATACCTCTTTCTGTTTACTTCAAGGGCAGTCGTGTGAAGATCAATGTGGGCCTTTGTAAAGGTAAAAAACTGTACGATAAAAGACAATCTGCGGCCGAGCGGGATGCTAAGCGTCAGATCGACCGTGCAATGAAGGAGAGATATTGATATGAATCCTACTTTTAAAATCACTATGGAAAACGGCGCTGTGGTGGAGGGCGAGCTGTATCCCGAAATCGCACCTCAGAGCGTGTATAACTTCATCGACCTGGCAAATCACAATTACTACGACGGCCTGATCTTCCACCGTGTAATTCCAGGTTTTATGATCCAGGGAGGCTGTCCCGATGGAACCGGTATGGGCGGCCCTGGCTACTGCATCAAGGGCGAGTTTTTCTTTAACGGCTTTAAGAATGACCTGCGCCATAAGCGCGGCGTTCTGAGTATGGCTCGTTCCTCCAGCCCCAACTCCGCGGGCAGCCAGTTCTTCATTATGCACGCCGATGCGAAGCACCTGGATGGCCAGTATGCCGCATTTGGTAAGGTGACATCCGGCCTGGAGGTTGTGGATGCCATTGCCTCCACCAAGACCGGTCCCCAGGACCGTCCTGTTGAGCAGCAGAAGATCGCGTCTATCACCGTGGACACCCACGGCGAGACTTATCCTGCACCCAACAAGCTGCCTGATCCCTACGGCAGATTCTAAAATCTATTCGGGCTGCTTTGCAGCCCCCATATGGGGCCGTACTGGTTTCGACGGGGGTAGTGAGGCTGGATAAGCGGGCCGTGGCACCTGACCACGATAAAACGGGTACTTTTTAAAATTAACTGACAACAATACTGTTGCACTGGCTGCCTAATTAGGCGCCCATCCGCCCCGGAAGGTCCACGAGCCGGGCTCGGGTGTGATTTGAGTGGAGAACGTGCGTATGGTAAGCTTTGCCCATACCACGCATAATGAAGCTACTGAATCCCGTAGGGTGTTTGTTCCCGACGGGATGAGGGAATGTAAATAACAAACTGCGCCCGGAGAAGTTCCTTCCAAGTTGCTTTCGGACAGGGGTTCGATTCCCCTCGGCTCCACCATAAAAAATGCCGCCTTCGGGCGGCTATTTTTTTATGGTGGAGCCGAGGAAGGAATCAAAAGGACGGCACCAGTGCGCACACTGGTGTAATGAAGTGTCCGGTGGACATCTGCTGCCACCAGTTCAAAAACTGGTGGCTACAACTATTTTTTCTCCACACGTGGGGGGAAATGCAAATCGATTCCCCCCGGCTGCGTTTGAATGGAATATGCTGCTAATAGCAAAAAGAAATTGCCAAAAAGAGACCGCCCACAGGGCGGTCCTTTTTGCTTAGTCAAACAGGAATTGTTCCAGTTGTTGTGTGGTGTGGAAGCTGAAATCGCAGAGAGACTCCATCTCTGCCAAGATCTCCGGATAATCTTTTCGACCCCAGGCGGCGAAAGCAATGGCCACACCGGCCTTGCTGCACATTTCCCAGGCCGGTTTCATATCGTCCACCACCAGGAGCTGGTTCTTTGTGAATCCGTAGGTATGCATAATATGCTCCAGAGGGTATGTGTTGGGCTTTCTCTGGTGTTCCGGTAGATCCCAACCGTAGACGGCATCCGGTTCAATACCAAAATGCAGTCTGTAATCCCGGGTGATATTCTCGATACCGGAATGGGACACCACGCAGACCATTCCGCCTGCATCCTTTTGCCTGCGGATGATTTGCCCGATTCCGGGGAAGGGATCGGGGACGTGGGTCCGGATGTATGCCTTCCAGCCATTGTATTCATCTATCAGTTCTTGTTCGGTAAATTGATATTTTTCCCGGCACATTCCCGCAAATCCCGGATCAAAGCAGCCGCGGGTGTATTCTTTCAGGGTGATGGTTGCTCCGGGACGGAACTGGTCCAGGATATAACAGAAGTAGGGATAATTGATGGTAGCTTCACTTTGCACAACTGTGTCGTCGTGATCCAATACAAGACAGGGGTATTTCAGCATAATGCGCACTCCTTCCTTTGGCCTGATTATAACAAAATACAGCAGCGGAGGCAACAAAAAATTCCTCTTGATAAATTAGAACAAATGTACTATAATACCAACAAAGGAAGGTGAGAGGATGGACGCGAATATTTGTCCGGTTGATGTGATTTCCATATGCACCGCGGACGGCAGTATCCGTCCTCTGCGTTTTCGGATGGAGGATGAGGACCACCAGCTGCTGCGGGTGGATATCGAACAGGTCATCAGCAGCAAGCAGATTCAGTACGTGGGGATTGAAGCGTACATTTTTTTGTGCAGGGCAACGGTGCAGGGGAGAAAGTGGCTGTTCGAGCTGCGCTATACCATCCGCAGTCACTGCTGGAGCTTGATACGGAAGGTGTATTGATGGAACGGGTCATTTTTCATGTGGATGCCAATAGCGCATTCTTGTCCTGGACGGCAGCCTACCGGAAAAACGTTTTGCACGAAGAACAGGATCTGCGGGATATCCCTTCGGTGGTCGCAGGAGATAAAGAATCCCGGCACAGTATCATTCTGGCGAAGAGCGGTCCGGCGAAAAAATTTGGAATCCAGACAGGAGAACCTCTGTTTCAGGCTATGGAAAAGTGCCCGGATCTGGTGGTAGTCCAGCCGGACTATGCCCTGTATGTGGAGGCCAGCCGGCACTTTGTGGAGATGCTGCGCCAGTTCAGCCCCAAGGTAGAGCAGTATTCCATTGATGAGGCTTGGGTGGATATGACAGGCACCCAGCGGCTGTTTGGCGCGCCGAGACTTGCCGCGGAGCAGATGCGTAAGAGAATATGGGAAGAACTGGGATTTACCGTGAACGTGGGCATCTCCACCAATAAACTCCTTGCCAAGATGGCGGGAGATTTTGAAAAGCCTAATAAGGTGCACACCTTATTCCCGGAAGAAATGGCGCAGAAAATGTGGCCGCTGCCGGTACGGGATTTGTTTCTGGTGGGTGCGGCTACCGAGCGTAAGCTGAAGCAGTTGGGCGTGTATACCATCGGAGACTTGGCCAACACAAACGTTTCGATTTTGCGCAAACGTCTGGGAAAGCACGGAGAAACGATCTGGCATTTTGCCAACGGCAGAAATGCGGATATGGTCACGCCGGAGCCTGCGGAAAATAAGGGCTATGGAAACTCTACCACAACGGCCCGGGATGTGGTTACAAGGGATGGTGCCTGCCAAGTGCTTCTGAGCTTGTGTGAAACGGTGGGAGCCAGGATGCGTAAGGACGGAAAAAACGGAAGCTGTGTGTCTGTACATTTGCGCACATTTGAATTCCATCACTTTTCCCACCAGATGCTTCTGACAGGCGCTACCAATATGACATCCCAGCTGTTTGACGCGGCTTGCAAGGTTTTTGACGAAGCCTGGGACGGACAGACACCCCTGCGGCAGCTGGGTGTACAGGTTACAAGACTATCCGATGAACCCTATCAGCAGTATGACCTGTTTTCCGGAATGTCTGCAGTGCAGTATGAACGAAAACTGCGGCTGGATGAAACTGTGGACTCTTTGCGGGATAAATTTGGCGAGGAGATCATCCGTCGGGCAAAATTTACCCAAAATCCGCAGGAGCATATGTCCGGCGGATTGGACAAGGCCCGGCGGACCGGCGTCACAAAACCTGTGCCGAAGGAATTTTAGGGTGGAAAAAATGTAAAATATCCAGTACAATGGACTCATCAAACATAAAAGGGGAACAGCCGATGGCTATCGTGAAATTCTACCGTGGAGATCCTAAAAATGCACCGAAAACCACCCAGAGGGCCCACTTGGGCGCCAACGCAATTATCACCTGCAAGGGAAAACTCCTGCTGGAGAAGCGCCGGGACAGTGATACCTGGGGTTTGGTAGGCGGCGGTGTCAAAAAGTATGAGACGGAAGTCCAGGCGATGGCCCGTGAAGTTTATGAGGAACTGGGAATTCGAATCCCGAAGGAAAGATTCAAAAAACTTGCCGTGTATGGGGAACCGGGCCGAATTGCCGCCTATCAAGACGGCAGTGTTTGGCGTATGGTTGTTGTTGTGTTTGGCCTGGAACTGGAACGTGAGCCGGATATGATCATAAGTACGGAATCCAAAGATCTGCGCTTTTTTACAAAGGAAGAGGCCAAATCGTTAGACATTGTGATCACCCACAGTGATATTGTGGAGGATTGGTTTATAAACAGATAGATATTAAGGGATGCTCAGATCTGAGCGTCCCTTTTTGATATACAGGGATTTGTAAAAATATTGTGAAAATATATGCACAACTATGAAAATATACTTGTATATTCGTATAATCTGTGATAATATACATTCCAACGGTGCAGTATTCTAGTCGAAACGACCGGTTCCCAGGTAGGGCCTAAAAATCCTATGAAGGGCACATCGATGAAGTCCCTGGTGTCTGCTTTTTACGCCCAGTTTAGGGTGGGTGCTGGGGGTTAAGGACTCCGGGCGCACTCCAATGGCATGGAGTATACGACCCGGCCTCCGTGGAGACCTGGTATTGTGCGACAGCGGATAGTATCCCTATCGGGGCCCGCTGCGTACGAACCTGGTATGAACCTGCAAGGCGGTGCGCAGAATCGCGTGCTGCGTGCAGTGTAGCCTGCCTTGAGTGAACATATGGGGAAAGAAGATCATACCGTTGCCTGTTGTGGCCAGACAGGTACGGTAATTGCTTCTGGAAACTATGCTTGCAAAAGAGGATAAGAACCGGAACGTTTTGCTGTAGAAATTACCTAGACTGTCTTAACAGGGCAGGCAGGGGATTACAGTACGGACTAAGTGGCAATCGGGTATTCATAACTGGCAACACATGAACTGACGGATCAAACGGAAACGGCCTGCGCGGCAACGGCAGGTTCTGTCTGGGGAAAACCAACCCGACCTAAGCCGTAAGATTTATCCTGCCTGCCACCGTTGATTACTATCTCAATTAAAGGGGAACAGGACGAAATGTCTAAGTCCGACTCATCCGCGTCAAAGAAAGAGCGGAAGAAAACGATCCGTTGGGTCGTTACTATTTTTTTGGTTACAATTCTGATTTCCGGTACGATTTCATTCGCGTCGGATATTATTATGGAAAGCAGCACAATGCTGGTAGCGTTTCTGATTTTGCTGACCATTGTGCTGATAGGTATTGTGTTTGATATCATTGGTATGGCGGTTGCATCCGCGGACGAAAAGCCGTTCCATTCTATGGCGGCCCGCAAGGTGCCCGGTTCCCAGGAAGCGATCAAGCTGCTTCGAAATGCCGAGCGTGTAAGTTCCATCTGTAACGATGTAATCGGCGATATTTGCGGCGTCGTGTCTGGTTCCGCATCTGCCACCATTGCCGCCCAGATTCTGCGTGATTTCTCATTTAGCTATCCGCAGCTGATCTCTCTGGCGCTATCCGCCCTTGTGGCAGGACTGACGGTGGGCGGAAAGGCGATCGGCAAGACCTTTGCCATCAATTCCTGTACGAAGATTGTCCATGGTGTCGGTAAAATCATTTGGGCACTGGGTCACCTGTCCGATCGCAATAAGAAAAAATAAAGTTAGGTCGTGTGACTTATGTTAGAAATTATCCGGGGGCATCAGGATCTGGCTGCGCTGAATGCTTCCCAAAGAGAACAATTGTGCGACGAGATACGAAGGTTTCTCATTAGCAGCGTTTCCCAGACAGGAGGCCATGTTGCCTCCAATTTGGGCGTTGTAGAGCTTACAGTCGCCATTGAGACTGTATATGATACAAAAAAAGACCGTCTAGTATTTGATGTGGGTCACCAGTCTTACATTCACAAGATGCTGACCGGCCGCCAGTCGGATTTTTCTTCCCTGCGCCAATTCGGCGGTTTGGCCGGATTCCCGAAACCATCCGAGAGTGTATGCGATGCGTTTGTGGCAGGCCATGCTTCCAATTCTGTGTCCATAGCGCTGGGAATGGCCAGGGCAAGAAGCCTGCAAAAGCAGGATTATGATATCGTTGCGCTGATCGGTGATGGTGCGGCTACCGGCGGACTGGCCTACGAGGGCTTGAACGATGCCGCTGTGAGCGGTGAGCCGATGGTGATAATTCTCAATGACAACGCACTCTCCATCGACCGCAATGTGGGAGGAATGGCATCACACCTGCGGCAGCTGCGCACCAAGGAGCGTTACCTTGGCATGAAGCAAACATACAGGAATCTTCTTTTCCGCATTCCCGGCGGCAGGAAAATTTATACGGTTACCAGACGTATGAAAGACCGGGTCCGTAGGATGCTTATCCCGGCTACGATTTTTGAGAGTATGGGTCTTACCTACCTGGGACCGGTGGATGGCCACGACACAGAGCATCTGATCAACCTGCTGCGTATTGCTAAGGAAATGAAGCGCCCTGTGCTGATCCACGTAATGACCCAGAAGGGCAGGGGCTACGGCCCGGCCCAGGAACATCCGAAGCTGTTCCACGGAATCGGACAATTTGATCCCGAGACAGGAGAACCCCTGAAAAAGGGTGGTATGACGTTCTCGGATCACTTTGGCCGGCAGATGGTGGAACTGGCACGGGAAAATGATAAGGTATGTGCTATTACGGCGGCAATGCCCGGTGGAACGGGACTGCTGCCCTTTAAAGAAGCATATCCCGACCGGTTGTTTGACGTTGGTATTGCGGAGGGACACGCGGTATCTATGGCGGGCGGCCTTGCAAAGCAGGGAATGATCCCAGTTGTTGCGCTTTACTCTACTTTCCTGCAAAGGGCCTACGATATGATTCTACAGGATGTTTGTATGCAGAATCTGCATATAATCCTCGCCGTTGACCGGGCCGGTCTTGTGGGCGAGGATGGGCAAACCCATCATGGCATCTATGACGTTGGATTCCTGCGTCATTGTCCCGGCCTGCGGCTGCTTTGCCCGGCGTCCGGTGCGGAATTACAGCAGATGCTGCGCTGGGCGGTGTGCAATCAGAATGGCCCTGTGGCGATTCGTTATCCCCGGGGTGGTGACCGCTCCTACCGTGACTCTGCCTGGGACGGAACGAATATGGTGTACACCCATTGTGAAGGTGAGGATGTGACGATCCTTACTTACGGTACGATGTATGAAAACGCGTTAAAGGCAGCTGAGATCTTGGCAAACCGGGGGATTTCCGCAGGTGTGAAACGGCTTCTGTGTGTTGAGCCCTTACCTGTGGAGGAGTTGAAGGCCGAACTGCCGGAAAATACACATTTGATCGTGGTGGAGGAAATCAGCGGAAATTGTGGAATCCGTGACGGCCTTGCCGGAAAACTTGGCTATTGTGTGGACGGTATTGATCTGGGCAACCAGTATGTTCAGCACGGCGCAATTGAGAAATTATACAGCCACTATGGTCTTGACGCGGAAGGAATTGCCGCATATATACAGGAGGTGCATCCAAAATGAAAATTAAAAAGAGGCTGGATGTTCTTCTGGTAGAACATGGTTATGCGGAAACGCGTACAAAGGCACAGGCCGTCATTATGAGCGGATTGGTCTATGTAGACGGACAGAAGGCGGACAAACCCGGTGTTTCCTATCCGGAAACCGTTGCGCTGGAGGTACGGACTGGGGGCTGCCCTTATGTGAGCCGGGGCGGATTAAAGCTTGAGAAGGCGCTCCGGGACTTTGGCGTTGATCCTACCGGCTATGTTTGCAGCGATTCCGGTGCGTCCACCGGCGGTTTTACGGACTGCCTGCTGCAGCAGGGAGCCAGCAAGGTTTTCGCGATCGATGTAGGCTACGGCCAGCTGGACTGGAAGATCCGATCTGATCCCCGTGTGGTGGTTATGGAAAGAACCAATGTCCGCTACGTAACACCGGAACAACTGGGAGAACCGTTGGATCTGTCCGTAGTGGATGTAAGCTTTATCTCCCTTCGGATCGTCTTGCCGGTGATCAAAACGTTCTTAAAACCCCAGTCGGGACAGGTCCTTTGCCTTATCAAACCCCAATTCGAAGCAGGAAAAGAAAAGGTTGGCAAGAAAGGCGTTGTCCGGGATCCTGAGATCCATAAAGAGGTGCTGGACTCGTTCGTGGAACTGACACAGCAAATCGGAATGACGATCCTCGGCCTGACATTCTCTCCCGTTAAAGGACCGGAGGGGAACATTGAGTTCCTGGCGCACTTGACCTTGGAGGACAAGCCGGGTATTCAAACAGACACGGCCCAGGTGGTTGCCCAGGCTCACGAAACTTTGAAAGGGGGAGCATAATGAAAAAAATTATTCTGACTCCCAATCCCTACCGGGATAAGAATTTCCAGACAGTCCGTGAGGCGATGCGTGTTTTGCGTAATTCCGGCATGGAAGTGAGATTGTGCCTTCCTTTTGAGGTGGACAGAACATATGAGCTGCCCAAGGACCTGCGATTCTCGAGACTGGACCGGGAACTGCCCGGCGCTTCGCTGGTGATTTGCTTTGGCGGCGACGGTACGATCCTGCATATGGCTAAGGCCGCTACCCGTCACGGAATTCCCATCCTGGGTGTCAATATTGGCACGATGGGCTTCATGGCAGAATTGGAAAGTACGGAGCTGGACCAGCTGGCCCGAATCGCAACGGATGATTATACGATCGACAGACGTATGATGCTGGATGTGACTGTACACAGAGACAGGGATATTATCTTCCACGATATTTGCCTGAATGATGTTGCAATCACAAAAGGTGCTGTGGCCAGAATTGTCCACCTGGCTGTCAAGTGTGATGGTGTGCAGGCAATGGAATGCAGCGGCGACGGTGTGATCATCGCAACGCCCACAGGCTCTACTGCATACAGCCTGTCCGCCGGAGGACCTATTGTGGAGCCGGAGGCCAGCAGTATTCTCATTACACCCATCTGTGCCCACGATGTGGCCAGCCGAAGCATCGTTGCTTCTGACAGACGTGTGATCACCACGGGGCTTACAAAAAATGCCCGCAGGAACGCGTTCTTGTCGGTGGACGGCGGTAAGGCCCTGCGGATGAATATGGGTGACGTGGCTACGATTAAGAAGTCTACTTTGGAAACAAAACTGATTCGTCTGAAGGACCGCAGTTTTTATGATGTGATCAATATGAAATTTAGGACAGGTTGAGGTGAATGTGGTGAAAAGTCAAAGACAGGCAAAAATTTTGGAAATTATTTCCAACCAGAACATCGAGACACAGGAGCAGCTCTTGGCGCAACTGCAGAAAGAGGGGTTCCGCGGCACTCAGGCAACGATATCCAGGGATATTAAAGAACTGCGGATTGTTAAGGAATTGACGAGCCTTGGAACTTACCGCTACGCTACATCTACAAGTGAAGTCAGCGGTTCTTTTTCTTCCAAGCTCAATACAATCTTCCGGGAATGTGTAGTCAGCTTTGACTACGCCCAGAACATCATCGTTGTACGTACATTGCCCGGTCTGGCATCTGCCGCGGGTTCGGCTATTGATGCAATGAATCTGAGCAGCATTGTAGGTTCTCTGGCCGGCGATGACACGGTGATCGTCATTATGCGTGACGCCAATGCAGCCGCTACGTTCTGCGGCGAAATTAGAAGTTTGCTGAATTGACAGGAGGCGATTTTCGTGCTAAGTCTTCTGCATATTGAGAATATTGCGGTCATTGAGTGTGCGGAAATCGCTTTCGACGCAGGCTTCAATATCCTCACCGGTGAGACGGGTGCCGGTAAGTCAATCGTGATTGACGCCATATCCGCCATTCTTGGAGAACGCGCATACCGGGATATGATCAGAACCGGCACAAACAAGGCGTCTGTACGTGCTGTGTTTACGGATGTACCGGAGTTTTCCTGGTTTGCGGACAACGGTGTGGAGTACGATCCGGAAACGGTGATCCAACGCGAGATCTACCTGGACGGCAAAAACATCTGCCGGGTTAATGGAACACTTATAAGCGTATCCCTTTTGCGCAAGCTTGGAATCCAGCTTATCAATATCCACGGTCAGCATGACAGCGCGTCCTTATTCGATGAAGCAAACCATCTGCAATTTTTGGATGCTTATGCCGAGAACCAGACTCTGATAGAGGATTATCTGGAAAAGTACCGGGAGGTAACATCCATCCGACATCAGATCGAACGGCTTCATATGGATGAAAGTGAGAAGCTGCGCCGGATGGAAACGCTGCGCTATCAAATTGACGAGATTGCTAAAGCACAATTACAGCCTGGGGAAGACGAAGCGCTGGAAAGCCGGCGCAAGATCCTGCAAAACGCGGAAAAACTCAGCGATGGATTGAATGCGGCGGTTGATTTCTTATACGGCGGTGATGATTCTGACGGTGCTGCCTCCCTGTTGGGACAGGCGGAACGGGAACTTGCCCGTATGAGCAGGTTTACCGAGGCGTTCTCTTCGGTGCAGGAAAGACTGACGGACCTGATGTACCAGGTGCAGGATGTTGCCCAGGAAGTGCGGGATGCAAGGGACGACCTTTCCTATTCTGCTGATGAACTGGAGGAAATTGAGAGCCGCCTTGATGTGATTCACAAACTGCGCCGCAAGTATGGCACAACCTGCGAAGAGATCCTCGCGTATTTGGATCGTGCCCAAATGGAACTGGACGAGATCGAGTTCGCTGAGGATACATTGGAGCGGCTGAAACTCAAATGCAGGAAGGCTGAGGATGCTGCATGGGAAGCGGCCAGAAAACTTCGCCAAAGCCGGCAGACGGGCGCAAGAGAACTGTCAGCCCGGATCCTGGATGAGCTGGCCCAGCTGGATATGCCTAAGGTGCAGTTTAGCTGTGCGTTTACAGAAACGGAGTTGACAGGGAGCGGTGCGGATCTGGTGGCCTTTTATATGTCGGCCAATGCAGGTGAGGCGCTGAAACCATTGAGCAAGGTGGCATCCGGCGGCGAATTGGCCCGTATTATGCTTGCTATGAAGAATGTGCTGGCGGAACAAGATCAGGTTGCAACGCTGATCTTTGATGAGGTGGACACCGGCGTGTCAGGCCGTGCAGCCCAGAAAGTGGCCCAGAAATTGCGCAGCGTATCCAGGAATAAGCAGGTCCTTTGCGTGACCCACTTGCCTCAGCTGGCTGCTTTGGCGGATACCCATTTGCTGATTGCCAAAGAGGAGCGGGGCGGCAGGACCTATACCACAGTTACACCGTTGGATCGCGCCGGCAGGGCACAGGAGCTTGCCCGCATTATAGGCGGTACCAACATTACCGAGACAACACTGCGAAGCGCAGAAGAAATGCTTGTGGGTAATACTTGACAAAAGCGTAGGTTTTTGTTAGGATAACTCACGTATACAACGCAAAGATGGGATGAAGTAAGTACTTTCCTTCTTTCAGAGAGCTGCCGTCCGGTGCAAGGCAGTAAGAAGCAGTACCCAAATACCTCCCGGAGCGGCTTGCCTGAACGCTGCAGTAGGGCAGGACGGGTTCGCCCGATACAGCGAAGCACGTTGTTGGACGTGCCGAGGGCATATGCCGTGAGGCTGTGCCAAACCAGAGGTGGTACCACGTAATTTACGTCCTCTGTCCGTTTAGGGCAGGGGACTTTTTATTTTGAAATAACTTTGGAGGAGATTCAAATGAAACTATATGACGAGCTGGTTGCCCGTGGATTGATCGCGCAGGTAACCAATGAGGAAGAAATCCGGGAAATGATCGACAACGGCAAAGCTACCTTTTATATCGGCTTTGACCCCACTGCCGACTCTTTGCACGTAGGTCACTTTATGGCACTTTGCCTTATGAAGCGTCTGCAGATGGCCGGCAATAAGCCCATCGCTCTGATTGGCGGCGGTACTGCTATGATCGGTGGCCCCTCCGGCAGAACCGATATGCGTTCTATGATGACAGAGCAGACTATCCAGCACAACTGCGATTGCTTCAAGAAGCAGATGGAGCGCTTTATTGAGTTCGGCGAAGGCAAGGCAATGATGGTTAACAATGCAGACTGGCTGATGAAGCTGAACTATATTGACTTCATTCGTGAGATCGGCGGATGTTTCTCTGTTAACAATATGCTTCGGGCAGAATGCTTCAAGCAGAGAATGGAAAAGGGCCTGTCTTTCCTGGAATTCAACTATATGCCTATGCAGTCCTATGACTTCTACTACCTGTACAAGACCTACGGATGCAATATGCAGTTCGGCGGCAATGACCAGTGGAGCAATATGCTGGGCGGTACGGAGCTGATCCGCCGCAAGCTGGGCAAGGACGCGCACGCAATGACCATTACGCTGCTGCTCAATTCTGAGGGCAAAAAGATGGGTAAGACCGCAAAGGGCGCGGTCTGGCTGGATCCCAACAAGACCACTCCCTTTGAGTTCTATCAGTACTGGCGCAACGTCGAGGACGCCGACGTTATGAAGTGCATCCGTATGCTGACCTTCCTGCCCCTGGAGCAGATAGACGCAATGGCAGACTGGAAGGACGCGCAGCTGAACGTGGCTAAGGAGATCCTGGCCTTTGAGCTGACCAAACTTGTCCACGGTGAGGAAGAGGCACAGAAGGCACAGGCTGCAGCCAAGGCCCTGTTTGTGGGCGGCGGTGACGATGCCAATATGCCCACTACTGAAATTTCCGCAGAGACGCTTGTGGATGGTAAGATCGGTATTCTGAATCTGATGGTCACCTGCGGCCTGGCACCTTCCAACAAGCAGGCACGCCAGCTGGTTGAGCAGGGCGGCGTTTTGGTGAACGACGAAAAGGTTCCCTCTGCCCAGTTTGCCGTCACGGAGGAAATGCTGAAGGAGGGCGTTAAGATCCGTAAGGGCAAGAAGGTATTCCACAAGGCTATTTTGGTTTGATCTGTATAAAGCGGCACTACTGTGCCGCTTTTTCTTGTGGACAATTTTACAGAATATTGTATAATAAAAGAAAAATGTGAGAAGTCACAATATATGAATGGGGGCATCCCTTATGAAACTGAACTATAAGCGTACAATACTTGTGGGTTTTGCATTCTTTTTGATCAGCGCGTTCTGGCAGGCCTACGACGCAACGATTCCTGTGATCCTTACCAACAAATTTGGTATGTCACAGACCCTTTCCGGTGTGATCATGGCGCTGGACAATGTTTTGGCTGTTTTTATGCTGCCTCTGTTTGGCACGATCTCAGACAAATGCAAATCCAGACATGGTAAACGTACTCCCTTTATTACTATTGGAACGATTGTGGCGGCGGCCGCAATTTTGGCTCTGTCTTTTGTGGATAATATGCAGCTGAAGAATATCTCTGATGTTGCCCGGATCGATGATCCTGCGGCGATGGCTGTTATTTATGACACACAGAAGGACGCACATCTGCAAACACCGGAAGGCGATGTGTTTGTGTTGGCTGATGTGTATGAAAAGGATGAATTTGTCCAGATTAAGAGTAAGGTCACGGATCCTTCAAATAATAAGACGGTTACAAATGAGGACTATACCAATTATGTTGTGCCTGCACGGCAGGCATATGCTGCCCAGAAGACTGCAAACAATTCCACCCCGCTGATCCTCTTTGTGGCACTTTTGCTGGTTTTGCTCGTTGCTATGGCCACATTCCGCAGTCCTGCAGTTGCCCTGATGCCCGATGTGACCATAAAGCCCCTGCGCAGTAAGGCTAACGCGGTAATCAATCTGATGGGTACGGCAGGTGGCATTTTGGTGCTTGTGCTTGGTATGGTGTTTGCTACATCGGCAGTCCATAATCAGATGATGCGCTATAATGTCTATTACGGTGTCATTGCTGCGATCATGATTGGTGCACTGGCAATCTTCTTGCTGACGGTCCGTGAGCCTCTCTGGTCACGGCAGATGCACGATGACAGTGTCCGGCTCGGCTTGGAAGAGGAGCAGGAGCAGACAGATCAGGGCCGTAAACTATCCAAATCGGAAAAGCGTTCGCTCCTGTTTATTCTGGCATCCATTATGCTGTGGTATTTTGGCTATAACGCGGTTACTTCCAAGTACGCGGTTTACGCCGGCAATATTTTGAATATGGACTATAATACCACGCTGCTGCTTGCCCAGGGTGCGGCGATCGTGGCCTATTTACCTGCCGGTATCGTTGCATCCAAGATCGGTCGGAAAAAAACGATTATGGGCGGTGTTGTGATGCTGGCCATTGCTTTCGGCGCGGCTTCCTTTATGCGCTCCGGCAGCTCTGCACTGCTTATGAATGTATTGTTTGCCCTGGCCGGAATCGGCTGGGCCACCATTAACGTCAATTCCTTCCCTATGGTCGTGGAACTGTGCTCCGGCGGAGATATCGGAAAGTATACCGGTTTCTATTACACCGCATCTATGTCCGCCCAGATCATCACTCCGGTCCTGTCCGGCTTCTTTATGGATATGGATGGTGTGGGTATGACGATTCTGTTCCCCTATGCCGCCATTTTTGTCGGCCTTGCATTTGTGACAATGGCACTGGTGAACCACGGTGATGCCAAACCGGAAGCAAAACTGGACCTGGATGCATTTGATATTGAGGACTGATTGTATATGCTAACCGTGCTGATTGTTCTTGCCTGCCTGTCCCTCCTTTTTGTGTTTTTGGTGGATGGCCGCAGGGGACACCCGGGCCTTTCGGAATTGCGTGGCTGGAGGTATGCACACAGGGGACTGCACGGTAATGGCATCCCGGAAAATTCATTGGCGGCTTTCCGAGCCGCAAAGGAAGCAGGTTTCGGTGTGGAACTGGATGTCCACCTGATGGGTGACGGAAATCTGGCCGTCATTCACGATGCTTCCTTGGAGCGGACGGCCGGCGCTTCTGTCAGGATTGAAGATCTGTCAGCAGAGGCATTGTGCCGGTATCCATTGCAGGGAACTGACCAGACGATTCCGCTGTTTTCACAGGTTTTGGAACTGTATCGCGGTGCCGCGCCGATCATTATCGAGCTGAAATGCGTGGACAATAATTACAATGCTCTATGCAGCGCGGTGTGTGAAGCGCTGCATGGCTATGATGGCGCATACTGCCTGGAATCCTTTGACCCAAGGTGTGTTGCCTGGCTGAAAAAGAACAGGCCGGATTTAATCCGGGGGCAGCTGACCCAAAATTTCTTTCATACGGGATCAAAACTGCCCTGGTATCTGATTTTTGCTCTTCGCCACCAGCTTTTGAACGTATTTACCAGACCGGATTTCGTGGCATACCGGTTTGCGGAACGTAAAACCATCAGCAACCTTGTCGTAAGAAAACTTCTGGGCATTCAGGGCGTCAGCTGGACGCTGCGAACCCGGGAGGAATATGAAACGGCGGTAGAAGAAGGATGGATCCCTATTTTTGAAGGGTTTATTCCGTAAAAAAGCTCCTCTCAGAGGAGCTTTTTTTCCTGCATATGAAGACGAAGCCTTTGTTTGTTTTTGTCCAGCATTGGGCATAGTGGAAGTCTGCAGCTGCCGCAGTCGAAGCCCATAAGCTTCATTGCTGTTTTTACAGGGATGGGATTGACCTCGCAGAACAGCAGATCGATCAGTTCCAGCATATCACATTGGAATTTTGCGGCAAGGGGATAGTTGCCGTCCAGTGCGGCAGCGCACATCTGCACCGTTTCCGACGGCATCACGTTGGATAGTACAGAAATGACCCCAACACCTCCGAGTGCCATTGTTGGTATGACCATATCATCATTTCCGCTCCAGACATAAAAATCCGGCGGACAAATTGCCCGGATGGCTGCGATCTTTGTAATACTTGTACTGGCCTCTTTGACGCCGATGATGTTACGGACATTGCTCAATCGCTGATACACGGACACAGGTATGTCAACACCGGTGCGTGAGGGTACGTTGTAAATGATCACAGGGATGTTTACGGACATTGCGATTGCCAGGTAATGGGCATATAGCCCCTCCGGTGTGGCTTTGTTGTAATATGGGGAGACTACAAGCAGAGCATCAGCACCGCATGCCTGTGCGGCCTTGCTCAACGCGATGGCGTGGGCGGTAGAATTTGAGCCAGTTCCCGCGATAATCTTACAGGTTTTGCCTACGTAATCCTTGCTGAACCGGAACAACTCCAGTTTTTCTTCATCCGTCAGGGTAGCGGATTCTCCGGTGGTGCCGGCCAGAACAATCGCTTCAACGCCGGCACAAATCTGACGCTGCAGCAGTTTCTCCACCATCGGGTAGTTGATGCCCCCATTTTCAAATGGGGTGACCAATGCGGTACAGACACCGGTAAATACAGGTTTTTTCATATTGCGACACCTCCAACCCAATCTATGTACAGTACCGGAACTTTGCCATTGAGATTACGTATATTCAACGAAAACGGTGTAGCTTTTTGGAGCAAGGTGTGGTATAATTTTTAAATTAAAGTAACGTTTAGACAGGCTAAAGGGGCGTATTTGACGTGAATGAAAGTATGTTGTCCTTAAAAACAAAAGATTTCTGGTATGACCTGCCCGAGGAGCTGATCGCACAGACACCGTTGCAGCAGCGAGATTCCTCCCGGCTGCTGGTTCTGGGAAGAGAAACCGGTGCGATCAAGCACCAGCACTTTTACGATATCATTGACTATCTCCGGCCGGGGGATTGCCTGGTTATGAATGATTCCAGAGTTCTGCCTGCGCGCCTGTTGGGTAAGCGTCCAACCGGAGGTGCTGTGGAACTGCTGCTTTTGCGTGATCTTGGGGACAAGCGCTGGGAGTGCCTTGCCAAGCCCGGCAGAAAACTGCACACCGGACAGGAAGTGATTTTCGGTGACGGTCAGCTGACAGCTACCGTGGTGGAAGTACAAGATGACGGAAACAGAATCGTGGAATTCCATTATGATGGAATTTTTTTGGAAGTGCTGGAGCAGCTTGGTAAAATGCCGCTGCCGCCTTATATCAAGGCGGAGCTGCAGGATCAGGAACGGTATCAGACCGTTTACTCCCGGGAGGTAGGTTCTGCCGCTGCGCCTACTGCCGGTCTCCACTTTACCAGGGAGTTGCTGGAAAAAATCCGTGAAAAAGGTGTGAAGACAGCCTTTGTTACCCTGCACGTGGGACTGGGAACATTCCGCCCGGTAAAGGCAGAGGATATCTCTGATCATCATATGCACAGTGAGCTGTGTATGATCAACCAGGAAACAGCGCAGATCCTGAACGACACGAAAAAATCCGGCGGCAGAGTGGTCTGCGTCGGAACCACCTCCTGCAGGACTCTGGAGTCCCTCGTAAATACGGATGGGACATTTGAAGCGAAAAGCCGCTGGACGGACATTTTCATTTTCCCTGGGTATTCGTTCAAAGCTATGGATGGCTTGATCACTAATTTCCACCTGCCGGAAAGTACGCTTGTGATGCTGGTGTCTGCTTTCGCGGGACGGGAATATGTTCTTAATGCCTACAAAGAGGCTGTTGCACAGCGTTATCGGTTTTTCAGCTTCGGTGATGCGATGTGTATTTTGTGAGAATTGAGGAGTCTATATGTTTGAACTGTTAAAAACCGAGGGTAGGGCCCGGCGTGGCGTTTTTACCTGCGCCCACGGTACGGTGCAGACCCCGGTCTTTATGAATGTAGGTACGCAGGGTGCCATTAAAGGCGCACTAAGCGCCAAGGATCTGAAGGATATCGGATGCCAGGTGGAACTGTCAAACACCTACCATTTGCATCTGCGGCCCGGTGACGGTCTGGTTAAGGAATGCGGCGGCCTTCACAAGTTTATGACCTGGGATGGCCCGATCTTGACGGATTCCGGTGGATTTCAGGTGTTCAGCCTTTCCTCTTTAAGGAAAATAAAAGAGGAGGGTGTGTATTTTTCCTCCCACATTGACGGGCGGAAGATCTTTATGGGGCCTGAGGAGAGTATGCAGATTCAGTCTAACCTGGGTTCGGATATCTGTATGGCGTTTGATGAATGTATCGAAAACCCTGCTCCCAGGGACTATGTGAAGCAGAGTATTGACCGGACGTACCGTTGGCTGGAGCGCTGTAAGGCTGAAAATGCCCGGCTGAATACCCTGCCGGATACTGTAAATAAGGAGCAGATGTTGTGGGGTATCAATCAGGGCGGAACTTATGGGGATCTGCGTGTAGAGCATATGCAGCGCATTGCGGAGCTGGATCTGCCCGGATATGCCATTGGCGGCCTGGCTGTCGGAGAAACAGCTGAGCAGATGTATGACATCATTGAGGCGGTAGAACCCCATATGCCAAAAGAGAAGCCCCGTTATCTGATGGGTGTCGGCACTCCCACAAATATCATTGAGGCTGTCGCCAGAGGTGTGGACTTTTTTGATTGTGTTATGCCGGCCAGAAATGCCCGGCACGCCCGTCTGTTTACCTGGCAGGGAGCGATTAACCTTAAGAACGCAAAATACGCCAAGGATTTGAACCCCATTGACAGCGAGTGTGATTGCCCGGTCTGCCGTCGATACAGCAGAGCCTATATTCGCCATCTGTTTGTGGCTGAGGAAATGCTGGCAATGCGCCTTTGTGTAATGCACAATCTGTATTTTTACAATAAACTTATGGAAAGAATCAGAGATGCCCTGGATGCAGGGACGTTTTCTCAGTTCAGAAGGGAATATTCTGAAAAATTAAACCGCAGGATCTAAATATTCCTTGCAATTTAACCAAATAATGCTATAATGGTCTGGACATTATAAACGAAGGAGTAATATCCATGGTACAATTTTTGGAAAATACCGCTGGCCCGTTAGGCGGTGGTGGTGCTTCCATCCTTATGATGGTCGCAATGATCGCTGTTTTTTATTTCCTGCTGATTCGCCCCGAAAACAAGCGTAAAAAGGAAGCCGAGCAGATGCGTTCTGCACTGAAGACCGGTGACGAAGTCGTTACCATTGGCGGCATTATGGGTACTGTCGTGAATGTTAAGGACGACAAGTTTGTCCTTGAAACCGGCGCAGACCAGGTCCGCATCGAGTTTGCAAAGTGGGCACTGTCCACCAACGTGACTGCTGAGGCAGCAGCTAAGGCTGCAGCCAAGAAGCGTCAGGAGGATAAGGCCAAGGCTAAGGCTGCCAAGAAGGCCAACAAGGAATAATGCAATGAAGAAAGGGTTTCGGTTTGACCGAAACCCTTTCGTTATTTTGCTTTGCGCTTTTCCCGCCATACAGTAGCGAGTCTGGCAATTGTGGATACGGACAGCAATCCAATAGCGATAGAGCCCGCCGCAATAATCGTTTGAAAACCCTTGGCGCTGAAACCGGCCATATCCCCCAAGACGAGGAAATTGGTTGTGTAATAAATGCCTGCACCCGGGATCAGCGGAAAGATCGCTATGACCAGGTATGCGATTGCAGGACATTTTCTGACACGCGCCATAATCTCGGAATAACCGGCTGCGACCAGCGCGGAAAGGAAGTACGATAATGCCTCGTTGTTCCACAGGCGTATACTAAGTAAATAACAGGCCCAGGAAAGCGTGCCGCCAAGGGCACAAAGCAAACCGCCGGGGCCGTGTATGTTGAATACGATGGATATACCGTAACAGCCGACAAATGCGCACAAACACTGGATTACAAAGGTGTGATCCAGTGCATCGGCGCTGTAAGGAATCCTCCAAACGCTGTGAAACAGATTCCAGGCAACACCTGTTCCCAGCGCGATGGCTGCGGCGATCATAAACACCTGCACAATGCGGTTAATGCCGGAATTTGTATCTCCGAAAATGATGTCACGCATAGCATTTGTAAAGATCAAGCCCGGTACGAGAAGCATAAGTGTGCCGATGATTGCGGCATCGGTGCTGTTTGCAATGCCCGTCAAACCAATTGCGTATGCCGCGAAGGCCATAATAAACGCGGACGCGATGGTAGAAAAGAAAGGATTGACCTTTAGGGTGTTAAGGGCATAGTTGGTAAGGCCAACCAGTACACCGCACAGACCTGCGATCAGACTGTCGACCAGTATGCCGCCAAAGAAAATGGCAAATCCGAAGGCACACAGAAAGTTGCCCACCAAATAGAAAGGAAGGCTGTACGTAATACAGGAACGGGTGGTTTTCTGCAGCCATTCCATTGCAACGTCCGGTGCTGGTACCTGTGCGCAGATTTTTCTGCTCAAGTTACTGAAACGTTCAAGCGAGTCCAGATCGTTACCGTGAAAACCGATCCGGCGCAGACGGGTCAACGATTCGCCATCCGGTGTGCGGATGCTGACGGTCAGGCAATTGGGGATCGCAAAGGCTTCTGACTTGACACCGTAAGCTGACAGTATGCGGTTGATACTGTCCTCAACACGGAAGGTTTCAGCGCCGTTCATAGCAAGTTTGTATCCCAATTCTGCTGCAAAATCCAGTAATTGTTGGTAATCCATAATATACCTCGTATGGTTTTATACAAGACAAGTATAGCACAGACGCTGAAAAAGACAAGAACAAAAACCGGTGCAGTGAGCTGCACCGGTTCTATGCATAGATGTTACTTTCTTACAAACAACACGCCCAGTGTGCCGGGACCGCAGTGACAGGAAATCGTGCAGCCTGCCTCGGTCCAATATGTATTCTCAAAACCATTGTACTGTGCTACTGTGTTTTTGACAGCGTCCTCACACTCATCCGAAACGGGCGTTCTGGTGACAAACAGGGTGCCCGGGTCCAGGTCATTGCGATCTGCCAACCGGTCTTTTACATAGTTGGCAAGACACTTGGAAAATGTACCTCTGTACTTCTTTACGACGGACATCTTACCGTTCTTTACTTCAATGCAGGGTTTTAGGCCCAGAAGATTCGCACCAAGAGCAGCAACAGCGGAGCAGCGTCCACCCTTAACCATATATTCCAGGCGGTCCAGCAGGAAGCTGGCTTCAACTTTTTCAGTAAAGGACACAAGCTGATCGTACAGTTCGTCCAGATTCTGACAGGTTTTGGAAAGCTCACAGGCTTTGAGAACCACCAGACCCTGGCCGGTGGAAAGATTACGGGAGTCAACAACGCGTACATTGGGGAATTCCTCGGCTGCCAAACGGGCATTCTGATGACTGCAGGAGAACTCTGCGCTGATACTTATATGAATGACTCCATCATAATTGGGGGCATATTTGGCAAAAACAGTCTCGTAGTCACCAACGTTAGGGGCAGTTGTGGAGCAAAGATCACCACCGGCCGCAACGTGGGCATAGATATCAGCGGGGGTGATGTTAATGCCATCCAGGTAGGCATTGCCGTCTTTGATAATGGTGAGGGGAACGATGGAAATGTCGTACTTCTGCAAAATTTGCTCAGAGAGATCGCAGGTGCTGTCAGAGAGGATTTTAATATTCATAAGATTAAACTCCTTATATCAAAATTCAATTTGTATTTGTAGCGGGAGATTTATTCATCATAAAACAAGTGGTCTCAAGGTTTTTAGAGCGCAGATAACCGGCACCCCAATCACGCATTGCGGCCAGGACCGGGATCAAACTTTTTCCAAGCTCTGTGAGAGAATACTCAACTTTTGGCGGAATGACGGGATATACGTAGCGGCTTACAAGGTTTTGTGCCTCAAGTTCCCGAAGCTGCTGGGTAAGCATTTTTGCCGTAGCCTTGGGAATTGCTTTTCCCAATTCAGAGTAGCGCAGAGTGCCCTCTGCCAGATGCCATAGGATCAATGCTTTGTATTTGCCGCCAATCAAATCCAGGGTTGCCTCCACGGGGCAGCGGTCAGTTGTATTCATAAACACCTCCAAAGTTTCTAAAAGGGTAGTATGGAACAAAATTGTACATACTTGTAAATTAGAAATCTTCTGCTAGAATGATATCATAAGGCACAAAAGCTGTCAATACGGACATAAGAAAAGGGGTGTGGACAATGAGACTCAACTTTGAGGTAACAGGTATGACCTGTGCGGCATGCTCGGCACGAGTAGAGAAGGTTACCGGACAGATCCCCGGTGTGCAAAAGGCGGAGGTGAACCTTCTGGCAGGCAGGTTGTCTGTGGAAGCAGATGATCCGGAGATTGCTGAAAGCATCATTGATGCTGTGGAGAAAGCGGGATACGGCGCGTGTGCGGCCGGACAGGCAGCCCGACAAAATAATACGGATAAACAGATTGATGTTGGCTTAAAACAAATGAAGACCCGTATTATTGGTTCTGCCGTTTGCTTGGTGGTACTTATGTATTTTACCATGGGTCATATGGTTGGAATTCCAATGCCTCACTGGTATCACGGCAGAGAAAATGCACTGGTCGCTGCGCTGGTTCAGTTTTTCCTCACGATGCCGCCGGTTTATCTGAATCGTGTTTATTACAGCAAGGGCCTGAGGGCACTGTGGAACAGGGCGCCCAATATGGATTCTCTAATTGCTGTGGGCTCCGGCGCGGCACTGGTATACGGTGTGGCTGCGCTGTTTCGTATGGCCTATGCCGTGGGTAATGGCGACTGGGCGACAGTGGAACTGTATAGCAATAATTTGTATTTTGAATCCGCTGCGATGATCGTTACACTGATTACCCTTGGAAAATTCCTGGAGACCAGGGCAAAGGGCAAGACGGGGGATGCCATACGTCAGCTTATGGATCTCAGCCCAAAGACGGCAATAATCCGTAGAAATGGTGAGGAGTATAGCGTTTCCACAGAGGAAGTACGTGTAGGGGATATAGTGATCGTCCGCTCCGGTGGCAGCATACCGGTAGATGGTATTGTTCTTTCCGGCAGAGGGTCTGTTGATCAGAGCGCGTTGACCGGAGAGAGCGTGCCGGTTGAAAAGAGTGTTGGCGATACGGTTTCTGCGGCCACGATCAATACAGAAGGCTACCTCGAACTGCGTGCGGAAAAGGTTGGGGAGGATACCACGCTGGCGCAGGTGATCCGGATGGTCGAGCAGGCAGGCGGTTCTAAAGCACCTATTGCCCGCCTTGCGGATAAGGTTGCCGGTGTATTCGTACCGGTAGTTATGCTGATTGCCGTAGCGGCCTTTGCCGTCTGGATGTTGGTGGGTCAGACCTTAGAATTTTCTCTGACCACAGCAATTGCTGTTTTGGTTATCTCCTGCCCCTGTGCGTTGGGACTGGCCACCCCTGTCGCGATTATGGTTGGTACCGGAACTGGTGCCAGGATGGGGGTGCTGTTCAAAACCGCAGAGGCACTGGAGAACCTCCACAAGGTCGATACCGTAGTGCTGGATAAAACAGGTACTTTAACGCGGGGTAAGCCTGCGGTGACGGATATTATATCTGCAGGTATTCCCCAGGAGGAATTGATGAAAATTGCGGCCTCTATTGAGTCCAGGTCCGAACATCCATTCGCCAAGGCGATCCTGGATAAAGCAGGGGAGCTGCCCCTGTATCCAATAGAAGATTTTCGGGTCTTGCCGGGTCGTGGCGTATCTGCTATAATCGATGGCAGCAGATATTACGGCGGTAACCGCGCCTTGATGAATGCCCTGAAAATTACGCCGCCCGATGCGCAAGCGCTGGAGCAAGAGGGGAAAACGCCTTTGTATTTTGCCAGAGAGGACGGTATATTTCTGGGAACGATCGCCGCAGCGGATGTGTTGAAACCGGACTCTGTGGATGCTGTTTTGCAAATGCGCAAACTGAAGCTGGACGTGGTAATGCTTACCGGTGACAATGAAACAACGGCAAAAGCAGTTGCGGCCAAGGCCGGTATTGAACATGTAATTTCGGATGTTCTTCCGGCAGATAAAGCAGGCGTGGTCGAAGGGATTCGAAAAAGCGGTCACAATGTGCTGATGGTGGGAGATGGCATCAATGACGCACCTGCTCTGGCAATGGCCGATGCGGGTATGGCAATCGGCGCGGGAACGGATATTGCGATCGAATCGGCTGATATCGTACTAATGAAAAATTCCCTTACAGATGTGGCCCAGGCGATCCGCTTGAGCAAAGCGACCGTTCGCAACATCAAGGAGAATTTATTCTGGGCATTTTTCTATAATACCCTTGGGATCCCTGTGGCTGCCGGCGTGCTGTACCCGGCTTTTGGCATACAGCTGAGCCCTATGATCGGCGCTGCAGCAATGAGCTTAAGTTCGGTCTTTGTGGTGACTAATGCGCTGCGATTACGCTTTTTTAAACCGAGAGTAGATTCTGTGGTGACAGCACCGCAGGAGCAAAATGAGGAAATTACTGAGGTGATGACGATGGAAACCATTATTAAAGTGAACGGTATGATGTGCCCTCATTGTAAGGCACGGGTAGAGGCTGTCTGCAAGGCTGTTGCGGGCGCTGCTGACGCGGTCGTTGACTTGCAGGAAAAACAGGTTACCGTGACTGGTAATGCAGACGTGGCGCAGCTGAAAAAGGCAATCACCGATGCCGGATATGAGGTTGTGGACTGAGCACAAATAGGCTTATAACGTCCGGTTTTTTGGACACAAACCTTGGTAGGATATAGCCATAAAGAACAAGGAGGTTATGGCTATGTTTACGATGCGTTATGTTCAAGGTCACGTTCAAGTGTACGATCATGCAGGGCAATTCCTGTTCTCTGCGGACAGCGAGTGGGAGGCCAGAGAGGAACTAAGAGATTATGAGGAATCTGCGGATTGATATCTGCTACGAAGGTACCCGCTACAAAGGTTGGCAGCGGCTTAAAACAGCGGATAATACCATACAATCCAAGCTGGAGCAGGCTCTGTCCAGGATTTTGGACGAGCCGATCGAGGTATCCGGCAGCGGACGGACGGATGCCGGTACCCACGCGCGGGGGCAGGTGGCCAATTTTCACTGCAACAGTTCTATGCCCTGCGATGAGATCCTAACGCAGCTGCGCAGGTATTTGCCGGAGGATATCGGCATATATTCCTGTAAGAACGTGTCTGAGCGGTTTCACGCACGCCTGAATGCCAAAACGAAAACCTACTGCTACCGTTTGTGGAACGGTGAACAGCCCTGTGTTTTTGAAAGGAAATTTGTGTGCATCGATCAGCGTCCCGTGGACATTGGGCTTATGCGCATTGCGGCGCAGCACTTTCTGGGTCAACACGACTTCTGTGCTTTTTGCGCAAACAAGAATATGAAGAAGTCTACGGTCCGCTATATAGAGAAGCTGGACATTGATGTTGTGGGCAGCGAGATCCGGTTTCAGATCACCGGAAACGGTTTTCTGCACCATATGGTCCGCATTATCGTAGGAACGCTTCTGGAGGTCGGCAGGGAGGAACGGGAACCGGATTCCATTCCCGGCTTGTTTGGAGCCGAACGAAGCCAGGCCGGCCCATTGATGCCTGCCTGCGGATTGTGTCTTATGGAGGTTACCTATTGAATATTCAAATTTTTGGAAAAACCAAGTGCTTTGATACAAAAAAAGCAGAGCGATACTTTAAAGAGCGCCGGATAAAATACCAGTACGTGGACCTGCTGCGGTTCGGTTTGTCCGGAAAGGAATTTGATGCGGTTCTGCGAGGCGTTGGCGGCATAGACAAGCTGATCGATTGGGACAGCAAAGCCCAGGAGGTTACCCTTATGAAGTATATGGACGACACAAGGGCCAAAGAGGATAAGGTTTTCGATGAACCGAAGCTGATGCGTACGCCTATCGTTCGTAACGGCAAACAGGTCACACTTGGCTACTGCCCGGAGATTTGGGCAACCTGGGAATAACAGAATAATACAAAAGCAGTTTTCCGAATCGGGAGACTGCTTTTCTTTTATGGGGGAATCTAATGCAGGCGCTGTATTCAATCAATAAAATCATATGGGGCATACCGCTGTTGGTCTTGATTATGGGATGCGGTATTTATTTTACGTTCAGTACCGGATTTATACAGATAAGGGGATTTCCCAGGGCGCTGGCGGTGTTTGTACAGCAGTTATCTGCAAAGAATGATACAGATGGCACTTCGGGTTATCGTGCCTTGTGCACCGCACTGTCGGCCACGGTGGGCACGGGGAATATCGCAGGTGTCGCCGGTGCGATCGCCCTGGGCGGACCGGGAGCTATATTCTGGATGTGGGTCTTTGCGTTTTTGGGGATGGCCATAAAATTTGCTGAGGCAGTACTGGCTGTCTATTACAGAAGAAGACAACTCAATGGCACTTTTTGCGGCGGCCCAATGTATATGATCGAAACAGGTCTTGGGAGCAGATGGAAGTGGCTGGCGGTACTGTATTGTTTTTTCGGAGTGACTGCTGCATTCGGCGTTGGGAATGCTACTCAGATTAACACAGTAATTTCCAGCGCAAACAGCTTGATATCAACCTCCGGCGGGATAGATACGATGGCAGTGAATCTTTTGCTGGGTACGATTCTGGCTGTTTTTGTAGGTGTATCTATGTTCGGGGGAGGAAGGCGGATCGGTGCAATTGCAGAAAGATTGATCCCATTTGCCTGTGTCGGATATATCCTTCTGTGCATTGTTGTGATTATACTGCGTCTGCAGAATATAAATACGGCCTTCGCGTCCATATTCCAGGGAGCATTTTCACCCAAGGCAGTTACGTCGGGGACGTTAGGGTCTTGTTATATCGCATTGAGAATCGGGGCTTCACGAGGTCTATTTACAAATGAAGCTGGTATGGGCACAGCCTCCATAGCCCACGCGGGTGCGGATGTGAAGCACCCGGTGGACCAGGGGTTTATGGGGATTATGGAGGTTTTTCTGGATACGATCGTCATATGTACGTTGACAGCGGTTGTGATCCTGGTAAGTGGTGTTCCTATCCAATACGGCTCGGACCCGGGTGTGAATTTGACGGTTCAGGCATTTTCTGCAGTGTTGGGCAGTTGGATCAAAACACCGATCGCAATTTTCCTATGCCTGTTTGCGGTGGCGACAGTCTTGGGCTGGGGCTTATATGGGATGGTTTGCGCCCAGTATTTGTTTGGACAGGGCAGTACGAAATGGTTCATATGGCTACAGATTATCACGGTGCTGATCAGCAGTGTGCTGAAAACACAGACGGTTTGGCTTTTGGCGGAATCCGTAAATGGACTAATGGCGGTGCCTAATATCATTACGTTGATAATTTTGGGACCCAACATAAAGAATTTGATTACTGACTATTACAAGAAAAACCCTCCGGCGTACCGGAGGGGGAGGGGTTAATTGGAAAAATTGTGGGTTTGCTTGCCGCTGATGTTTTCGTATTCTACAAAAATCTGATCCATTTCCTCGGCAGCGGCCTGCACCATAATGCCGTCGCCAGGGGAGAGGGTGGATGCGCCAAAGAACACGTAGTCCTGAACCTGGGGGTCTTCGCTGATAAAGTGGACGAATATGCTTTCAAGGGGTTCATCGGCAGTAAGGAGCAGCATTTCGCCGCCGGGTGTAAGGATAGCCTCACTGATCTGGAACACGCGGTCCATATCTGCCTGTTCGTACGGCTTGCCGGAAATGACGCCATCAGACAGAACGGACTCTGCAGGGAAATAGGCATCGTGGAGCAGTCCTGTAAGTTTTTCGTAGGGAATCTCTGCCACAATAGTGCCGGAGGAGTATGGTGCGATTTCGTAGGGTGAGAAATAGAAACAAAGGCCGGTGGTACTAAAATAGAAGTGCTCATCCTGGCTTTCATCCACTGCGAACCGCTTCTGCACAGCAGTTTCAAAATCGGAAAATAGATACAAATGCTCTTTTTCCTCGTTTAATTCCTGGATCACCAGATCGCAGAACATCTGCATTGTGGCATCCTTGTGCATAATGCTTCCCAATGTTAGCACATCGCCTGTCATTAGGTCATAGTTTGCGCTCACATTGATGTGATCCGGATGAATACCGCCAGCATAACTGGAAAGACTTCCAAACAGACTCAGAACACTCTGGTCGATCCGCGTAGGTTCATAGAGAACGCGGCACATATAGGGGATCCAGCCAGAAGTGTTGGAATAGGCCGATCGTGCGGCATAAAGCAATTCCTCTGCGGTTTTGCTTGCGGAATCTACCCGGTTGAGAAAATCCACGATCACCTTGTCCGCAACCTCGGGTTCTTGCAGGACAAGAGTCATATCCTGGTAAGAATGGGCGAAAATGACAGTCCCGTCGTCTGCTGTGCTTGTGGTTGTGCGCAGAGGTACAGATACTGCGTTCACCGGCTTTTGCCGCATAGAAACAGGCACGTCTGTTGCTTCCGGTACTGTGTCTGTCTGGGAAGGTTTGGTGGCCTGTGTTGGTGTGGTGGTTTCTGCGTTGAGTGGGGTCTTTCCACATCCGGCCAGCCCGGCGAGTATACAGATGGAAAGCGCAAACAACACGGTTCGCTTCATCAAATTCCCTCCTTGTTTGAGCGGTGCTCTATTTGCATATACTATACCATACAATATTGGATTCTACAACTAAAAATGCGGCCATTCGACAGAGGAAACCTTGACAAAGATGGGAAGAAAATGGTAGAATATCGAAAAGTGAATATCGCTGTGAACGGGAAGAGTAATAACGCCAATCCTGCAGAGAGTCCTGGTCGTCGGCTGTGAGCCGGGGCGGTGTCGGTGGTATGAAAGTGCGTCCGGGAGCGAAGCTTTAGTGAGTGATAAATGAGAGTGGAACCGCGAGTTTTTACCCGCCTCTTGTGCTTTTGCGCAGGAGGTATTTTTATTTTGTAGTATATTGGAGGAAAAATATATGTATCTTTACAATTCTCTTTCTCATAAAAAAGAACTGTTCCAGCCCAATTCTCCCAATGTGGTCAAGATGTATACCTGCGGTCCTACGGTGTACCATTTTGCGCACATCGGCAACCTGCGTACCTATATTATGGAGGACGTGTTGGAAAAGGCCCTGCGTTATATGGGTTACAATGTAAAACGTGTAATGAACATCACAGATGTGGGACATCTGGCATCTGATGCTGACACTGGTGAAGATAAGATGCTCAAGGGTGCCAAGCGTGAGAACAAATCCGTGATGGAGATCGCACAGTATTATACCGATGCGTTCTTTGCGGACTGCGAGAAGCTGAACATTAAAAAACCCGATATCATTCAGCCTGCAACTGGATGTATCGCGGAGTTTATCCAGATGGTCGAAGGGCTTCTGGAAAAGGGATTTGCCTATATGGCTGGCGGAAATGTGTATTTTGACACATCCAGGCTGGAAAAATACTATGTGTTCAACGATCACGACGAGGAAGACCTGGCTACGGGCGTTCGTGAGGGTGTGGAAGAGGACACCAATAAGAAAAATAAGAACGACTTTGTGCTGTGGTTCACCAAGTCCAAATTTGAAGACCAGGCCCTGAAATGGGATTCTCCCTGGGGTGTGGGTTATCCCGGCTGGCACATTGAATGCTCCGGTATTTCTATGAAGTATTTGGGTGAGGATCTGGACATCCATTGCGGCGGCATCGATAACGCATTTCCGCATCACACCAATGAAATTGCCCAGACAGAGAGTTTTTTGGGCCATAAATGGTGCAATTACTGGTTCCACGTGCATCATCTGAACACAGACACCGGCAAAATGTCCAAGTCCAAGGGTGAATTTCTGACTGTTAGCCTTCTGGAGCAGAAGGGCTATAAACCAATGGCCTACCGGCTGTTCTGCCTGCAGAGCCACTACCGCAGAAATCTTGTGTTCTCCTGGGAGAACCTGGACAATGCTGTGGCAGCCTATGATAAGCTGATTGCCAAGATTGCGTCGCTGGTGCCTGGCGGCGATGTGGACCAGGATGCCTTTGCAAAGCTTAAGGAACGCTTCACAGGAGCGCTCAATGGCGACCTGAATACATCCTTGGCAATCACTGCCGTGTATGATGTGCTGAAGGCAAAAACCAATGACGCTACCAAACTGGCGGCGCTTGCGGATTTTGACCAGGTGCTGAGCCTTAACCTCCTGTCGGCAGCAGAAGTGCTGCGTAAGAAGGAAGCAGAGGAAGCTGCGGCTTCCGCAGATCCGGAAATTGATGCCCTGGTCGCCCAGCGCACCCAGGCTAAGAAGGACAGAAACTTTGCCGAGGCAGACCGTATCCGTGACGAACTGAAGGCAAGAGGCATTGAGATTATCGATACTCCCCAGGGAACAAAATGGAGAAAAGTATGAAACTGCTGATCCTTGACGGCAATAGTGTGATCAATCGAGCTTATTTCGGTGTAAAGCCCCTTACAACACGTGAGGGGCTTTACACCCATGCTGTTTATGGCTTTTTAAACATTCTGGAAAAGGCGGAAAAGGAAGAACAGCCCGATGCGGTGTGTGTTGCGTTTGATTTGCACGGCCCAACCTTCCGTCATATGAAATATGATGGTTATAAAGCAAACAGACACGGTATGCCTGAGGAACTTGCTCAGCAGATGCCCATAATGAAGCAGGTTCTGTCTGCTATGAACATTCCGATTTATCAGTGCCAGGGCTGGGAGGCTGATGACGTGATCGGAACGGTGGGTAAGATCTGTTCCAACAACGAATGGGAATGCGTGATCGTTACCGGTGACCGTGACAGCTTGCAGCTGATCGATGAGAATGTCCACGTGAAACTTGTAATTTCACGCCCAGGACAGACTGCCGCAACCTTGTATACGAAAGAGAAATTCCAGGAAGAGTATGGCTTTGAACCCAAAAAGCTGATCGATCTGAAGGCGCTGATGGGCGATTCCTCTGATAATATTCCCGGCGTAAAGGGAATTGGCGAAAAAACAGCATTGAATCTTTTGCATTGCTTTGGCAGCCTGGATGGGGTGTACGAACATTTGGATGACCCGGTTATCAAGCCGAAGCAGCGTGAAAATCTGATCGCGTTCAAGGACAGCGCCTATTTATCCTATGAATTGGCAACCATTGTACCTGAGGCACCCATTGACTTTGCCCCCCGGGATGCGATCATTCAGCCTTACAATAAAAAAGAACTTTACGATATCTTTGTTAAACTGGAGTTTGTCAAACTGATTGACAGATACGGCATCCGGGATGCAGGTGCGCAGCCCAGGATGGATCAGCAGATGCTGCAGGAACTGCCCTGTGCGGACTGTTTGCCGGAAACTGCTGATTGCTGTATTTACCTTGCGCCGGACGGCTCTATGGGTGTTGCTTGGGACCGTGGTGTATGTGCATTAACACCAATGGAGGCCCAGATGTTAACCGGACTGCCTGTTGGCAAGCATATTTGCCACGATATGAAAACGACTATGCACCGACTGGACGAGATGGGACTTTATAGTGCGGAGTTTGTATTTGATACGGCCCTTGCAGCTTATGATCTGAATCCTTCTCAATCCGATTATCCTGTCTCTAAATTGGCCACCAACTATCTGGGGGTTACCGTGGATGATGGTGATGCGGAAGGCTGTGCAAAGGCTTTGTGGAATTTGCACCCTGCGTTGGAAAACGCATTACAGCTGCAGGGAATGCAGGAACTGTACAGCAATATCGAATTGCCCCTGTGTACGGTGCTGTACTGTATGGAGAAGGAGGGCGTGGCAATTGACCAGGCCCAGCTGGAACAGTTTGGTGTGATGCTTGCAGAACGCATTGATGTATGCGAAAAACTCATTTATTCCTACGCAGACGGACCTTTTAATATCAATTCCACAAAGCAGCTTGGAGAACTTCTGTTTGTAAAGCTGGGTCTGCCGCCTATAAAGAAAACGAAGACCGGTTATTCCACCAACGCAGACGTGCTGGAAAAACTGAAATCTAAGCACCCGATTATCCCTGCCATTATGGATTACCGGATGCTCACAAAGCTGAAATCCACCTATGCGGATGGCCTTATGAAGGTAATTGATTCCGATGGACGCATCCGCACAACGCTGCAAAATATGGTCACCGCTACGGGTCGTCTTTCTTCCACAGAACCGAATCTGCAGAATATTCCTGTGCGTACAGACCTGGGTGCAGAGATCCGGAAAATGTTTATCCCAAGAGATGGATATGTGCTGGTGGATGCGGATTACAGCCAGATTGAGCTGCGTGTGCTGGCTCACATTGCGCAGGACAAGGTAATGACCGACGCATTTATCGACGGTATGGATATTCACACAGTTACCGCATCCCAGGTGTTCGGCGTTTCCCCGGAGGAGGTAACGTCCCTCCAGCGCCGTCATGCCAAGGCGGTTAACTTTGGAATCGTCTATGGAATCTCCGAGTTTTCCCTGGCGGAAGATATTGGTGTCCCCAGATACGAGGCTAAGAACTATATCGACAGCTACCTTGCGAATTATCAAGGTGTGCGCGACTATATGCACCAGGTAGTGGAGGATGCCCGTAACCGGGGCTATACCAAGACTCTGTATGGACGCAAGCGGTGGATTCCGGAACTGAAGAGCAGCAATTTCAATATTCGCCAAGGTGCGGAACGGATCGCCTTGAACACACCCATTCAGGGAACAGCTGCGGATTTAATCAAACTGGCAATGATCCGGGTCCACGAGGCGCTCAAAGCGCAGTATCCGCAGGCAAAGCTGATCCTGCAGGTTCACGACGAGCTGATCGTGGAGTGTCCGCAGGAGATCGCGGATCAGGTAGCCAAACTGGTTAGTGAGCAGATGCAGCAGGTGGCGCAGCTGTCTGTTCCGCTCTTGGCTGAGGCAAAATGGGGAAAGAGTTGGTACGAAGCAAAATGATCGAATATGTTCTGATGGACAGCTCGCACGTTGGAAAGATCGCCCAGCTGGAAAAGATCTGTTTTTCCGACCCCTGGAGCGAAAACTCCATATCCTCGGAGCTGAATAATCCGCTGTCGCTGTGGGTGGTTGCAATGGACGGTGACAAGCTTGCAGGCTATGTGGGTTCCCAAACAGTCCTTGGCTGGGCGGATATGATGAATCTTGCTGTTGCTCCCGAATACCGTCGATTGGGCATTGGTAGGACATTGGTACAGACCCTCTCGCAGATGCTGAGTGAAAAGAATGTCTCCTGTATGACTTTGGAAGTCCGTGTGTCCAATGATCCCGCCATTGGACTGTATACGATGCTTGGCTTCGCCGAAGTTGGAAGAAGACCAAATTATTATCACAATCCGAGGGAAGATGCGCTAATCCTAAGAAAGGAATTGATCTGATATGGGCAATCTTGTAGCCATATCGAGAAAGGAATATCGTTTATGAAGATTCTTGCAGTGGAGTCTTCCTGCGATGAAACAGCGGTAGCCATCGTCGAAGATGGCAGAAAGGTATTGACCGACTGCATTGCGTCCCAGGTAGATTTGCATAGAATTTACGGCGGTGTCGTACCCGAGATCGCCTCCAGAAAGCATATTGAAGCCATTTACGGCCTTGCTGATCAGGCCCTTGCCCGGGCCGGTGTGACCCGTGATGATATCGATGCAGTTGCGGTGACCTATGCGCCAGGCCTTATCGGCGCTGTGCTGGTGGGCGTGAATTTTGCCAAATCAGCGGCACTTGCGCTGGGGAAACCGCTGATACCTGTTCACCATATCCGCGGCCACATTGCCGCCAATTATCTGGCTTATCCGGATCTGGAACCGCCCTTTTTGTGTCTTGTTGTCTCCGGCGGTCACACCATGATCGTGGATGTGCAGGATTACACAAAAATGGAAATTTTGGGTACAACACTGGATGATGCGGCAGGGGAGTGCTTTGACAAAGTAGGACGTGTGCTGGGAATGCCCTACCCCGGCGGCGCTGCGCTGGACAAAGCGGCATCTTATGGAGATGACAGTAAATATAAACTTCCAGTGTCCAAACAGGGTACCAATCCCTATAATATGAGTTTTTCCGGGTTGAAGACAGCAACACTGAATTTGATCCATCACGCGGAACAGGTCGGAGAGGATTTGGATATTAACAGTCTGTGCGCATCCTTCTGTGGGGCAGTCTCTGATACCCTTGTTCCCCGTGTCGTAGAAGCTTTAAAACAGACAGGCAGAACAAAGCTTGCCGTAGCGGGCGGTGTTGCTGCCAATTCCCGAATACGGGGAGACATCATAAAGGCAGCCGAACAGCTTGGTGCTGAGGTGTATCTGCCACCCCTGTCTCTGTGCGGCGACAATGCTGCTATGATTGGCGCCCAGGCATACTTTGAGCTTCTTGCCGGTAATACCGCAGGGATGGAGCTGAATGCTTACGCAACAAAATCCATACTTGGTGAAAATATTTAAAATACAAATGCAGGAAATGATCGAGTTTCCTGCATTTGTTTATTAAATCCTATTATACAATCCTGTTTTCATAGTAACAAATGGACGCGTTATACGTTTATCTGTTTAGACTTCGAAAAGCAGAAATTAGTGTACGATTACATAGAAATTTTATATTTTTACGTATTCATTGATTTCAAAGCCTGTGGATAACTCTGTGGAGAATGTGAATAACTTTATGTATATTCGCGCATATTAGGGAATGTGATATTCTTTTTAAGGAAAAATAAGTACTTTTCCACAGGTTAAATGAAAGATAACTTTATTTCAGAAGCAAATGCTTTTAAGAATAATTGACGAATTTACTATTTGCTGATAAGATAATAAAAACCGTGCAGAGTGAGGAATTAAAAATGCTTTTGCAAACGAATGCTTTGAAACACCTTCGATTTGCTTCCTTGATGGAAGTGTATGAAGAGGGCAACCGGGAGAATGGGCTTGACCAATATCCACACCTTTCAAGGCCGGAGCAGATCCTTGCGGCAGAGCGGGATTTTTATCAGTATCTTGAACTGTTTTTCTCCACAGAGGGGAGCAGGTATCTGATTTGGCAGTTGGGCGGATGCTATGTATCAGCACTCAGACTGGAACCCTATCAGGACGGATTACTTCTGGAAGCTTTAGAGACAAAGCCCTCTGAACGTAGAAAGGGTTATGCTGTGGAACTGATTAATGCGGTGATTGGAAGTCTGAACATCAGCGAATTTCCGGTCTACTCCCATATCAGTAAATGGAATAAAGCGTCCATTCGTACCCACGAAAAGTGCGGTTTTGAGAGAATTTTGGACTACTGCGTCTATATTGATGGCTCGGTGAATCAAAACGCCTACACCTACCGTTTTTGTAAATAAAGAACACCCTATTCCCAGAAACTACGGAATAGGGTGTTACTTTAACCATATTTTTCTTTAAGATACACAATTGCTTGCCGGTAACCGTCCAAGCCTTGGCCTTTTATGGTCTTTTCACAGTAAAGGCCGGGGTAAGAAATCTGACGAAATGGTTCTCGGGCATCCACATTGGAGATATGAACCTCAACAGCTGGGATAGAGACAGCTTTCAGCGCGTCTAAAATTGCAACGGATGTGTGGGTGTAGGCGGCAGGATTTATGACGATCGCATCCGTACAGCCATAGGCTGCCTGGATTTTATCCACAATTGCCCCCTCGTGGTTGGATTGAAATTGCTCGATATCCACATCTAATTGTCTGGCGGTTTCAGCAAGAAGCTCTAACAGGTCAGCAAAGGTGTTTTTTCCATAAATTCCAGGCTCCCGTATGCCCAGCATATTCAGATTGGGGCCGTTAATCACAAGAATCTTCATTACAATTCCTCCAGGCAAGTATCTTTGCCAGCGTTTCATCAAGGGTACTGTCGTTGACCACAGAATGATCAGCAAATGCCTCATACATAGGCTTGCGGACCCGGTACAGTTCATCGAGATCATTCCTTAAGGATATGGGCCGTCCGTCTTTTGGCAGCAGGGAAGTGTTCCGCTGAATCCACAGGATGCTTCCGTTCTGATGCAGGTGGGGGTAGTTTTCCTTCCGGGTGACACAACCGCCGCCCGTTGCGATCACAAGTCCGGATTCCTTGCCTAACTGGGCAAGGACCTGTGTTTCCAGTTCCCGGAACCGACCCTCTCCGTCTTCGGAAAAAATCTGGAGAATGGTTTTACCGGCAGTTTGTTCAATATAAGTATCCGCGTCCACAAAACGCTTACCGGCCTGTTGGGCAAGTGCTTGACCGATCGTGCTCTTCCCACAGCCGGGCATTCCAATCAGAACGATGTTTTCCATCTGTCTCTTTAGACGCTCATAGATGATGCGGATCGAATCGTCAGAAATCGGAGAACCGGTGAACCACTGGGCACTTTCCTTTGCCTGCGCCACCAACATCCACAACCCATTTACGGCTGTAATACCCAGCTTTTCAGCATCCAAAAGCAGCTGTGTTTTTGCAGGGTTGTACACAACATCCAATACACCTTCCAGATTTGGAAAAGCGGAAAGGTCAACAGGGGAGACTCCCACATTGGGATACATACCCACAGGCGTCGTATTAACGATCAGGGAAGCGTCCTGATGCAGATTTAGATTGTCATAGTTGTTGATACCGCTCCTGGATATAACAACAGGCAGAGCACCAGCCTCTTTTAAAACCAGTGTTACTGTTGCAGATGCACCGCCGCTGCCAAGAACCAGAACTTTCTTATTACATACTTCCAGATTGCTGCGCTGAAGCATCGACAGAAAGCCGAAGTAATCTGTATTGTGTCCGGTCAAGCTGCCATCCGCATTGCGGATGATGGTATTCACTGCGCCGAGCTTCTGCGCCACAGGCGAGAGCGTTTTGCAATGTGCAATAACTTCCTTTTTGTAGGGAATTGTCACATTCAGACCGGTAAAATCCCCATCTTGAAGGAAACCCTCCAGGTCCTCCGGCTCATTTTCAAACAGGGCATAGGAATAGCTGCCAAGATACCGGTGAATCAGAGGGGAGTAGCTGTGTCCAAGTTTGCGGCCCAAAAGTCCACATTTCATTTATACCACCTCGGTATAGCTGCCCAAGTATTTAAATTCTTCGCAAAGATCATCCAGTTCGCACATTAACTGCACAAATTCTTCTGAATAGATGGATGTCTCCAGATCAAAGTAGAACATAAACTCAAAGTCACGCTCTGGAATTGGGCGGGACTCCAGTTTGATGACATTAATACCCAGCACATACATTCTTGCCAGAACACGGTAGAGCGCACCGGGTTTATGGGACAGGACCATCATAATGCTGGTTTTGTCTGAACCGGGATAGATCTCCAAATTCTTACTGATACAAATAAAGCGTGTACGGTTATTTCCCTTGTCCTGTATGGAGTCGCACAGACTCCTAAGGCCGTAGAGGTCCTCGCAGGCAGGACTGGAAATGGCGGCAACATCCAAACGACCGGATTCAGATACCATACTCGCCGCGACAGCGGTATTTTCCACGGGAATGATCTCAACACCGGAAAGATGCTTCAAAAAGTCAGAGCACTGGTTGATTGCCTGCTCGTGTGAGTAGATTTTACTGATATTTTCCAGCTTTGCGCCCGGCAGAGCCAGCAGGTTGTGATCCACCTTCATTCTGAATGTACGGACAATGGAAAAATTCTTGTGAATCATCAAATCGTATACTTTTTTAACAGAACCAGCAGTGGAATTTTCAATTGGCAATATGCCGTATTGGCATAGGCCCTGCTCGATGGCGGTGAACACGGCATCAAAGTTCTTGAAGTACATGATATAAGGATTCTTAAAGATTTTCTCGCAGGCGATTTGGGAATAGGCACCTTCCACACCCTGACAGGCAACCATTGGCGCTTGCGGGAACAGGTTGGGGGTGTTCCGGATAGAATCTGTAATCTGCTGATACAGGGGTGTGGATGCGTTATTACGCTTGCGTTGGTAGCTGCGGCTGAGTTCAAAGAGCATGGAGTACAGCACACGGGTATAATTGGCCATATCCGGCCCGGCCTTTTGCGCCACATCCAGCAGTTTTTCCCGTTCTCGGGCAGGGGCATGGATGGGTATCTGATTGGCCTTTTTGTAGTCAGCTACCTGAGCGGAGATTTCCATCCGCTTCAAAAACAGACGTACCAACTCATCGTCAACACGATCGATCTCTTGTCTTAAATTCTGCAAGTCCATAGGGATACTCCTTTAATCGTTTTGCATTAACATTGCGTCATAAATCGCGATTGCAGCCGCGGCCTCCACAACGGGTACCGCTCTTGGAACAATGCACGGGTCGTGGCGGCCAGTAATGGTTAAGTTTGTGTTCTGTCTGGCGGTGTAAGAAACGCTCTCCTGGGGCTTCGGAATGGAAGGTGTGGGCTTGATAGCCACACAGAACACCAATGGCATCCCTGTGGATATTCCGCCAAGAATACCGCCGGAGAGGTTTGACGTAAGCGTAATTTTACCGTTTTCATATCGGTAGGGGTCGTTGTTTTGGCTGCCGCGTAGGTAACTGCCTGTGAAGCCACTGCCAAAATCCAGACCCTTTACAGCAGGTATTCCATAAATGATCTGCGACAACTTGCTTTCGAGACCTCCGAACATTGGTTCTCCGATCCCTGCGGGAAGTCCTGTGACAAAACACTGGATCAGTCCACCTACGCTGTCACCATCGGCCTTCGCGGCTGAAATTGCCTGCCGCATTTGTTCCCCTGCAGATGCATTCACCACAGGGAAGTCCTGATGGATGGCGCCCAGATCGGGACAGCACCAGTCCAGACTGATCGGGTCGTCAGCAATGCCTGCGATGTTTAAAATGTGCGCACCGATCCGGACTCCCTTTTCGGCCAGCCACTGTTTACAAAGGCCGCCTGCTATGCAGATGGATGCGGTTAACCGGCCGGAAAAGTGACCACCCCCGGATACATCCTGGAAACCCTTGTATTTCACCTGTGCCGTATAGTCAGCGTGGCCTGGCCTTGGACAGTCCACAATGTTGCTATAATCGGATGAACGGGTATTGGTGTTGCGGATGATGGCCGCAATGGGGGCGCCGGTGGTGTGTCCATCCAGAATGCCGGAGAGAAACTCCGGCTGGTCTGCCTCTTTTCGGGTTGTGGCATAGGCGTGGCTACCGGGCGCTCTGCGGTCCAAAAAAACCTGTAGCGCCGAAAGGTCAACAGGAAGTCCGGCCGGGATACCATCCAGGGTCATACCTATGGCAGGACTATGGGACTGTCCAAAAATGGAAAGCTTTAAGCGATCACCGTATGTACTGCTCATATTGACCTCCTAGTTTTCTGTATTCGTCCCAGAACGTGGGGTAAGATTTTTGAACACATTGCGCGCCAAGGATCGTAACAGTTCCTGCTGCTTTTGTGGCTGCAATGGCAGCGGCCATGGCGATTCTGTGATCATTGGCAGCATCAATTGTGCAGCTGCGGAATTGTGCCGGAAAAACACGCAAGGTATTATCCGTTGAATGTGTGTGACATCCGAGGTTCTCCAGCATCTGTGCAACCGTGGCGACACGGTCGGATTCCTTCAGACGGAGTCTGGAAATATTCGTAAAGGTTGCGCCCTCATTACATGCAGCATATACAGCAAGGATCGGTACCAGATCCGGAATGTCTGCACAGTCAAGATCCACGAAGTGCCGCAGCACGTCCATAAGCGAATACACCGCACGGTCACCCTGGACCGAGGACATATCCAGTCCTCTTACCTGCACCGGATTGCCAAGAGCACCGGCGGTAATGAAGAAAGCTGCATTGCTCCAATCGCCCTCAACCGCAATAACCTTCGGTGATGTAAAAGGAACGCCTTGCTCCGCGCAAAAAATATCCAAAACCTTGTTGGTAAGGGCGATATAGGGCGCGGATTCAACTTTTCCGGTTATGGTCAAAGTGCATTTGCCGGGAATCAGCGCGGATGCAAACAGCAGGCCGGTAATATACTGGCTGGAAACGCTACCGGAAATCACATATTCGCCAGGTTTTAGTTTCCCCTGGCAGGCAATTGTATCGCAAGCAGGTCGGCTGAGGGCACATCCCATCCGCTCCATTTCTTCCCAAAGGGGAGAAAGGGGACGTTGAGATAGTCTGCCCTCCAAATGAAACGTGGCACTAACACCCATTGCGCCCGCAACGGGTAGCAGGAAACGCAGTGTCGAACCGCTTTCTCCACAGTAGAGGTCTGCCGTTTCCGGAAAATGGGTGATGGGACGTACCAGATATCCGTTTTCAGTTCGTTGGATATTCGCGCCCAGAGCACGCAGGCAGCGGGCGGTTGCTTCGATGTCCTGGTTTGACTCCGGGCACAGGATCTCTGTCTCGGTGTCTGAGAATGCGGCGCAGATCAAAATCCGATGTGCCATTGATTTGGACGGTATGGCTTCAACACAACCGTTTAGTTTAGATGGGGTGATGACAATGTCCATTATAAACCTGCCTTAATAAAAGCTTCCAATTGGTCCAGCGGGGTAGACTGGATGACGCAAGAGCCAATTTTGCGGGGAAGGATCAGATTCACCGCTTTACCGGAGCGTCTTTTGTCATTTAGCGAAGCGCTGAATAGCTGTTCGGCAGTAATTTCTGTACGTACAGGCAGGCCGAACTGGTGCAGAACACTGCACAATGCTTCATACAGTCCTGCCTCACAAATACCAGCCGCTTCGCTGGCCTTTGTAATCATAGCCATACCAATGGCCACAGCCTTTCCGTGAGAAATGGTGTAATTACTGTGAGTCTCTATGCCGTGTCCCAGGGTATGACCCAGATTTAGTTTCTGGCGGCTTCCCGTATCAAATTCATCCTCAGCAACCACGTTTCGTTTAAGAGCCACACAGGTGGCAATCACAAACTCCCGGTCAAAGGAAGGGCCGCGCTCCATAAGGTGGGACATAAGCCCCGGACTATACAACACAGCGTACTTAATGACCTCAGCGCAGCCGTCTGTAAAAATATCCCTCGGCAGAGTATCCAGTGTTGAGGTGTCGCAAAGGACCAGTGCAGGCTGATAGAATGCGCCTGCCAGGTTTTTTCCGGCAGGAAGATCGATTGCGGTTTTCCCTCCGACAGATGAATCTACCATAGCAAGTAATGTGGTTGGGATCTGAATGTAAGTGATTCCACGCAAATAGGTAGCGGCTGCAAAGCCGGTCACATCACCAACAACACCGCCGCCGAGTGCAATCAGAAGATCGGAACGGGTGATTTGCTCTTCGGACAGGAAATTCAGAATATTTAGATAGGTTTCGGGATTCTTGCTGGCCTCGCCTGCTTTGAATACAAAGTTGATAACACGATAACCGAATCTCGCAAGACAATCGGTAATCCTGCTGCCATATAACGGCCAGACGTTGTCATCGCTTATGATCGCAACTGCAGCATTCTCCCGAACGGAGCTAACAAATGTATCGATTTTATCCAGCAGGGAAGTACCGATGATCACATCATAATCTCTGGATGCTTTAACCGTGATCCGATTCATCCGTCAACCTCCTCTTTGATCCTGCGGCCTTCGTCCAGAAGCGCAATGAGCTGCTGCTCGTCATCTGCTTCGATAGCATTGCGGTACTGCTGCAGGCTGCTGATATAATACTCCAGTTCCTTCATAATGTTTTCTTTGTTCGACAGAAATAACTCAGCCCACATAGTGGGGTTCAGCCACGCCACTCTTGTAAGATCCTTGTAGCTGCCGGCGGAAAAGCCTTTATGGCTTTGCGCTGTGGGGGATTTAACGTATGCATTGGAGACAATATGAGGCATTTGTGAGGTGAATGCGATCATTCTGTCATGTTCCTGTGCAGTGGTAATGGAAAAAGAACCGAACTTACAGGGCGCAAGAAGGTCCTCAACCCACTGGAACAATTCCGGGTCATCAAATCTGGGCGGTACGATCACCATCGGTGCGCCCTGGAACAGATTGGAGCGGCTATATTTGAAACCGGAATAATGCGAACCAGCCATTGGATGGCCGCCTACAAATGTGAATCCATACTTTTCCGCCAATGGGAAACAGCGGTTACAGATCTCCTCCTTGATGCCGCAGCAATCAATTACCAGTGTGTCCGGGCGGACAAACTGCCCATTCTGCTCCAGCCATTGGGCGCTGCCGCCGGCGTAAATAGAGAGAATGATCAAGTCACAGCTGGAGATGTTATCGGGTGTCATTTCCAGCTGGACCACACCGGCCAATTGAGCGAAGGACAAAATGCTGTCATCTTTTTCACAGCAAAGGATTGTATGACCGGCCTTTGCGTACGCACGGGCCATTGAGCCGCCGATCAGACCCAGACCGAGAATTCCCACATTCATTGGATTGCCTCCCGGACCAATCTGACCTTTTCGTTCAGTTTGGCGAACTGTTCCGGTGTCATTGACTGGGCACCGTCACACAGGGCGCAGGCAGGGTTGTTGTGGACCTCGACCATAATACCGTCGGCACCGGCTGCAGCCGCTGCGACAGCCATCGGGGGAACCAGAGAGGCCTTGCCCGTTGCGTGGCTGGGGTCTACCACAACGGGCAGGTGAGACAGTTCGTGCAGTACCGGAATGGCAGACAGATCCAGCGTGTTGCGCGTGTATGTCTCGTAGGTGCGAATGCCACGTTCACAGAGGATGATGTTTTCGTTGCCCTCGCTCATAATGTATTCGGCACTCATAAGCAGCTCCTGCAGTGTATTGGCCAGACCCCGCTTTAGCAGGATGGGCTTCTTCGTTTTTCCCAGTTCTTGAAGAAGATCAAAGTTCTGCATATTTCTGGCGCCAACCTGAATGATATCCACATCCTTAAACAGCTCCAGAGTCCGGATATTCATAATTTCCGTAATAATAGGCATACCTGTAACGCGCTTGGCTTCCAGCAGCATTTTTATACCTTCGTCTTTAAGACCCTGGAAGGCATACGGAGAGGTACGGGGTTTAAAAGCACCGCCCCGGAGGATATCTGCACCGGAATTTTTTACAGCAGTGGCGACTGTGACGATCTGCTCATAGCTTTCAACAGAGCAGGGACCTGCTATCATAGCAAAATTACCACCGCCGATTTTGACATCACCAACCTGGATAATGGAATCGTTGGGATGGAATTTGCGATTGGCCTGCTTAAAGGGCTCGCTGACCCGCTTGACGCTGCTCACAATCTCCAAACTGCTCAGCAGGTCGATGTCAACGCGGCTTGTGTCACCAACCAGGCCTAGAATGGTGATTTCCTGTCCCTCTGATTTGTGAACTTCCAGACCCATATGCTCGAGCCATTTAATTAGGTGCTGTGTTTGGTCAGGTGTTGTTCCATGTTTTAATACTGCTATCATAAAGACATCTCCTAAAAAAGCACCGCACAGATGCGATTCTGTGCGGTACATAAAATTGCAAGTATTGTAATATCTGCAGCACAAATCGCTATTACTTTAAGGAAAAAAAGTAATAGTAGTTATAAAAAAACAGTGCTGCGTTCATGGTGTTCATAAAGAACCTCCAATATAGGTTTCTTATAGGGAAAATATACCACGCTAAAATACATTTTGCAAGTAGTTTTTTTAAAAATATGCGGCAGCCGCTAAGCGGCTGCCGCAGCTACTATACCATTGTGAAATTCTCAGTGTGTACAATTGCTCCGTTGAAATAAATGCTTATAACATAATCGCCTTGTGCAGAAGGGAGTCTGGGAATATCGATTTCGCCGTTGCTGTTGTACCACATAGAGTTCCATGTGTTGGTTACGCAATCAACGCTTACAGGGTTGCCGTTGGCATCGCTAATCGCAATCATGGTGGTAATGCGGTCCAGAGACCTGCCATAGGACTTGTTGATGCGCATTGTGAAGGAGGCTCGTTCGCCGATAGAATAGGAAGTTCTGTAATCTTCATCGTAAACATCGTAGAAGTTCCAGCCATATTCATCGGGTGTTTTGCACATCCGGAATGTAATGTCATCTGCGGTAACCTGCCGGTTGCTATAATTACAGGAGAACACAGGTGCTTCCGGAGTCGTGAAGGTGGCGGGCAAGCCCAGGAACTGGGTTCCATTTAAATCTCTGAAAGAGAAACTGTGGACCATATTAGGGAGTAGGTTATTAAGGACAACCTGGTTTTCCGTGCAGATGGCAGGAGGATAAACCTCAGCGCCGTTTGCCAAAATATCTACGATCCAGCCCTCTTGGTGAGGTTCGGAATTGGCGTTCCAAGACAGTACCAGCTGATTGGGGATGCTGTCATCAAAGGTGAAATCGGAGAGCGTGACAGAATTTTCCGCCACAATCGCCCGCTGGCTCACACTCATACCCTCGGCGATTACTTCAACCGTGTAGGATGCGGTGTGATCCAGACCTTCAAAACGGATGATTTCCTCTTCGGTTACCAGAGATTCACTGTAATTCTCGCCGGTGCAACGAACGATCCAGTTGTTGACAGATACATCATCCGGTGAGGACCAGGATGCAGTAAGCACGCCGTCAGCACAGGAGAGAATTGTCAGGTTTTGCGCATACACCAGATTTTTTGCTCTGTGTACCAATTGGTCGGTTCCTGTGATATACAGATCTTCCTGGGGAATCAACGTAAAGGTATAATCCTTACCAACAGTCAGTCCGTTCAAAACCACAGTGTGTCCGGTAAAGGACGCAAGCGCTGTGTCTTCGCCGTCTGTCCCGTAGGAAACGCTCCATTTTTCGCTGTCAGGCCCTTCAATCGTAAAACTAAGGATTGCACTTCCGTTCTCGGAACCGGTAACAGCATTGAACTGCACAATATTTGTCTGAATGGGTGTAGAGTAGGTGGTTGTGGTATTTCCGGTAAGATCATGGAAACCGCTGATCTCAATGCTTACGGTATACGCGGTGTTGGGAAGCAGATTTTCAAAGTGCGCTTGACCGTCCACAACAGCAGCGGGTATCTTATTGCCGTGGGGGTCTGCGCACACAACACTCAGCAAGCGCTGGTCTGCGGCCGTATCCACACGCACAACCAGTTTGTCCTCACTGCCGCTAACACTTACAGAATCAATGTTCTGCAAATAGTAGTTCTGGTAGTAATAATAACCACCGCCCAACAGGACCGCAAGTATAAGGAGCACAATAAGAATACGCAGCCATACAGGCGTTTTCTTGGCAGATTTATTGCTGCTGACAGACTCGGGATCTTCTTCTGCATTTCCGGAAACTGCAGGGTCCTCTGCTTGTGTTTGCGTGTCAGCATCCAGGACGAACTGTTCCTGATCCGGGATCTCGCTGGAAGACACGTCCTGCTGTTTTTCTTCAGTGGGCTGGGTGTCTTCAGAAAGCTCATCATCTAAAACTACAGGTTCGGGCACAGGGACCTCAATGGGGTCGGGAGGGATAACTGATTCCGGAACAGGGTGCGAAACCAGTTCATCTGCCAGTGCCAGAATATCGGAGACCTCATCGGTCACCTCCACGTCGTTAATATCGGATATGTCCTGAATATAGTCATCGTCCAGGAAAGAGAGGTTGATGTACTCGTCGGAATCTTCATCTGCCTCCACATCGACATCGTCGGAAATGACGGAACCGTGCTGTGTTTCAGGGCTGTCATCGGGTTCAAGTGTCTGCACCGGTTCCGCATCCACAATTACAACCACAGCTTCTTGCACCGGATTAAGATTAAGCGTCCCGTCTTCCGCGGTGTCACCGCTCTGGGACAGAGGATTCCCCAGAATCACAGTGTCATCGGAAGCCTGTACGGCATTTTCAGAAACGACCTCAGCGGCATCATTGGTATGATCGGGCACTGTATCCTGGATAATGGGTGCTGCAGGTATAATGGGAACATCATTTGCACCGTTGCGCTGCATATAGGAAACCAGTGCCTGCCCCATCTGTACGGGATCTTCCCATCTCTGGGCCGGGTCAATTGCGATTGCCTTCAGAATGATCTCAGACATCTCGTAATCCGCGTACTCGGGGGGATTGATAACGCCGTTCTCTGGGGGTGCGGGGAGAACACCGTTGTTGTACACCTGGTACAAGATCATACCCAAAGCATAAGTATCTAAGGTGGTGTTCAATGCGGAGAATGCATCGGAGATTTCTGGTGCGGTGTACTCGCTGTGATATCTGTCCGGTAAGGATGCATACTTTAGTGAACCGAGATCAAGGAAGCCTAGATCACCGATATAGAAACTCTTATCATTGGTGACATAGATGTTATTGGGTTTTAGGTCCACATACAAGTATCCGGAATTTCTGCAAACGGTAAGTGCCGCACAAATGTCCAAACCCAGGTTGACTGCGTCCAAATGGGACAAAGGCGCGCGCATAAACTGCCTGGTAAGCGTACGGCGGTAGGGGCTCAGTAAGTAGACATCATAACCGCTGCCATCCTCTTTGCGCTCACACTGGAAGCTGCGATAGGGAAGAAAACCTTCCAGATGGGAAAGCTTGTCCAGGAACTGAGCCTCGTTTATTACCTCATCAGCAATTTCTTTAAAATATGCCAGTGCGGCATCCAGGCTGGAATAGGCGCCAGTCAGCAAAAGCGCGTCAAGCTGTGTTTGAGATGCGGGGACGGAAACGACCTTGATGATGTATTTGCCATCAAAATCATTTTCCATGGCGGGATAGCAGCGTACGCCGTGGTGGGAACTGATAGCACCACCGACCGCAAAATTGTCGAGCATTGGCGAGATCTGTTTCAGGTCTGACAAAAAAATCGCCTCCTTTTCTTTCTTTTATATCATATGATAAAAACAATAAAAAAGCAACAGCTTTATGGTTGTTTTATTCCTCAAGAAATGTTATAATCAAACTGTAAGTCCACTGCACATATGTGCAAAACGAGGAGGAAAGACAATGAGTAAGATTATTTGCGAGGTTTGCGGCACAACTTACCCGGAAACGGCAACACAGTGTCCGATTTGCGGATGTGTTCGTCCGGTGGGCTCTCAGGGTGCTGCCAACGATGTACATAGCAGGAACTCTGGTTCCACATACCAGTATACGAAAGGCGGCAGATTTTCTAAGAAAAACGTAAAAAAGCGCAATTATGCCGCGCAGGTGCCAATCTCTAACACCACCGCAAACAAAATTGCAAAGAAGCAGTCCGGCGATAAAACTACAAAGGGGCTTGTGATCACTGCGATCGTGCTGGTTCTTGCAATTGTTGCAGTAGCTGCATACATCTGCCTGAAATTCTTCGCACCTGATTTTTTGGATGATCCGCAGCAACTGCTGCCCCAGGATACCAATGCGGCCGTGGATTCTGAGCCTACAACGCTGCCCCAGGCGCAGATCATCAGCTGTACGGCGGTTTCTCTGGACGTGAATCAGGTGATCCTTTCGACATTGGGTGAGGCCAGGGTTTTGAATGTTACCACAGAACCTTCAGACACCACTGATGTGCTCTCTTTTACTTCTGATAACGAGGAGGTTGCCACGGTTACTTCCAATGGTAAGATAACAGCCGTTGGTCCCGGAAGAGCCAATATTACAGTCACCTGCGGAGAGGTTAGTGCCAGCTGCATTGTCGAATGTACGTATGTACCCGAGGAAGAGACCACCGCGCCTACAACAGAGGCCACTGTTCCGGAAGAAGAATTTATGCTGAATCGTTCGGATATTACCTTCAGCAAGCAAGGGGAAAGCTGGGTAGTCTATAGCGGCAAAATTGCCAAGACTGATATCATATGGTCGACGAATAATTCAAATGTGGCAACAATTGATAATGGTAAGGTTGTCGCGGTTGGCGGAGGTACGACTAAGATCCACGCTGAGTACAACGGAACGAAGGTTAGCTGCATTATCCGCTGCAACTTCACCTCCGGCAGTGAAAATCAAGGCGTCAGCGGCAACGGCGGTGTTTCTGAAGATGGCGGTTGAGTCCCGTCCGCACATTTTCAGATAAGGCAGCTGATACAACAAGCATTACAGAAAACTACGACGGAAAGCGCTAAACCTGTTGTAGGTGTCTGTAGCTGATTCATAAGGATTAACGGCAGCATCCGTATCTGGATGCTGCCGTTTTACTTATTCGCCATCGACACAGGGGCGGTTTTTGCGGAACAGAAGGGTGATGCACCACAGACCCGCCAGGCCCACCAAACCGTAGATGATACGGCTTAAAACCGCTGTCTGACCGCCAAAGATCCAGGCAACCAGGTCAAATTTGAACAATGCGACCAGTCCCCAGTTCAAAGAACCGACAATAGAAAGGATCAATGCCAATGTATCCATAATGAAACCTCCAATATATTTCGGATATTGCTATAATGTCCATAATCGTAGGTTCTATTCTTATTCCTGGGAAATATGATTGCAATTCAGCAAAACATTCGTTATAATGGTGCAATAAAATTCATGATTGAAAATCGGAGGGATTTGTTCAATGGACAGATGTTTTAAAAGTGCAGAAATTTTGCTGCCTAAAGCAGGCAATTTTGATAAATGGTCAGTGATCGCATGCGATCAGCACACGTCGGAGCCTGTCTACTGGGAGAATGTAAAGGAATATGTTGGTGACGAACTGTCCACACTGAATTTGATCCTGCCGGAGGCGTACTTACATTGTACAAATCAGCAGCAAATCAGTGAGATTTGGCAGACTATGTACCAATATTTGCAGGAGGATGCCTTTGAGGCCTTGAAGGACAGCTATATTTATGTAGAGCGTACACTTCTGGATGGCTCCGTAAGACAGGGTCTGGTGGGCGTGATCGATCTGCTTATGTATGACATTGATCCCAAAGACAATACAAAAGTCTTTGCAACGGAGGAAACCGTACCGGAGCGTGTTCCCCCCAGAATGGCCGTTCGTACTGGCGCACCGTTGGAATTCAGCCATTGCGTGGTCTTCTGCAATGATAAGGACGATAGGATCGTCGGTTCAGTTTGCAGCCAGAAGCAGAATTTGGAAAAGGTCTATGATTTTGATCTGATGACCGGTGGTGGACATATCCGCGGCTGGAAGGTAGATGGCGCATATGCCCAGAAGCTTGACGATGCGCTGTTGGCCTACGAGAAAGATAACATCTATCTGGTTGGTGATGGCAACCACTCTCTGTTGACAGCGAAGCGTTGTTATGAGCAGCTCAGATCCAAGATGTCTGAGGAAATGTGGCTGGATTGCCCGGCAAGATATGCCATGGTCGAACTGGAGAATATTCACAGTGATGCGATGCGCTTTGAACCCATTTACCGTGTGATCGCGGATACGGATGTGCAGAAGTTCCTTGCTGATTTTAAGCGTGTCAGTGCGGATGAAGGCACTGCTGTTCAGCTTTTGTTTGGTGCGGAGCAGGAGGAATTGATTTTGCCTGTGAATGAGCAGGAACTGGCCGTAGCATTTGTCCAGAATTTCCTGGATGGTTGGTTGAAAGGAAATCCGGGTCAGATCGACTATATCCATGGCGAGGATGTGGTGCGGCAACTGGCGCAAAAGGCTGGCAACGTTGGTATTCTGCTGCCGGAAATCGATAAAGGAATGCTGTTCCCCTATATTCGCAGTGGCAATCTGACACCGAGAAAAACATTCTCTATTGGACACGCAGCCGAAAAGAGATATTATCTGGAAGGAAGAAAGATCCTATGACAACTTTGTATGAAGGCGCATTTGCCAAGGTGAACCTGACGCTGGATGTTTTGGATAAGCGTGAGGATGGATACCACAATCTCAAAAGCATTATGCAGACGGTCTCTGTAAGGGATGATATTGAGATCGACGTGGGAACCGGAAAACCCTGGAAGCTGGAATGCACAATGGAAGGGATTCCAACGGATGACCGGAATCTGGCCTGGAAGGCCGCAAAGCTGTACTGCGACACGGTCGGCAAGGATCCGGACGGCCTTGAGATTCGCATTCACAAGCGCATTCCTATGGAAGCAGGTTTGGGCGGAGGCAGCGCCGATGCCGCCGCGGTGCTCCGTGCGCTGAACCGCCATTATGGCAGTCCGCTTTCTGTTCCCGCACTGGCAGAGTTGGGCAGCCAGATTGGCAGTGACGTACCTTTTTGCGTGCTGTGCGGAACGGCAATGGTTGAAGGCAAGGGCGACCGGATTCGGAAGCTGCCCGATATTCCGGATTGCTGCTTTGTAATCTGCAAGCCCGATTTTTCCTGCTCGACTGGTGAGCTCTATCAAAAGATCGACGCCTCAGCCATTGCTAAAAGACCGGACCATCAGGCTATGGAGGGCGCATTGCTAAACGGCGATCTGGGGAAGCTGGCACAAAACGTCCACAACGTTTTTGACCCTATTGTTACCCAGGACCACTTGGAGCTGAATTATATTAAGTCCATCTTTAACAGCTACGGTGCCATAGCCTACCAGATGACCGGTTCCGGTTCTGCGGTGTTTGCAATTGTGCCTGAATTTGAATTTGCGGCCGTGATCTGCAATATGCTTAAAGATAACTATCCCCAGGTATTTATTGCAAAACCTGTATAAAATTGTTTCATTCCGTCCATACTGGAAGTATTTCAGTATGGACGGTGTTTTTATGAAGAAATACATAAAACTTGGTTCTGCAATGGTACTAGTCTGTTTGCTAGTAAACCTTGGTGCGGTAATGTGCTGGAAGGTACAGCTGCGCAATAATTTGGTACGATTGCACGTGGTTGCCAATTCTGACAGTGATTACGATCAGAGTCTCAAACTGCAGGTCAGGGATGCAGTAGTTGCGTATTTACAATATGAAATTGCGGATTGCGCTGATCAGACGGAGGCAAAGCAGCGTATTGAGGCCAATCTTGCGAACATCAAAAGCCTGGCGGAGGAGACGCTGCAGCGTAACAGCCATAACGCGCCTGTGTCGGTCAGTATATGTCAGGAATCCTTTTCCGCAAGACAGTATGATACCTTCACACTTCCTGCCGGTGTATATGACTCTCTGCGTATCAAGATTGGAGCAGCGGAGGGGAAAAACTGGTGGTGCGTTGTTTTTCCGGCATTCTGCCTGCCGGCCACATCTGAGGAGTTTGGTAATCTTGCTGCCGAATGCGGTCTGCAGGATGGGTTGGTGGAAACGTTGCAGAAGCCCCAGGAGTATAAACTCAGATTCTACCTGCTGGAACGGCTTGGAAATTTTGAAAATTTTCTGTTTGGCTTGTAATATACCCTATAATTTGGACGGAAATTGTGGTATTATAGGACAAAAGGAGGGATAGGGATGCTCACATTGTTGATAGGCGCTGATTGGGTTGCGAATACAGATGCGGTTATGGCCCTGCTGAGGCAGGATGTTCAGCAGAAAAGGGGCAGACGTATCCTGATCGTCCCGGAGCTGATCAGTCACGATACAGAACGGCTCTTGTGTGAAACCTGCGGAAATACCAGCAGCCGCTACGGAGAAGTGCTGACATTTACCAGATTGGCCCAGCGGGTAAGTGAATACACCCATAGGGCGGTGCTCCCGTGTCTGGATGACGGCGGCCGTGTTGTTGCTATGGCTGGCGCAACCCGTCAGCTTGCCAGCAAACTGAAATCCTACGCCTCTGTGGAAACAAAACCGGAGTTTTTGATGGGCCTGCTGGATGCAGTGGATGAATTCAAACGGTGCTGCATATCATCTGAGGACCTTCAAATCGCTGCACTGCAGTCTGAGGGCATATTTGCGCAAAAGTTGGAGGAGCTGTCGCTGATACTGGGCGCGTATGACGGTTTGTGTGCCCAGGGAAGACGTGACCCCCGGGATCAAATGACGTGGCTTCTGGAGGAATTGGAGGATTGCGATTTTGCCGCCAATCACACATTCTACATAGATGGTTTCCCGGATTTCACCCGGCAGAATATGGCCATCATTGAGCATATCCTGCAGTTTTCTCCCAATGTGACAATCAGTCTGAATTGTGATGATATGCACTCGCAGAACCCGGCATTTGAGAAAGCTGCAGAAACGGCAGGACTGATCGTTGCAGCAGCCAAGCGGCTTGGAATCAAGACGGAAATCAAGCATATAAGCTATGACGGTAATCCGTTGCTGCAGGTAAGCAAGAAACTATTTGGCGGTTCGGCGGATATTTCCGGTGAGCTTTTCGGCTGCCTTCGTGTTGGACAGCCCGACAGCATTCAGCAGGAGTGCGGATTTGTAGCGGAGCGAATCCTGGAATTGGTACGCGGCGGTGCCCGTTTTCGTGATATCAGTCTTGTTTGCGCGGATATGTCTGCGTATAAAAATACGCTTACTATGCTGTTAGACAGATATCACATTCCGTATTATTTGTCGGGCACGGATGATATACTGGACAAATCGGTGATTTCCACTGTGCTGACGGCCCTGGATGCGGCTTGCTGCGGCTTTGAACGGGGGGATGTGCTGCGCTATCTGAAATCTCCCTTGTCCGTTTTGCGTTCATCTGACTGTGATGTGGTGGAGAATTACGCGATTATATGGAATATTTCCGGTACAAAGTGGTTCTCTGACTGGAAAAACCATCCGGATGGATTGTCTGCTGAGTGGACAGATGCGTCCTTAAGAAGGCTTAACGATATCAATGAAGCAAAGAATCTGGCGCTGCTGCCCCTGAAAACAATGGCTGATTCCATCAAGGGAGCAACATCTCTAAGGCAGGTGCTGGAATCCGTATACCGCTTTCTGGAGCAGATTAAAATGGCGGAACGACTTACCGAGTTGGCGGAGAATTTTGACCGGGCAGGGGACAATCGCAATGCCCAGATCCTGAATCAGTTGTGGGAGATTCTGTTGGATGCACTGGAGCAGATGTATGATATGCTTGGAGAAACATCCTGGGAGCCGGAGTCCTTTGCTCGACTGCTGAAACTGCTGCTGGGTCAGTACTCTGTTGGCACTATCCCAACGGTGTTGGACAGCGTGACGGTTGGCCCTGTTTCCGCAATGCGATGTGAACGGACAAAGCATTTGTTTGTTCTCGGCGCGGTGGAGGGTGCGCTGCCTTCCTATGGTGGCATTTCCGGTGTGCTGACAGACCAGGAACGCACCCTGCTTCGTCAAATGGGCGTGCCGTTGACTGGCGGCGCGCTTGATGGCTTGAAGACGCAGTTTTCTGAGATCTACGGTGTGTTTGCCGGCGCACAGCAGGATATTTGCGTGACCGCTCCGGGGGGACAACCTTCTTTTGTGTACCGCAGACTTCGTGATATGGCAGGTTTTGAGATGACGATCAAGGATCCCATTGGTCCTGCGGTTTGTGACACGTCAGAGGCTGCCGCGTTTCTGCTGCGTACCGGTTCTAAAGAAGCTGCGGTGAAGCTTGGGATTACCGGAGAGTATGAATTTTTAAGAAACAACGCTGAACACATCCCGGGCCATATGGAACGGGAAACCGTTCGCAAATTATATGGAGATGTGCTGCGCCTGTCAGCTTCCCAGATCGACAAGCTTGCAGACTGCCGAATGGCGTATTTTCTGAAATATGGCTTAAAGCTAGCAGAACGAAAGGCAGCGCAAATTGATCCTGCCGAATTCGGTACATACGTACATGCTGTTCTGGAGGATACAGGTAGAAGTGTGCTGGAACGTGGCGGTTTCAAGGCACTTTCTTTGGAGCAGGTTTTAGAATTGGCAAAAGGCCATTCTGATGCGTATATGCAGTCGCATTTTGCCCAGCTGGATGATCCCAGAATCACTTATCTGCTTGAGCGCAATGTGAATGAACTGAAGATGATCGTTTGTGAGTTGTGGGAAGAGATGCAGCAATCCCAATTCCAACCGGTGGGATTTGAAGTATCCTTTGGCAATGGCGGTGAAATGGATGCCGTTGAGGTTAGTGGTGAGCGGATGCAGGCCCAGCTGCTGGGATTTGTGGATCGTGTAGACTCCTGGGCGGAGAATGGTCAGAATTACTTCAGGGTTGTGGATTATAAGACCGGCAAGAAGGATTTTGATTACTGCGATATATTTAACGGTCTTGGCCTGCAGATGCTTTTGTATCTGTTTGCCCTGGAGGCATCCGGTGGGGGCCTGCTTGGCGCGAACGCAGTTCCTGCGGGAGTTCAGTATTTTCCTGCCAGAGTTCCAGTAATTGCTTCGGAGGGGACACTTTCTGATGACGAAGTGAAGCTTGCACGGCAGAAGCAGTGGAAACGAAAGGGTCTGCTTTTGCATAATGAGCGTGTACTGAATGCCATGGAGGACAGCGACAGCCCTGTGAGATTGCCGTGTACGAAAAAGAAGGATGGGACGATCTCCGGCAATCTTGCAGATTTGGATCAGCTTAAGACCCTAAAGCGGTATGTTTATCATTTGCTGGCATCGATGGTGGATCAGATCGCATCCGGCAATGTGGAGGCAAATCCGTATACCCGGGGCAGCGCCCACAATGCGTGTGCGTTTTGCCCGTACGGAGCGGTCTGCCATCCGGAGGAGGTGCCCGGAAGGCGCAACTATAAAGCATTGGATTCCCGGCAATTCTGGGAAGAAGTGGATAAGGCGGTGAAGAAGCTTGAGTGAAACATTGACTCTGCAACAGCAGACAGCGGTATTCAACAGGGGCGGCAGGCTTCTTGTTTCCGCGGCAGCAGGTTCGGGAAAGACAAAGGTCTTGGTGGACCGGCTGATGAGTTATCTTACAGACAGTGGGTGTCCTGCCAACATAGACGATTTTTTGATTATTACTTACACAAAGGCTGCGGCGGCGGAACTGCGCGGTAAAATCAGCAAAAAGCTGATGGAAAAAATTGCGGAAGATCCATCCAACCGTCATCTGCAACGGCAAATGCAGCGGCTGTACCTTGCGAAAATATCCACAGTTCACTCGTTTTGTGCCGACATTCTCCGGGAATATGCCTACCGGCTGGATCTGTCGGCGGATTTCCGGGTGGCGGATGAACTGGAGTGCAGCCAGCTTCAAATGCTTGCCCTGGAGCGGACGATTGCGTCCGCATACGATTCCATCGGTCAGAATCCGTTCTTCCAGGCCTTTGTGGATACACAGGGTATTGGCAGGGATGACCGTTTGATCCTGGATATTATCCTGAAGGTGTATAACAGTGCCATATGCCATCTTCAGCCCATCCAATGGTTGGATGAGGCGGTTGCCGCATCCGATGTGTTGGACGTCACGGATGCCTCACAGACTGTCTGGGGCGAGTATTTAATGGATCGCTTCAAAGAAGCGCTGCGGCTGCACATCAACGCGCTTCGGAAGTGTTATGAACAGGCCGTGCGTACCGATGGCTTTGCAAAACCCGCAGCGCTGCTGCAAAGTACGATTGACCAGCTTCAGCGCTTGGACGATTGCCGGAGCTGGGATCAATTGGTCACCTTGGGGAAGATTGACTACGGCAGGCTCACCTTTACAAAGGCTTGCACGGATACACAGCTTGTGGAACAGATCAAAGCTGTACGTGGTGCCTGTAAGGACGACGTGGAGAAACGGCATAAAATCTTTGCAGACAAGAGCGACCGGCTTCTGGCCGACCTTCGGGAGTCTAACCGGGCAGCAACGGGCCTGGCGGAGCTTGTAAAGTCTTTTGTTGATAACTATTCAAGGCTCAAGAGGCAAAAACGCATTCTCGATTTTTCCGACTTGGAGCATTATGCACTGGATCTGCTTCTGGGGAAGACACGCACCGGCGCAACTGCCGCTGCAAAGGAAATTTCCGATCGTTTCCGGGAGATTATGGTGGATGAATACCAGGACTCAAACGGTGTCCAGGATGCGATTTTCAACGTTCTGACGATGCAGCGGAATAATTGCTTTATGGTTGGTGATGTGAAGCAGTCCATTTACCAGTTCCGACTGGCAGATCCCCAAATTTTTATTGAAAAGTATACAAGTTATGCTCCTGCCGACTCAGCGATGGGTACGGAAGGCAGAAAAGTTTTGCTCAGCAGCAATTTCCGTTCCTCCGGCGGTATTATCGGGGCGGTGAATGACGTTTTTGGGCAATGTATGTCCAAAAAGGTTGGTGGAATCGATTATACTGAAGCGGAACAACTACGGGAGGGAATTGCGCACGTAGATATCGGCGAACCGGAAGTGGAGCTTTATGGTATTGAGGTCCAGCGGGATACCTACGGGGAAGAAGCAGCTTTTGTCTGCTCACGGATCCAACAGTTGCTGGACGGGAAGCATATGGTCCGTGACGGAGATGTGTTAAGACCAATTAAAGCGTCAGACATCGTAATCCTGCTCCGGTCACCAGGATCAGTGGGCGCGCATTATCAGTATGCGCTTGAGCAGCAGGGAATCCGCTGCTTCACCGGAGACGGCAGCGAACCTTTGCAAAAACAAGAGGTACAGACCCTAATCAATATTCTGCAGATCATCGATAATCCTTTGCAGGATATTCCACTGATGGCGGCTTTAGTCAGTCCGGTGTTTGCGTTTTCAAACGAAGAAGTGGCTCAGATACGGTACAGGAGTAAGAAGTATAGCCTGTATGAATCCTTAAAACGAGATGAGTCACCTAAAACCAGGAACTTTCTGGAGGTTTTAAGTTCACTTCGCGCCGATGCCAAGATGGATACGCTATGCCAGCTTTTGGCACATATTCTTGATAAGACTAACCTTTTGCGAATTTATTCGTCGATGAAGGATGGCGCTGATAGGGTGGCTGAGATCCAGCACTTCTGCCAAATTGCTTCTGATTTTGAGAACACTGGCAGAAAGGATCTTTCCTATTTTCTGCAGTACCTGGAATCACTGGAGCAAAGAGGTCTTGGAACAGCAGAAGCCCCGGCAAATGCTGATGGCGTTACCATTATGAGTATCCATAAATCCAAAGGACTTGAATTTCCCGTAGTATTCCTATGCGGCCTCAGCAGACGGTTCAATGATGAAAGCGCCCGGGCGCAGGTTCTTTGCCATAAGAATTTGGGTCTTGGCTTGAATGTTGTGAATGCGCGCCAGCGTGTGCGTTATCCAACTCTTGCAAAGCGGGCGATCTCTGCCAAGATCCTGGAGGAAGGCTTGTCGGAGGAACTGCGTGTGCTGTATGTGGCTATGACCAGAGCCCGGGACAGGCTGGTCATGATATATTCCGTGAAGGATCTAGCGTCCGATTTGCGTGAAATCGGAATGCGGCTGGAACACACACCCAAACAGCTTTTGACGGCTGATGTATCTTGTCCTGGTGAATGGATTTTGCAGACTGCATTGACACGCACAGAAGCCGGCGCATTCTTTGCCCTCGGCGGAAATCCAGGTATCGCACGGTTGAGCGAACCGGTATGGAAAATTGATGTTGGTCAAGCCCAGATCACAGAGGGCATATCCGTTTCCGAAGGACTGCCAGAGGGAATAGCTGTTGAGACCCTGGATAGGATCAAAGAGGGAATTGAATTCAGATATCCGCATATGACATCTACGGTCATCCCATCGAAGCAGACAGCCACCCAAATGAAGGGACGCCAGAAGGATGCAGAGATCTCGGAAGGGGCGGTGCAGTCCTATTCCAGGAGTTTCCGCAAAGCCTCCTTTGTCAAAAATGGCGCATCCCGAAAAGAGTACGGAACAATTTTACACAAGTTACTGCAGTATGTTTCGTACAGTGCCTGCGCTGATGTGGATTCTCTTCGAGAGGAACTGGCGCGCCTTGTTGAGGCTGGCCTGCTCAGCCAGGAGGAGTCCGGACTTATTGAACTTCAGCCCATCGTACGCTTTTTCCGGAGTCCTTTGGGAAGAGACATAGCAACGAAAGAGAACGTCCTGAGAGAATTTAAATTTTCAGTTCTGATGGATTCTCAAAAGTATTATCTGGATATCGAAAACGAACGGATTCTCGTGCAGGGTGTTGTAGACTGTGCGTTCGTGGAAGATGCAGGAATCACGATCATCGATTTTAAGACCGATCGTATCCTGGAATCCACGGTTGAGGAGAGATCAGCCCAGTATTCACCCCAGGTCCGAGCTTATGCGGATGCGCTGGAGGAGATATTCTGTAAGAAAGTGAACAAAGTTTGGCTATATTATTTTCATACGGGAAGTTTGGTTGAAATCGAACGGTAAGAATTACCGCCGAAAGGAAATTCCTTTCGGCGGTTCTTTTAGCGGTTGTTCTGGTTCTGCTGGTTGCGATTCTGGTTCTGGTTCTGATTCTGGTTCTGATTCTGATTCTGATTCTGGTTCTGATTCTGGTTCTGGCTTCTGTTGTTATTCTGATTACGATTCTGGTTGTTCATAACAATACCTCCGTTTTCGGTGTCGGTTTCCCGCAGAAACAGTATTACCCGGATGTTAGCTTTTATTCTTGGGTCTGAACAAAAAACTTGCGATCAAACCTGCGATAATTGCGGCAGTGATACCTCCGGCGGTTGCTTCCAGACCGCCGGTCAGTATACCGAGGAATCCATCTGACTGAATGGATTCCTTAACACCCTTTGAAAGGGTGTAACCAAATCCTGTAAGGGGTACTGTTGCGCCCGCCCCGGCAAAATCTACCAAAGGCTTGTAAAGACCAATTGCTCCAAGAATCACACCTGTAACCACGTAACCAACCAAGATTCTGGCAGGAGTTAGTTTTGTTTTATCGATCAGAATTTGGCCGATTAAGCATAGTAAACCGCCTACGATAAATGCCTTGATATATTCCATTTTACTCTCCTTCAATGACTACCGCATGGCAAACGCCGGGAATGGGCAAACCCTGCTGCGTGGATGTTGGGGATAATAGAGCGCCAGTGCCGCAAAAAAGGATCTTCTTGAGTTTGCCCTTGCTGATTTCGTTTAATAAATAGGAGCATAGCGTAGCACCGCTGCAGCCGCAACCGGAACCGCCTGCATGAACATCCTGCTTGACCGCATCAAAGATCAATGTGCCGCAGTCTGTGATCTTGCCGCACAGATTGATCCCAGCTTTTTCAGCAAGAATTAAAAGCACATCTTTGCCCAATTGCCCCAGGTCTCCGGTTACGATCAGATCGTAGTCATCAACAGTGGTATTAAAGTCCTCAAAATGTGCCTGTATCGTTGCAAATGCGGATGGTGCCATAGCAGCACCCATATTGTTTGCGTCCTTAATACCAAGATCCGTAACGGTTCCGACAGTACATCCCGTGATTTTTGGGCCGTTGCCTTGCTGCTTTAAAAGCGCTGCGCCGGAACCGGTGACCGTCCACTGCGCTGTGGGTGTGCGTTGGCCGCCATAGCCGAGAGGGAATCTGTACTGCCGTTCCGAAGAGGCATAATGGGATGAAGTCAGTGCCACAGCGTTATCGAAGAAACCGCCGCCTACTGCCATAGAGGCCATCAGCAGGCTTTCTGCCATAGTTGAGCATGCTCCGTATAATCCAATGTGTGGTATGCCGGTATTTCTAAGGGTAAAGGACGAGCCAATACACTGGTTCAATAAGTCACCGGAGAAAACCAGTCGAAAATCGCTTGTAGATATACCAGCCTTTTTTGCAAGCGTCTGCAGTGCTAATTGCTGCATTCGTTTTTCCGCCTGCTCCCATGTTCTCTGGCCAAAATAGGGATCGACCTGGCAAACATCGAAGTATTTTCTTAAAGGTCCCTGGGATTCTTTTTTACCGACAACGCTTGCCCAGTGTGTAATTACAGGCGGTTTGTTGAGCCTGAAGCTTTGCCTGCCGCAATGTTGTGTTTGCATATTCCACCTCGCTGCATTTTTTGATAGTATTGACTGGAAAGCGGAAAGTATTACTAAGTTGCATTTGATCTTGAATCGAACAAAAATGGCTTGCTGTCTGAATTGCCCAGACAGCAAGCCATTTTTAAACGGAATGATTTATTGATTTTATAATTAGTAAAACAAAAGGTCGGAATATGTGGGGTATGGCCAGTATTTTTTATCGGTCAACTGTTCCAGAATATCGGCATCCATCCTGAGCGATTCCATATCCGCCACGATCACATCGTGATAGTAGGAAACTGCTTTTTCCGCCACAGCCGGGGCGTTGTCCAAATCAATCCGGAGCTTTTCACATTTTTGGTAAACAGCATCCGTTGTGGCTGACAGTTTGCCGATCAGCGCATCCTCAGCCGTACAGGGAATGGACAGCTGTTTTTTTGCCAGCATACTCTCGCACAGAGATTTTGTATAGGAAATCGCTGCCGGCAGGATTTGGTGCAGGATCATATCTACACTTGTACGTGCCTCGATGTTGATAATCTTGCAATAGGCTTCCAGATGGATCTCGTGCCGGGCAAGGAATTCCTCACGGGTGTAAATACCGCGCTTGACCACAAGATCAAGGTTTTTTTGGTCAATATACGTGGGGAGGGTATGGGCCGTGGAACGAAGATTGCTCAAGCCGCGAAGCTGTGCCTCATCCTCCCATTCCTTAGAGTAATTGTTGCCGTTGAACAAAATGCGCTTGTGGGCAGTAAATGTATCGCAGACAAGAGACTGCAGGGCACTATCAAAATCATCCGCCTGTTCCAGAATGTCAGCGAACTTCCCGAGCTCCTCTGCCATAATGGTGTTGAGGGTAATATTGGGACCGGCAATGGACATAGAGGAACCAAGCATACGCAGCTCAAATTTATTGCCTGTAAACGCAAGGGGGGAGGTGCGGTTGCGGTCGGTTGTGTCTTTGGGAATCGCCGGCAGTACGTCAACGCCGATGCGAATAAGGCTCTTCTCGGGATCGGTGTAGTTTGTGCCGTTAATAATCGAATCTACAACAGCATACAATTCATCCCCCAGGAAAATGGAGACAATTGCGGGGGGCGCTTCGTTTGCCCCAAGACGGTGGTCGTTACCGGCAGAAGCGACGGAGCATCTGAGCAGGTCCTGGTATTCATCGATGCCCTTTACAAATGCAGCCAGGAATACCAAAAACTGCGCGTTCTGCCGGGGCGTCTTTCCGGGACTGAACAGATTCTTGCCGGAATCAGTAGTCAGAGACCAGTTGTTGTGCTTTCCGGAGCCATTTACGCCGGCGAAGGGTTTTTCGTGAAGCAGACAGACCAGATTATGTTTGGCAGCACACTTTTTCATAATCATCATGATCAGCTGGTTGGCATCACAAGCGCTGTTGACATCGGAGTAGATGGGTGCCAGCTCATGCTGACAGGGCGCGGCCTCGTTGTGTTTGGTTTTGGACAGGATACCCAGGCGCCAGAGCTGTTCATCAAGATCCTGCATGAATTTTGATACTCTGGTACGGATCGTACCGAAATAGTGGTCATCCAGCTCCTGACCCTTTGGGGGCACAGCACCGAAGAGGGTACGACCCGTCAGCCGCAGATCTTCCCGCTGTGCATACAGATCTTTGGGCAGCAGGAAGTACTCTTGTTCAGCACCTACGGAAACAACGACCTTTTGTGTTTCCTGATCGCCAAACAGGCGCAGGATGCGAACAGCTTCTCTTGAAACCTCGTCAATAGAACGCAGCAGGGGGGTCTTTTTGTCCAGGGCGGCGCCGGTAAAAGAGAAGAAACAGGTAGGTATGTAAAGACTTCCGTCCTTAACAAAGGCAAATGCAGTGGGGTCCCAGGCGGTATAGCCACGGGCCTCAAATGTGGCGCGCAATCCGCCGGAAGGGAAGGAGGAAGCGTCCGGTTCGCCGCGGACCAGGGCAGAGCCGGAAAACTCCATAATCACTTTTCCATCTTCGGTGGGCGAAATGAAGGAATCATGCTTCTCAGCGGTAATTCCGGTCATTGGCTGAAACCAGTGGGTATAGTGGGTAGCACCTTTTTCAATTGCCCAGAGTTTCATAGCTTCTGCAATCTCATTGGCAACGGAAATGTCCAGGGATGTGCCGGTTGCAATGCATTGCTTCCAGGAACTATATACATTTGGCGCTAGGCGCTGCTTCATAACGGCTTCGTTGAAAACGTCACAGCCGAAAATCTCGGGTATATTTATGTTTTGGCTCATCTTATCTTCCTTTCTGTCGGGGGACACAGATAACCGCTGGGAATTTACAAATCCTTTTCATTTTATGCCATAAACAATAGATTTGCAAGTGAGGAATCTATATAATTTTATATTCGTTTTGGGACAAAACTTGTACAATGAAACAAATGTAGCGAAATTCATTACAAAGAATGAAATTTACCCATTCGTATATTGCATTTTTGCAACGAAAGATGTATATTATATCCAGAAAAATTGAAAATAATGAAAGGGTGGTCATATGAGATATTCTTCTATGGACAAGGCACAGCTGGAAAAAGAATACCAGCTGCAAAAAGCGCATTTTGAGGAGTGCAAAGCACAGAATTTGAAATTGAATATGGCAAGAGGTAAGCCCTCCAAGCTTCAGCTGGATGCGGTCAGTGATATTGTTGAGGTCATTAAATCCGGTGAAGACTGCATTTACGAGGGTATTGATGCCAGAAACTACGGTGAGCTCTCCGGCCTGCCCTGTGCGAAGGCGTATTGGGCCGATGTTCTTGGCTGCAAGGCCGAAAATATCTTCATTGGCGGTACCTCCAGCTTAACTTTGATGTTTGACATTATTTCCCGTGCGTACTCCCACGGCCTGCTCCACAGTGAGCGCCCCTGGGGTAAGGAAGACGTTGTTAAGTTCCTTTGCCCCAGCCCCGGCTATGACAGACATTTTCGCATTACTGAGTTCTACGGTGCGGAATTGATCGTGGTCCCGATGACACCCACTGGACCGGATATGGATGTAGTTGAGGAGTTGGTTAAAGATCCCCAGGTTAAGGGTATTTGGTGTGTTCCCAAGTATTCCAACCCCGATGGCATCGTTTATTCCGATGAAACGATCTTCAGATTTGCAAATCTGAAGCCAGCTGCGCCTGACTTCACCATTATGTGGGACAATGCATATTGTGTCCACGAATTTGAGGGTGAGTTCCGGCCCTTCCCGGATATCATCTCTATGTGCGCCGAGGCAGGCAATCCGGATATGGTCTATGAGTTTGCCTCCACTTCTAAAATTACCTTTGCGGGCGGCGGCTTCTCCGCCTTTGCAACATCCAAGGCCAACGTGCAGTATATTTCCAAGCTGTTTGGCGTTCAGATGATCTCTCACGATAAGGTGAACCAGCTTCGCCACGTCCGTTATCTGAAGGATAAAGCCCATACTCTGGAAGTGATGAAGCGCCACGCAGCCCTGTTGGCACCGAAATTTAAGGTTGTTGCGGATGTGCTCACCAGGGAAATGCTTCCCTGTGGAATCGGCGACTGGATCACTCCTGCCGGCGGCTACTTTGTCAGTTATAATGCAATGCCCGGAACTGCTAAGCGCGGCCTGGAGCTGTGCAAGGAGGCTGGTGTTGAGATGACTCCCGCCGGTGCTACTTATCCGTACGGCAAAGACCCTCAGGACAGCAACATCCGTATCGCACCCAGTCTGCCTCCTGTTGCGGAGCTGGAAGTCGCTATGGACGTGTTCTGTACATGTATGAAACTGGCAGCGCTGGAAAAACTGATGGGTGTATAAGGTATTTACATATGGGCGGACTTTTGTCCGCCCATTTTCTTAAAGAGGGGGGATTATATGACAACAGCAAAGATGAAACTGTATGCCAAGCGTGGAGAGCAGGTGGTCAGGAATCTGCGTTCACGCCACTTTGACGCATATTTTTGCGCTACAAAGGAAGATGCCCTGGAGAAAGCACTGGAATTGATTCCCAAGGGCGCAAGTGTTGGCTGGGGCGGCACGATGTCCGCGGTGGAAATTGGCCTTTTGGACGCGGTTAGGGCCGGTGAGTACAATGCCCTTGACCGTGACAGCTGCAGCACACAGGAAGAGCGTGATCAGGTAGCAAAAGATGCGATGTTTGCAGATGTTTTTCTCGCCAGTGCCAATGCGCTGAGTCTGGATGGTCAGATGGTAAGCATTGACGGATGTGGAAACCGTGCCGCTGCCATTATTTACGGTCCGAAATCCGTTCTGATTCTGGCAGGTATGAATAAGATCACGGATACCCTGGAGGATGCGATTCACAGAGCCAGAACCATTGCGGCGCCAATGAATAAGCAGCGCTTTGCGGCGGATACACCTTGTTCCCAGACCGGTGTTTGCCACGACTGCAAAAGTGAGGGCTGCATCTGCAACCATATTGTTGTTACACGGCACTGCAGACCTGCCGGCAGAATCAAGTTTATAATTGTGGGAGACGAACTGGGTTATTGATATGAAGAGACTGTTAGACATCTGCAAGAAACACAGGGATATCGTTCTTTACTTGATATTTGGCGTGTTAACAACGCTTGTAAACTATCTGGTATACCTGCCGCTGTATAATCTACTGCATTTTTCTGCCACCACATCCAATGTGATTGCGTGGTTTGCTGCGGTACTGTTCGCTTTTCTTACCAATAAGCCTTTTGTTTTCAAAAGCATGGATTGGTCGGTATCTGTTACCTGGCCGGAGTTTTGCAGGTTCATTGGGTGTAGGATTGGCTCTGGAGCGGTTGAAACCCTGATCATCTTTATAACGGTTGACCTGCTCAGTTTGAATGGCAATCTGATGAAGGTGATAACAAGCATCCTGGTGGTCATATTAAATTATTTTTCCAGCAGATTGCTGGTGTTTCGTAAGTGATATAATAGAGGACATCTATTTAGATGTCCTCTGTTTTTACCCGTCAATATATTCCCTGTGAACACGTTTATTAAGGTTGGTGATAGGTTCCTCGGTGGCACCGTGGATGTGGGCGCAGATTTCGTCAAGATGGTGGTTGTCTTTGATCAGCAGAACGGTATCGCCGGTATGAACGGTACTATCCACAAGAATGTGTGTAATGTCCATTGTGACTGCTACAACCGGGTATCTCTTACCGTTTATAAACACATCCCGGCCGATGTTAGTTTTTGAGAATCCGTCGCCAAAGCCGATGGGAATTGCGGCAATATGGGTGTTGTCGCGATCTGCGGTGTACGCGTGAGAGTAGGCAACGGATTGTCCCATTTTGAGACTGAAGACTGTCAATACTTGGGACTCCAACCGGAAGGTGTGTTCCAATTGTGGATCCGCACTTTCGATACGGTAGACGATGTTTCCCAATCTGCAGCCGTTGCAGTAAGATTTTTTTTCGTATCTGGGCAATGTAAGTGAGTTGCTGACACTGACGAAATCTAATAATGACAAATCCAGGCCGGATGTCATTTCCTCGAAGATTTCGTATTCCCTCTGGGTATCCAACGCTTCTTCCGCGTTGTAGCTGTGCAGGTAGATGCCTTTTAAGCTGCACAGACCGCTTTGCAAAATATTGAAGATTTCCTGGAATTCGTCACGGTCAATAGGACCGCCTAAAATATCGCTGCCGCCATTGGCCCGGATAACAACATCAAGGCCATCACACTGGGCCGCTTCCAGTGCCTGCTGCTTGTTGACAACAGTCACCCAGATATTATTCTTAACACAATGGTCAAGACATTCGCCGGACATTGGTGTAAACAGGAGGATGGGGATATCTGTAAAATGCTGGCGCAATTGCAGACCTTCTTCCAATAGACTGGCGGCCAGGCTGTTGGCGCCGCCCTCGATCATCGCTTTTACGACCAATTCGCCTCTGTAACCATAACAGTCTGCCTTCACCACAGCGGTGTAATACTTGTAACCGGAGTATTTGGCAATGATCCGCTGCGTATTACGTCGAATAGCACCCAGATTGATCACAGCCTTCGTTTTGCGAAAAGCATTCATATCCGTTAGTCCAATTCCAGGTCGGAACGCTGGAATTCCTTTCTTCTCGTCTCGTAGGCACGATACAAATCGTCTTCAAAGGGAAGGGGGATGTCTTCGCGGCCAAGCTTCTGGAACAACCACTTGCTGAAGTCCGGATTGGCTACAAGGATCGGCCCTAAGAGGTAGGTTGCGATCACGTTCCCTGTGTAAATACCCTCCAGTTTTGTTGTGGGATCAGAGCCGGAACCGATCACAACATTGCACATAGCAATCTCATGAGTGATGCCAAAAGTGTCACTGAAACGACTGGTATATCCAAGCAGGGTCATATTCTGAAATTCCGCCTGGATCAATGTGTTGAAGCGGTTGGGAGCGTGTCGCACACTGTGAATCTCAAATGCATCCAAACATTCAACCTTGCTGCCGTCCTCACGCTGAATGTAGGAACCAAACAGCTCCATTGCGTTGCCAAGCAGCAGAAATACGGTGTTGCCGGACAGGGCGGAGATGATCTCATCTTTCCACTGCATCATCCTGCTGAGGATCCATTCCTGGTTTTGTTCGCTCATAGAGTACATACAGCACAAGTCCACATCTCCATCCAGAAAAGCAGGGCGGTCATTTAGCTGGGTGTAGATAAACTCGGCATCGGGGAAAGCCTTTTGAAGGAATAACGTGTTGCCCTTGTCACCATACAGGCAGCACAACTGGGGATATAAAATTTCAATTTTCATTGCGCGTCCTCCAGTTTATTAATCAGCTTTTTCTTCATATCACAGGACAGATCGTAGGTAGATGTGTCGTACAAAATGTATACGGAGTCAACAAGCTGGGTGTCAACGAGATCCATACCGGCAAGTTCATCTTCGGCACAGAAAATTCGCTCCTCGGGAACGCCCGCAAGCAGAAGGCGGACCTTGTTGTCGTAACATCTGGGGCCGGTGGCAATGACCTGGAGAATATCCTCTTTGTTCAAAAACTCATAGTCCACGTCGTAGATCCAACCGATATACTCCACACTCTTCTTGCGGTCATAGTAGTCATCCATAGCCAGTACAACCGCTTTTCTACCGGGCTCCTGGGATACATAATCAAAGGTTCTGCAGGAAGAAATACAGCTCTGTCCCTTACTCATTGCCTGCACGATGGTAATGCCGTTGACCGTAGTGTGGTTCAGACGGGAATCGGGAACTTTAATGCCTGCAACAATATCATAAACACGCTCCCTAGGGATACCAAGCTCTAGAAGAGTGGTGATAACAGTCAATTCGTTATAAATGTTAAATGTGATATCGCTGATAAGAGGGTAGTGTTGAAGCTCATCATTGTGTTTCAGCGTAAGGGTCATCTGCGCTTTATTGACATCAGTTACAAGATAATCGGCATCCTTGGAATGGAATCTGCAAATGGGACAGACGGCATAGCCGATATGGTGATACCGCAGGTATTCATACTGAAGTGCCGTACCGCATTCCGGACAGATGCTGTAATCGGAAACGATATTGATGGAGCTGGCGATGTCATCGGGGAGCTTGCCGATGCCGTAATACGCGCGGGGATTGTTCGGCTTCAGTGCACTGCTGCAAAGCTCATCAGCATTGAGGATCAGCTTGGTGGTGTCAGGACAGTAGGTGTCGATCACGCTGAAAATATAATCCGGATGGGCGTTGCGCTTGAGAGAATCTCTGAAAAGATTTGTTACAACCAGATAATCTGGCTTTAAGTGGGGGAGGATCAAACGGGACGCACGTTCGTCAACTTCATATACTGTTGCATCAACTGCGCACTTTCCCATCCAGTTAAGGCTGTTGATCAAATTGGTGGTACAGCCGGGTACGATGTTAGAGCCTGTGCGGTTGTTGACAACCTTTTTACCCTCGGCTCTAAGGGCATCCGTCAGCAGGTTGGAAACGGTGGTTTTGCCATTGGTTCCGGTAACGCAGATTACTGTGGGGGCCTTCGGGGCCTGATCCATAAAATCAGGGCAGATCTTCAGTGCGATCACGCCGGGGTTATGGGATGCGTTGCGTCCAAGAAGCTTGATTAGCCTGGAGCTGCACTTTGCGGCGACCAAGGCCAAATGAAAACGAAAACTTGCCATATCTGTCTCCTTGTTGGTAGTTTAGTATATTTTACTGTGAAGTAAATGTATTGTCAATTCCCGGTAAATCAAAAACAAGGACACCGAATGGTGTCCTTGTTTTGGTGCGAGAGATGGGACTCGAACCCACACGGCGTAACCACACGCACCTCAAACGTGCTTGTCTACCATTCCAACACTCTCGCAAGTGCACTAGCACATTATAACCATTCAGCTTGTATTTGTCAATAATTTTTTGCAAATACGGCCATATCATACCGTTGTATTCTTTAATATGCTGTGCTATACTGATTGCAGATTTTTGTAAGGAGAAGGGTGTATGACTCGTTTTTTTGTTCCTGCGGATGAGATGAAGCCGGGATTTCTTGTTCTGAAAGGTGAAAACGCCGCCCATGCCAAGGTCCTGCGGATTAAGCAGGGGGAACAGGTTGTGGTGTGTGACGGCCAAGGTAAGGAATGTATTTGCACGGTCAGCGATGTAAGTCCGGGGCTAATCAGCCTTGTGGTGGACAGCGAGTACCTGTCGTCGTCAGAAGCGAACGTTCGGGTAAGTGTATATACTGCATTTCCAAAATCCGACAAGCTGGAGCACATCATTCAGAAAGCCACGGAATTGGGAGCATATGAGATCGTTGCGTTTCCATCTAACAGATGTGTTTCCCGGCCGGACGAAAAGAGTCTGAAGAAAAAGGTGGAGCGTTGGTGTAAAATCGCGGCTTCCGCGGCAGAGCAATCCGGGCGTGGACGAGTTCCGGAGGTTGTTGTTCTGAGCAGCTTCCAGGAGGCCATTAAACGGGCAACACTGGCGGATAAGGCCATCTTGTTCTATGAAAATGAACGGGCAACAACGCTTCATATGGCCCTGGAGGGCGGCCGGTACGATTCAATCAGCCTGCTGACAGGCCCTGAGGGAGGGTTGGAAATGAGCGAGGTGGAGCAGGCCAAAAATGCCGGATTCCAGATATGCACTCTTGGAAAGCGTATATTGCGGTGCGAGACCGCGCCGTTATGCGCGCTGTCGGCTGTGATGTATGCAAATGGTGAGTTTTAATAAAATAGACCGGACGATTTTCGGCCGGTCTATTTGTGATATTTACTGCCTGCCTGTATGGACTCGGCCCTGTAAATCTGCTCCAATACCATAATGCGGGCAAGGTGATGGGGGAACGTCATAGGACTCATTGAAAGCCTGAAATCAGCTTTGTCCTTTACTCTCGGAGCAATACCAAAAGAAGATCCAATCAGAAAACAGGAACAGCTTTTTCCGGAGAGCTTTACATCATGCAGCTTAGAAGACAACTGCTCAGAGGACAGTAATCTTCCTTCCGGGGTCAATACACAGAACCACGCGCCCTTGGGAATCTTTGATAGGATGAGATCCGCCTCTTTCTCCAAACCTATTGAAATCTCTGCTGCGGAAGGATTGTCCGGAAGACGTGTTTCCGGAAGCTCCAGATGCTGAAATTGGCAATATGCCTTAAGCCGCTTTTCGTATTCTGATGCGGCGGCCAGATAAAACTTTTCTTTTAGTTTTCCAACAGTAATCAAAGTGATATTAAACAATCAGATCACCACCTGATGCACAGTATACCATATTATTTTACATATTGCAAACCGGATAAATGATTCTGTGTGCGACAGACTATATTCGGAGGTGTCATTATGAAAAGGAGAGATAAAGGTCAGTTTTATGATCCTAAAATAGAAACGGATCCCCTTGGCAGTTACACGGGAAAGGGCGAAGATCCCTACGAAGAACCCGTACAGGATGCAGATGATTTATAAAAATGTGTTCCCAACCGCATAGCGGTTGGGAACACATTTAGGATTTTTTCCTAATGTCAAGATATTTATTCCTTGTGGCAATTCCGCCTCGAATGTGCCGCTGCGCTTTGTTTTCGTCTAAGATCAGACGAACCTTTTGGTATAGCAGTCTATTGTACTGGGGCAATCGTTGCGATAGATCTTTATGTACCGTTGATTTTGATATACCGAAATGTTTGGCAGCAGACCTTACAGTTGCTCCGGTTTCGATAATGTACACAGCCAGTTCGCAGGCGCGCTCCTCGATCGTATCTGCCATAAGATAACCTCCCTGCTGTGTGCTACCGTGTTTATTCTATGACAGCCAGAAAACGAATATGTGTTCTTGACAGTATCTTAGGAAAACGGTAAAATAACGGTATTAGATTTATTGGGGGTTCTTATGCTGCTGTTTCATAATGACTATAACGAGACTTGTCACTCCAGTGTGATGCGTAAGCTTCTTGCCAATGAGGGCATTCAGCGGGATGGATACGGAGAGGATGCGTGCTGCAGTCGTGCCGCTGATATTATTAGAAATTTGTGTAAGGATGATTCACTGGCTGTCCACTTTCTGGTAGGCGGAACGCAAGCCAATCTGACCGTCATTGCTGCTTCCCTTCGCCCACATCAGGCAGCACTGGGCGCCTGGAGCGCCCACATTAATGTCCACGAGACAGGTGCAGTGGAGGCCACCGGACATAAGGTCTTGTCCTTGCCCTCCGAGGATGGGAAGATCACGGCCGAGCAGATTCGTGATGCAATGCTGGCACATTTGTATGATGGCAGCAGAGAGCATATTGCACAGCCGAAGCTTGTATATATTTCCAATCCAACCGAGCTGGGAACGATCTATTCCAAACGTGAGCTTACGGATATTTCCGAGGTATGTAAGGAATTTGGACTTTACCTGTTTGTGGATGGCGCGCGCCTTGGGTACGGTCTGATGGCATCGGATAATGATCTGGACATTGCGGATCTTGCTCGGCTGACGGATGTGTTCTATATTGGTGGAACAAAGGTCGGTGCTATGTTTGGTGAGGCTGTTGTGATTTCCAACCCTGCAATTCAGGAAGACTTCCGCTATTTAATGAAGCAGCATGGCGCGATGCTTGCCAAGGGCTGGTTGATCGGTCAGCAATTTGAAGCGCTTTTGGAAAGTGGTGCATATTTTGAAATCTCTGCCCATGCGGACCGTCTAGCTGACAAAATACGTGCCACCCTCAATACGTTGGGTTATGCGTTGCTTGTTCCCGGAACAACAAACCAGGTATTCGCTGTTTTGCCGGATGAGCTCCTGCAGAAGCTTTCACACCGGTTCACATTTTGTGAGCAGCAGCGTGTGGATGAGAAGCATCGTGCAGTCCGTTTCTGCACCAGCTGGGCAACACAAGAAGCTTCTGTGGATGCTCTGTGCCAGGAACTCATAAACTTATCCAAATGACTTTTGTTGGGTTCACATTTTATCAAAAATTATACGTTATAATGGGCATAGGAAGGGGAGAGAAGCTTGTTTGAAGTTAATAAAAAGACTTTGAGAAACCTTTTTGTTGTGGTTGCGGCAGGTATTGTGTTATATTGGCTTCTGCACGACACGGAGAGGGTCAGCGGTGTCTTTAGTGTAATAAATAGAATTTTTTCTCCGTTTGTTCTCGGCGCCGGTTTGGCGTTTATTTTGAACGTTCCAATGCGTGCATTCGAAGGCCAGCTTAAAAGAATCGAAGGATTAAAGAATGAAAAGCTGCGCCGCCTGCTGGCTGTCGTGTTAACACTTTTTTCCTTGCTGCTCATCTTAGCGGTTGTTTTCTGGCTCTTGATTCCCCAGTTGATTGAAACGGTTAACTCCCTCGTTCCCGCCTTGCAGAGTTTTTTTGTTAAGGTGGAAGCATTTGTTGTAAACTTCTTGGGGAAGAATCCACAATTGCTGCAATGGATCATTGCGAATACGAACCTGGAGTCGTTTGACTTCAGCAGTATTCTGCAGCAGGCGGCATCTGTGTTTGGCAGCAGTGTTTCCGCAATAGTCAGTGGCGCTTTTTCTGCCATCAGCAGTGTGTTTAGCGGACTGGTCAATTTCGTAATCGCGCTTGTCTTTGCATTATACAGCCTGTTTCAAAAGGAGACGCTGGCAAGACAGGGGAGAAAACTGCTTTATGCGTTCTTCCCAGAGCGATTTGGTGACAGAGTTGTGCGTGTACTGCGCCTGTCAAATTCTACGTTTTCCAATTTTCTCTCTGGCCAGTGCGTAGAAGTGTGTATTCTTGGATGCCTCTTTGCTGTGAGCATGGCAATCTTTAAAATGCCCTATATACCTTTGGTCAGTATTCTGATCGCGGTAACGGCCTTTATTCCTATTGTTGGCGCATTCATCGGCTGCATCGTGGGTGCTTTTTTGATGCTTGTGAATGACCCTTTGCAGGCTGTTGTGTTTGTGGGTATGTTCTTGGTTTTACAGCAGATTGAGAATAATCTGATATATCCCAGAGTCGTGGGTACATCCATTGGACTGAACGGTATGTGGGTTCTTCTGGCAGTTGCGGTTGGCGGTGAGCTGCTTGGCGTGGCCGGAATGTTCTTGATGATCCCCGTGGCTTCCGTGATCCATACGCTGCTCCGTGAGGTCACCAACAAGCGGTTGTCAACTATGAATATCGACCCTGAAAAGCTGCGCGATCAGCCACCGGAGCTGCGTTCGCACTTTAAGGAGAAACAGAAAATCAACAAGGCAAAGCGCCATAGGAAAAGAGCCGAACGTAAGGAACAAAGAAATAAAAAGTAAGATATAATCCGCTGACTTACTGTTGCGTAGGTCAGCGGATTTTCATATCTGTGTAAACTCGTAGTTTTCAAATTTCAGTTTGTCACCTACATCAATACCGAAGGGGAGCAGGGCAATTGCAACTTCGGAAACTACACCAGTGTCCTCATATTTGACGTAGGCATAGTCACCGCGGATATCGATAACGGTACAGAGCATATGTCACCTCTTTGAAAACTCGCCCCTGATAACCCAGGGGCGAGTAAATGTTTAGGGATTAGTCCTTGTACATTTCGACCAGCTTCAATAGGTGCTCGTAACGCTCCTTAGCAGCAGCCTCATTCTTTGCGAACAGATCGGTTGCACGCTCGGGGAACTCACGGGTCAGACGGCTATAACGGGCTTCGTTCATCAGGAACTCCTGATAGCCGCCCTTAGGTGCCTTGGAATCCAGCGTGAACTTGCCGGTTTCCTTGGAAGGATCGAAGCGGAACAGATTCCAGTAGCCACACTCTACAGCCTTTTTCATCTCGGACTGGCAGTTCATCATGCCGCCCTTGATGGAGTGCACCTCGCAGGGTGCGTAGCCGATAATCAGAGAAGGACCGTTGTAGGCTTCTGCCTCGCAGATTGCCTTCAGAGTCTGGGCCTGGTTTGCTCCCATAGCAACCTGTGCTACGTAAACGTAACCATAGGACATTGCGATCTCTGCCAGGGACTTCTTCTTGGTTTCCTTACCGGAAGCTGCGAACTGTGCAACCTGACCGATGTTGGAGGCCTTGGAAGCCTGTCCGCCGGTGTTGGAGTAAACCTCGGTATCGAATACGAAGATGTTTACGTCCTTGTTGGAGGCCAGCACGTGGTCAACACCACCGAAGCCGATGTCGTATGCCCAACCGTCGCCACCGAAGATCCAAACGGACTTCTTGGACAGGTATTCCTTCTTAGCCAGAATGTCAGCGACGGTGTCGCAGCAAACCTTAGCTTCCAGGTTTGCGATCAGAGCCTTGGTAGCAGCCTTGTTGGCCTCGCCGTCGTTGTAGGTCTCCAGCCAAGCCTGACAAGCGGCCTTGCGCTCGTCACAAGAGGTGGTCTCCATAACAGTCTTGACCTTGTTGGCCAGGGACTCACGAATTACAGCCTGGGCGGTGTACATACCAAGACCATGCTCAGCGTTGTCCTCAAACAGGGAGTTGGACCATGCAGGACCGTAGCCTTCTGCGTTAACAGTGTAGGGAGAGGTAGCTGCGGGTCCGCCCCAGATGGAGGAACAACCGGTAGCGTTGGAGATGTACATACGGTCGCCGAACAGCTGGGTGACCAGGCGGGCATAAGAGGTTTCGGCACAACCTGCACAAGAGCCGGAGAACTCGAGCAGAGGCTTGCGGAACTGGCTGCCCTTGACGGAGTTGTCCTGCAGCTCGGGCTTTTCGGATACCTTAGCAACCATATAGTTGAAGACATCCTGCTGAGCCAGCTCGGATTCCTGGGGAACCATAGTAATCGCGCTGGTGGGACATACGCCGACACAGACACCGCAGCCCATACAGTCCAGGGGAGATACTGCCATCGTGTAGGTGTAAACACCCTTGCCCTTGCCGGCCTTGACGGGCACAGCTCTGGTAGCTTCGGGAGCAGCAGCAGCCTCTGCCTCAGTCAGAGCGAAGGGACGGATGGTAGCGTGGGGACATACATAAGCACAGTTGTTACACTGGATACATTTGGTCTCATCCCAGTGAGGTACGGTAACAGCAACACCGCGCTTCTCATAAGCAGCAACGCCCAGGGGGAACTGACCGTCTTCCATATCGGTGAAGGCGGAAACGGGCAGGCTGTAGCCGTCCATCTTGCCAACGGGCATCAGAATGTTCTTGGCGACTGCAACGGTAGCAGCGGGGCCTTCCAGGTTCAGCTCAACAGCCTTAACTTCGGCGGTTGCCCAGGAAGCGGGGACGTCAATTTTCACGTAAGCGGTAGCGCCTGCGTCGATAGCATCCCAGTTCTTGTCAACAACGTCGCGGCCCTTCTTCAGATAGGAAGCCTCAGCAGCAGCCTTCATATAGCCGATAGCCTCTGCCTCGGGCATAACCTTTGCCAGGGAGAAGAAAGCGGACTGCAGAATGGTGTTGGTGCGCTTGCCCATGCCGACCTTGATAGCCAGGTCGATAGCGTTGATGGTGTACAGCTGGATATTATTCTCTGCAATGTAACGCTTGGATGCTGCATCCAGATGGTGCTCCAGCTCTTCCAGAGTCCACTGGCAGTTGATCAGGAACACGCCGCCGGGCTTAACGTCCTGAACGATCTTG
>JAZQDH010000071.1:0-20731 GCA_045546655.1 Faecousia sp.
GGTATTCACATAGTGCAGCTCGATGCCGTTGGCCTTAGCATCCTCTACGGTGTAGATGGAAGCGGCTCTCTTCAGTCTTGCCTCGTCAATGTCGGTGACTACCAGCAGGCTGGGCTTACGGTCGCAGTGGATAGCGTAGTCGATAGCTGCCAGACCCATGGGGCCGACGGAAGCCAGCAGAGCCATCTTGCCGCCCTCCTTGATGCCCATCTCATGGACATAAGAACCGGCCTTGGTGTGGTACATAGCGTGGAAGGTGCCGATAACGCAGCTCAGAGGCTCAGCCAGAGAACCGAAGTAGTAGGTCTCGGAGTCGTAGGGCAGCAGGCAGTTTTCCAGCAGGGTCTCGATGGGGACATTGCCGTACTGTGCGTTACCGCCGCAGAACTGGTAGGAGTAGCCGGGAGCCATCTGGGAACCATTGTGGAAGTGAGCGGGCTGGATAACAAACTTGTCGCCAACCTTGTACTTATGAGCCCAGTTTGCGCCGACTTCTACGATATCACCGCAGAACTCGTGGCCAACGATGGTGGGGGTCAGGTCGCAGCGGTCGGGAACACGCTTGTGCTCGCCGCCTTCGATGGCAGCCTTATAGCTGGACATACACAGGCTGTCAGAAACAACGCGGATGCGAACGTCATCGGGGCCAACCTCGGGTAACTGGATCTCTTCCAGGCGCAGATCGTTCTTGCCGTGAATTCTTACTGCTTTGGTATTCATAAAAAACTTCCTCCTAGAGAATATTTATTTATTTTCGTGCTCGATCAGCTTCCAGGTTGCGTCGATCAGATTGCGGAACATAGGGTTCTCCATAGCCTTGATCACAAAGCTCTGCCGGGGAGAATTGATGTCCTCACCGGAGATCTGGAACATACCGTACTGATCGCAAAGACCGCGTAATCTTTCCAGCTGTGCGGGGGTATTTCTGGTAGGCATATAAGTGACAGCCTTGACGCCCTCTTCCTTCAGGCACTCAAACACATCGTCCAGGTAGTCATCCTCGAACTTCTGTGCCTTCTTGTCGCCGGTAACACTGTCGCCAACATCGCCCAAATAAGCATAGCACAAATAGGCGTCAACGTCAATGCAAAGCTTCACCATATCCGCCAGTTTCGGGCACTCTGTGGTGGCATCGATGAAGATTTGGGGAACAAACGCACCCTTCAGGATACCCAGCAGGTCGTACTCATAGAAAGGATACTGGATGTCCAGCATCTGCTGTTCCTGCTTTGCGGACAGGTTCAGACCCATTTCGGTAAGTTTACGAACCATTGCCTCACCCTTGCCCACCTGCTTGACCAGGCTGATTGCCAGGGCGTACATCAGATGCCGCTCGGTAACGCCGCCGTTTTCGGAGGCCATAGACAGAGGCAGCACATCCCGGTCATAGTCCAGATCGGTGCCGGGCAGCAGCGCGTTGATCTTTGCCACCATCTGACGGTTACGCTCATGTCTTGCCTGCTGGTAGGGCTTAAAGAACTCGGTCAGCGCCTGGATCTTGTCGTGGGGTACGGACTGGATGGTCATATAGCTCACGCCCACCTGGTCCGGGTTGTTGGTACGGCGGCCCTCCAGACGGGTGCCATCCATAGAAACGCGAGCCTCCATACCGATGGTCACAGGCATATCCACCAGCTTCGCGGCCTCCAGGAACTCCTCCGCGCCGGAGATAGAATCGTGGTCGATAATGCCGGCAGTGCACAGGCCCTCCATACGGGCGGCGTAAACCGCAGCCGTGGGAGAGTAAGGAGAGAAAGAGTATGTAGTGTGGATGTGGTTATTGATATACTGGGGTACCATCGGGGGGAACTGGGTAGTCTTCAGCACCTGTTCCAGATTGGCCAAACGCTCCTGCTTGGTGGGAGCATTCAATTTCTCAAGAATTGCAATATCGATCATTTTACACCTCTTAGTTCAGCATAACCTGGCCGCCGGTTACAGGCAGAGCCTGGCCGGTCTCGTACTTCTGCTCAACACAGTACATCACCGCACGAGCCACGTCGATGGGCAGGCAGCCGCGGTTCATAGGAACCTTGGACTCGTAGAAACGGCGGACATCGTCCACGGTCTTGGCACCGGGAACCTTGCCTGCCTCCAGGTACTGGACAAACAGGCCTCTCACGGGATCGCTCCACAGAGGACCGTCCAGGTAGTTGCCGGGGCAGATGGCATTGACCTTAATGTTGTAGGCGCACAGTTCCAGAGCGAAGGACTGGACCAGGCCGATCGCGCCGAACTTGGAGCCTGCGTATGCAAAGTTCTTGTTGGAACCTTCCAGACCGGACTTGGAGGACATTGCGATGATATCGAACGCAGCCTCGGGATCAGCCTCGTGCTGAGCCTCCATAATAATGGCGGCGTACTTACAGGTCAGGAACAGGCCGGTGTAGTTGATGGCGGTAACAAACTCAAAATCCTTCTTCTCAAACTCAGCGATGGGGCCGGAGCGGACGACACCTGCGTTTGCGACCATAATATCCAGGCCGCCGAACTTCTCCACAACCTGTGCAACCATATTGGCGCAGCTCTCCTCATCGGAGACATTGACGCCGATTGCCCATGCGCGCTCGCCCATTTCCTTGGCGACGGCCTCTGCCAGAGGCAGGTTCATATCCGCAATAACAATGGTTGCGCCTTCCTTGTACAGTTCCTCGGCAATACCCTTGCCGAAACCCTGTGCAGCACCGGTAACGATGGTGATCTTACCGGCCAGACGGCCCACACCTGCAGGACGGTTGTGGATGTTCTCCTTGGCAATTTGCTGCCACTTGCTCATATCTACGCTCATAATGACATCTCCTTATATAATTTGTTTACAGTAGCGTAAGTAACTTCTGATATGCTGCTTCCCACGCGGGAGTATGGTTGGGGTGCCAGACCTCAACAGCTTCGGAATTGCGCACCACCTGGCGCAGCTGATCCAGATCCTTGATATCTCCCAGAGCCATTGCCTGGGTCAGCAGGTTGCCGATTGCCGCGCCTTCCACAGGACCGGTAACAACCTCACGGTCCAGAGCGTCCGCGATCAGCTGATCCAGGAAGCGGTTGTTGATGGCGCCGCCAACGATGTTCAAGGAATCGATGCGCTGGCCCTTCATCTTCTCCAGGCCTTCCAAGGCGTTGCGGTACTTCAGTGCCAGGGACTCATAGACGCAGCGGGCAACCTGTCCAACGGTTTCGGGTACTGGCTGACCGGTTCTGCGGCAGTAATCCTGGATTTTCTTTTCCATATTGCCGCCGGCATAGAAATCCGGTGCGTCGGGGTTGATGATGGAGCGGAAAGGTTCAGCCTTCTTGGCCTCCTGGACAACACCGTCCCAGGAAATATCCATGCCCTGCTTGAGCCAGTCACGGCGGCATTCCTGGATGATCCACATACCTACGATGTTCTGCAGGGGGCGGAATGTACCCTGGATAGTTCCCTCGTTGGAGAAACCGGCTGCGGCTGCTTCCGCGCTCAGGTCAGGCTTATCCATTTCCGCGCCGAACAGCGACCAAGTGCCGGAGGAGCAGAACGCAAAGCTGCCCTTACCGGGGATCGCGGCCACAGCGGAGGCGGTGTCGTGACTGCCCACAGCTACAAATGCCGCGGGATTCAAGCCGATCTCCTCACACAGCTCCTGGCGCAGATAGCCCCGGATAGTACCGGTCTTGTCAATTTTCGTAAAGATTTTTCTGGGCAGTTCCAGCGCGTCAATGGTCTCCCAGTCCCAATCCCTGGTGGTGGGATTATACAGCTGGGTCGTAGTAGCGATGGTATACTCCGTACCCTTTGCGCCCGTCAGGAAATAGCCCAGCAGGTCAGGCGTCAGGAGCATGGTTTCCGCGATCTGCAGTGCAGCATCCCCTTCCCGCTTTCTGCGGTAAAGCTGGTACAGCGTGTTAAAGGTCAAGCCAGTGCCAATGCCGCTGCGGCTGTAAAGAACCTGAGCAGGGATCTTTTCCTGTACTGCATCCACGTCCGCCTGAACACCCAGGCGGTAGGAGCGGGGAACGCCTGCAAGATGTCCGTTCGCATCCAGAAGGCCGTAGTCCACACCCCAGGTGTCAATACCGAAAGCATCCAGCTGGCCGTAATTGCCCTGCTTGAATGCCAGAAGGCCCTTCTTCAATTCACCGTAGAGATAGGGCGTATCCCAGTAGAACACACCGTTCATTTCAATATAATTGTTCTCAAAGCGGTGAAGTTCCTTCATAGTGATCCGTTCGCCGTCAAACTGGCCCAGGATCGCACGGCCGTTACTGGCGCCCAGATCAAATGCCAGAAAGTTCCTTGTATTTCCCATGTAACTACCTCCTGTGTTTCACAGTTCAAAGCTGCGCACCGTATGCGCACCGTTCAGCCGCAAAACCTGTTATAGGCAAGCCGGCACCACCGAAGTGGTGCCGGTCGGTTTAAGCCGCGATTGATTCAATTCTGGGTACGACTTAGTCGTAAACCAGCATAGCGATCATATCGTCGTCGATGTTGGAAGCATCGTACCACTGTGCGCCGGTGTCCTTATCAGCAACGGTCTCGCCCTTTGCAGCAGCGACAGCCATCTCGACAGCGTAGTAACCGATGTGGTAGGGGTCCTGAGTGACGGAGCCATAGAACCAGCCCTGACGGACAGCGTTCTTCTGGGCAGCGCCAGCGTCGAAACCAGCAACGATCAGGTCAGCGTACTTGCCGCCGTCAGCCAGGTCCTCGCCGTCGGAAACAGCGGACAGGAAGCCGGTAACAGTGCCTTCGTTGGAGCAGAAGACTGCAGCCAGGTCGGTCTTTGCCAACAGAGCGTTAGCGGAGTTCTGAACGTCAACAGCCTCGGTGGTAGCGGAAACAGCTACGTCAACGATGATGGAAGCGTCAGCAACCTCGTTTGCCCAAGTGGGATGGCCTTCAACGGAAACAGTGCCGTAAGCGGAAGCAACTTCAACCATCTTGTTCACGAAACCGGTGGTACGGCCGGTAACGGAAGCGGAGACAGCGTCCTGAGACAGAACAGCGATTCTGACGGGAGCGTCAGCGGTAGCAGCCTGCATCTTAGCAACCAGATCCTCGTTCTCACCGAACTTCTCAGCGGCGATAGCAGCGGCTGCTTCGTTGTTGGTACAAGCGGTAGCCTTAACAGCGCCGGAGGTGTCGCCGGGAACACCGGAGTCGAAGCCGATGACAGGGATGCCCTTCTTAGCGCACTCGTCCAGGATGTCAGCAACAGCGGAGGTGTCCAGTGCAGCCAGAGCCAGAGCCTTGGGGTTCTTGGACATTTCCTGTTCGATCATGTTAACCTGTGCAGCGATTTCGGTCTCGGATGCGGGGCCGTCGAAGTAGATCTTTACGCCCAGGTCAGCTGCAGCCTGGTCAGCGCCAGCCTTAACAGCCTGCCAAAACTGATGCTGGAAGCCCTTTGCCATAACGGGGATGTAAATGGTGTCGTCCTTTTTGCTGCAAGCGACCATAGTGCAAACCAGAACCAGGACCAGCAGCAGTGCAATGAGTTTCTTCATTTTGTGGTTTCCTCCTATTTTAGAAGTAATTTTATTCTAAGCGCGATGAAGACGCACTTATACGGAACTCATTAGCAAATGTAGTATACATCTGCCGATTGGAAATTGCAAGAATTTCCTGACTAATTTTACTGGGGATTTGTTTTCTCAGGCTGTTTGGGCGATCAGAATCAGGACTTCTTAACCTTGGAAGCAGCCTTGGTACGCTGGATGTCCAGCAGAACCGCGCCGATAACAACGATACCGGTAAAGAAGTTCTGCCAGGGAGCCTGCAGACCGCAAGCGGGCAGACCGTTCTTCAGAACGGACATAATGAACACGCCGATCAGAGTACCGACCATAGTGCCGGAACCGCCGGCCATAGAAGTACCGCCCACGATAACGCCGGTGATACCGTGCATTTCCTGACCTGCGCCGGTACCGGGAGTAATAGTGGAGTAAACAGCGGCATAGAACAGAGCAGCCATACCTACGAAGAAGCCGGACAGGCAGTATGCGCCGATCTTCCAGTTAGCGGTGTTGATACCGGACAGGCGGGCAGCTTCCTCGTTGGAGCCGATGGCATACAGGTAACGGCCGAACTTGGTCTTGTGCAGGATCAGAGATGCGATAACGAAGAACAGGAACAGCCAAATAGCGCCGATGGGGATGATGCCCAGGACCTTCTCACGGACAAAGTACTGCTTGAACCAGCCGCCGACCTCTGCGGATGCGGGGGGCCAGGTCTGAGCGGTAACCTTGGTGATGATGGAGCCGATACCCATAGAGACCATCTGAGAACCCAGCGTTGCGATGAAGGGGGGCAGGCCCAGCTTAGCGATCATAAAGCCGTTCATAAAGCCGAACAGGACTGCGATCACCACAGTCAGCAAAACACCGACCCACAGGGGCAGATTCCATACGTTAAATGCATAAGCGCCGACCAGAGCGGAGCACATCATAACAGTACCCAGGGACAGGTCGATACCGCCGGTGATGATAATGAACGTAACACCGAAGGCCATAAAGCCGATGTAGTAAGCGGACTGCAGAATGTTCTCAGCGGTGGACCAGCTGAAGAAGTTGTTGCCAACGATGGCAAACAGGATGTACAGGATCACCAGAGCGGCAGGAGCAAGGACCTTCTGCATATCGATCTTCTTGCCCAGGATTTCAGTATTCTTAGTTTTTGTCATTTTTAATTACCCCTCATTCACGCATAGTAGCATAGGTCATAATGTTTTCCTGAGTAGCTTCGGAGATGTCCAGCTCGCCGGTTACACGGCCTTCGCACATAACCACAACGCGGTCAGACATACGCAGCAGCTCGGGCATATCGGAAGAGATCATAATAATGGACTTGCCGTCCTGGGCCAGCTGGTTCATGAGCTTGTAGATCTCGCTCTTGGCACCAACGTCAATGCCGCGGGTGGGCTCGTCGAAGATGAGGATATCGCAGTCACGCAGCAGCCACTTGGAGATAACCACCTTCTGCTGGTTACCGCCGGACAGGCTGCCAACCTTGGTCTTGGTGGAGGGAGTCTTAGTGCGGATCTTCTCTATGTACTCTTCGGAGTGCTTGTCAGCGGCGGTCTCGTTGATGAACAGGCCCTTGAAAAGCTTACCCAGAGATGCCATAACCGTATTGTCGGTGATGGACAGATTCAGGCACAGGCCATAACGCTTACGGTCCTCACTGAGGTAACCGATGCCCAGTTCCACGGCGTCCTTGGGAGTTTTGATCTTGACTTCCTTGCCGTTGATCTTGATAACACCGGAATCCATAGGGTCAGCACCGCACAGCAGACGCATCGTCTCGGTACGGCCGGCACCCATCAGACCGGAGAAGCCCAGGATTTCGCCCTTCTTCAGCTTGAAGGAGACATCCTTCACCTGCCAAGAGGTCAAGTGCTCACATTCCAGGATAACGGGAGCGTCAGCCGGAACTGCACTGCAAGTCTTGGGTTCTTCATAGATGGTACGGCCAACCATCATACGAACGATCTCTGCGATCTCGGTGGTGGCGGTATCGCGGACACCAACGTACTGGCCGTCACGCATAACAGTGATGCGGTCGGTGATGCGCTTCAGCTCATCCATTCTGTGAGAGATGTAGATAATGCCAACGCCGGTAGCCTTCAGCTGGCGGACGAAGGTAAACAGGTCATCGATCTCCGTATCCGTCAGAACCGCGGAGGGCTCGTCCAGAATCAGGATCTTAGTATTATTAAAAGAGAGCGCCTTGGCAATCTCAACCATCTGCTGCTTCGCAACAGACAGGGTTCTGACCTCTGCCTTGGGATCAATGGTCAAATGGAGGCTGTCCAGCAGCTCCTGAGTCTTGCGGTTCTGCTCAGCCGTGTCCAAGAACAAACCCTTAGTGGACTCACGGCCGATGAAAATGTTGTCCGCAACAGTCAGATGCTGCATCAGGTTCAGCTCCTGGTGCACAATGCAGATACCTCTGTCCTGTGCATCCTTGGGGCCATTGATCTCGATCTCCTCGCCGAAGTACTCAATGGTACCGCCGTCTTTGGGGTAGATACCGGTCAGAATCTTCATCAGTGTGGACTTACCGGCGCCGTTTTCGCCGATCAGTGCCATAACTTCACCGCTGCGGATTTCCAGCTGTGCGTCATCCAGCGCGTGAACACCGGGGAAGTATTTCTGAATACCCTGCATCTTCAGAATTGTTTCGCCCATTCCAACATCACCTTTCTCAAATACACTTATCTATTCTATAATGCTACTCACAAAGATGGCAGTTTTTTCCGAAAGCACAGCAACAGAAATTGCCGCCGGTCATCTGCCTATTTGGGAGGTTCAGCACATCGTTAATCCCCGTCTTGTGCATCATTCACAATCGCGAATCGTTTTCCTTATGTATGCCGCACAAAACAGGTTTCACAGGACACAGTTTTGCGCGAATCGTTTTTCGCTTTTTCGCCATTTTTGGCGTACTGCCCCTGTCGTTCTCTTATACTATAAACAATGTTGTCAAAAAAATCAAGATAAATTTTCAAAAATTGTATTGACAGCACAATTTTCTTTTTATATTATAATCTTGGTATAGGTGACGATTTACTTTTTACACGAAACGATTCGTTTTATTTCATCCAGGAGGAGCATAATGGCAACTATCAAAGACGTAGCTAAGCGGGCCGGTGTAGCGCCCTCTACCATTTCTAAATATTTAAATGGCGGCAACGTCCTTGAGGAAAATGCGGAGGCCATCCGCAAGGCCATTGCAGAGCTGGATTACCGGGTCAATCCCTTTGCCCGGAATCTCAAGACCCAGCGCAGCCGCTCCATTGGTGTTCTGCTGCCCGAAATGACCGCGCCGTTTTTCGGCAGTGTGGTCACCGCCCTGGACAGGACTCTTCGTGAACACGGTTACCACACGCTGATCTCCTGCTACTCCTCCAGCCATGGTCTGGAGCGGGACAATCTTCAGTTCCTTATTAATAATGGTATTGACGGACTGATCTATGCCCCCGAGGATCTTTCTGCGGAGGAGATCCACGAACTGACCGCCAATTGTAATATTCCCATCGTACAGATCGACCGTATGATCCAGGGTGTGTACAGTGACACCGTGTTAGTAGACAACACCGATGCCATCTACCGTTCTGTGACCCGGCTGATCGGCAAAGGGCACCGTCGGATCGCCATCGTCACAGGCCCCAAGGCAGTCTTTACCGCGAAAGAGCGTCTGGTAGGTTACCTGCGGGCCCTCTCGGACAACGGCATTCTCTTTGATGACGCTCTCGTTTTCAGCGCCGAATATACATTCTCCACCGGTCACGCCGCCCTTGGCAATATGCTTGAGCTGCCGGACCCCCCCACAGCGGTGATCTCTACCAACCACGACTTTACAATGGGGCTGATTACCGCAGCCCGCGAGCTTGGTATGCATATCCCGGAGGACCTGGATATTTTCGGTTTTGACTGCATAGACATCTGCACAATGCTCAAACCCCCCGTCCCTGTGGTCCATCAGCCCGAGCAGGAGATCGGCCAGACAGCAGCCAAGTATCTGATCCAGCGCCTGGAGGGATACAACGGTCCTGCCCGCGTCACCCGGCTCAAATGCAGAATCCTGCCAGAATAACATTATATAAAACGCGCAAGCGTCTTTATACGTTAAATAATCCGCAATTTAAATGCGGCAAAATTAGGAGGAAAAACCAATGGCAAATAACAGATATGTTGGCGATTATCCCGTTATCGGCATTCGCCCCATCGTTGACGGCCGCCGCGGCCCCCTGAAGCTCCGCGAGTCTCTGGAGCCCCTGGTTTGGGCAATGGCTGAGTCTGCCAAGAAGCTGTTTGAGGAGAATCTGTTCTACTCCAACGGTGAGCCCGTAAAGGTCGTTATGGCCGACACCTGCATCGGTCGTGTTCCCGAGGCCGCTGCCTGCGCCAACAAGTTTAAGAAGGAAGGCGTATCCATTACCCTGTCCGTCACTCCCTGCTGGTGCTACGGTTCCGAGACTATGGATATGGATCCTCACACCATCAAGGGTGTATGGGGCTTTAACGGCACCGAGCGTCCCGGCGCAGTTTACCTGGCTGCTGTTCTGGCAGGTCATGCCCAGAAGGGTCTGCCCGCATTCGGTATCTACGGTCATGAGGTTCAGGACCGTGATCAGGTCACCCAGATGCCCGAAGACGTAAAGGAAAAGCTGCTTCGCTTCGGCCGCGCTGCTGTTGCCGTCGCTACTATGCGTGGCAAGTCCTACCTGCAGATCGGCTCCCAGTGCATGGGCATCGCCGGCTCCATTATGGACCAGGATATGCTGGAAACTTACTTCGGTATGCGTGTTGAATCCGTGGACGAGGTCGAGATCCTGCGCCGTATGGAAGAAGGCATCTACTGCGAAGAAGACTACCAGAAGGCTCTGGCTTGGACTAAAGAGCACTGCAAGGAAGGCCGCGATGACAACCCCGACATTGTTAAGTTCTCTGACGAAGAGAAGGAAAAGCAGTGGGAGTTCACTGTCAAGATGTACTGCATTATCAAGGATCTGATGTGCGGCAACCCCAAGCTGGACGATAAGTTTGAAGAAGAGAAGGTTGGCCATAACGCCATTGCCGGCGGTTTCCAGGGTCAGCGTCAGTGGACCGACCATTGGCCCAACTGTGACTACCCCGAGGCTCTGCTGAGCTCCACCTTTGACTACGAAGGCGCCCGTGAGCCCTACACCCTGGCTACTGAGAATGACATTCTCAACGGTATGGGTATGCTGATGATGCGTTTGCTGACCCACCGCGCGCAGATCTTCGCTGACGTCCGTACATACTGGTCCGGCGAGGCCACCGAGCGCGTTACCGGCTACAAGCTGGAGGGCAAGGCTGCTGAGTCCAACGGTATCATCCACCTGCTGAACTCCGGTGCTGCTTGTTTGGATGCTTCCGGTGTCTGCACCGACGAGAATGGCAACGCCACTATGAAGAAGTGGTGGGAAGTTACTGAGGAAGATATCAAGAAGATGACCGACGCTACCGTCTGGTGTGAGGCCGGCTTTGATAACTTCCGCGGCGGCGGATTCTCCAGCCACTTCAACACCTTCGCTGAAATGCCCTGCACTATGATCCGTCTGAATCTGGTTAAGGGTCTGGGCCCCGTGCTGCAGATTGCTGAAGGCTGGACCGTTAACCTGCCTGAGAATGTCAACGACATTCTGATGGAGCGCACCAACCCCACCTGGCCCTGCACTTGGTTCGCACCCCGCTGCGACGGCAAGGAAGGCTCCCCCTTTAAGACTGCTTACGAGGTTATGATGAACTGGGGCGCAAACCACGGCGCAATCTCCTACGGCCACATCGGTGCTGACCTGATCACTATGTGCTCTATGCTGCGCATCCCCGTCTGTATGCACAACGTTCCTGAAGAGGACATCTACCGTCCCGCTGCCTGGAACGCATTTGGTATGGACAAGGAAGGCCAGGACTACCGTGCCTGCGCAACCTACGGCCCTATGTACAAATAATTCTCTGCAATTAAAAGTGGCGGTCTCCAGACCGCCACTTTGATTAGATACTGTCTTTGAAAAAGTCAACCTAGGAGGTCATTACTATGTTAAAGAACATCCCCCCCATCCTATCCCCCGAGCTGTTGAAGGTCCTGGCCGAAATGGGTCACTCCGACCGTATCTGCATCGGTGACGGCAACTTCCCCGGTGCCCGGATGGCCAAGGCCAAGAATGCTATCTTCATCCGTGCGGACGGTCACGGCGTTCCCGAGCTGCTGGAAGCCATCCTGCAGGTGATCCCCCTGGATACTTACGTGGACACCCCTGCTATGATCATGGAGGTGGGCGAGCAGGACAAGGGCCTGCACATTCCCATCTGGGACGTATACAAGGACATCATCGCAAAGTATGATAACCGGGGCGCTGCTGCCGTTGGCCAGTACGAGCGTTTCAAGTTCTATGACGAGGCACAGGATTGCTACTGCATCATCCAGACCGGCGAGACCGAGATCTACGCAAACATCATTCTGCAGAAGGGTGTCATTAAGTAATCTGTATGAAGACTGTTATTTCTGTTATTGAGACTGCGCTGCCGGTCTTTTTGGCGCTGGCAATGGGTATGTTCTGCCGCAGCAAGCAGTTCATCACTCGCGACGGTGTGGACTCCCTGAAAAAAGTCATCATCAACCTGACCCTTCCGTTTGTGCTGTTTGATGCCTTTGCCACTGCGGAGTACTCCCTCTCCTCCATTATTCTGCCCGTTGTGATCTTTGTGATCTGCAATATAATGCTGGCGATTGGTTTCTTTGTGATCCGGGCAAGCAAGATGCAAAGCCGTCTGGCCCCCTTCCTGGCCTCCGGTTTTGAGGCCGGTATGCTGGGTTTTTCCCTGTTCGCCTTGCTGTTCCCCAATGAAAGCGCATCCAAATTCGCTATGCTTGTGCTGGGCCAGGAACTGTTCGTCTTCACGATTTACAAGACGCTGCTGGTCGGCAGAACAGATATGAAGGCCATTTTGAAGGACTTTGTCACCTCCCCCACCCTGGTGGCGGTGATCCTGGGTCTGGTTTTCGGTGCTACCGGCTTGTATGCGCAGCTTCATACCTGGGGTGTAGGCGGCATCATCGATTCCGTCACTGGCTTTATTTCCGCCCCCACCGGGATGATCATTCTGCTGTGTGTAGGTTATGATCTGGTGCTGAAAGAGATCCCCTGGAAGAAGACCGCCGGACTGATCGGTATGCGGCTGGGCATCGCCGGTTTGATGCTTGCAGTTCTGGTTCTGCTGAACCGCACCGTGCTGAGGAGTATGATCTTTGAGGGCGCAGCTGTTCTGCTGTTCATCCTGCCCCCTCCCTATATTATCCCTGTATTTGCAGACGAGCCCAGTGAGCGGGTGCAGATCTCCTCTGCCCTGTCCGCACTGACCCTTGTCACAATGGTTCTGTTTGCTGTGATCTCCATTGTGATCAGCATCTAAACGCACAACAGGCACTGCCCAAGGGCAGTGCCTGAATTTTTACGCAGCCGTCAAACCGGAGAAGAAATTCACCTTATCCTGCATATAAAACAGGGTATTGGCCTCTCCTGGCTGTGCACTTCCCGGGAACATCCCTCCGGCGAATTCACCTTCCGGCATCTCGGGAACCTCTCCCTCAGGCCACTCGCCCTCGGGTTTCTGGGGACGCTCTCCTTCAGGCCATCCGCCCTCCGGCATCTCGGGACGCTCTCCTTCAGGCCATCCGCCCTCCGGTATCTCGGGACGCTCTCCTTCAGGCCATCCGCCCTCCGGTATCTCGGGACGCTCTCCTTCAGGCCATCCGCCCTCCGGTATCTCGGGACGCTCTCCTTCGGCCCATTCTCCATCCGGCTTTTGCATACCACCAAAACCGCCCATACCACCGGGTCTCATCATAACATCTGTTCCTGTGTAGGCCATCTGGGTGCCGCCGGAATACTCCGTCACTGTAGCCGCATCATAAACACCACCAGTCTCAGTACCGGCGATACTGCCGCCCAGGTAAATTTCATAATTGTCACCCACCTGGAACCCAGGACAAGACACCACAGCGCCCATATATTGCCGCCGGTTTTCCGCCAGCACCTCGTCCGCACCCGGATCATAGGCAAAGACCACCGTTCCGTCCTCACGGGCAACTACCACGGCACTCTCGCTGGACTGCATTTTGGAAAATTGCAGGTTCATAGTCACCTGGTCGGAATCGCTCTCTGCCCAGTCCATGGTAGCACTCAGCGCAACCACAGTGCCCCCGTGGATGTACGAGCCCAGATCCGAGTCCAGGCCTGCGTCCGCCGCCGGGTTTGCAGAGGCCACCACCGTACCGCCGTTGATTACCAGATAACCGTTGGAGTCGATTCCGTCACCCTCCTCACCCAGACCAGCAATGATGTGCAACGTTCCTCCGTTGATCGTTGTAACGGACACACCGTCCTCGTTAGTATTGATTCCGTCGTTCTGGGAACGGATGGCGATATTGCCTCCGTTGATCGTCAAATGTAGTTCTGTGTCCAAGCCCTCGCTGTCGGCCGTCAGATCCAGAGAGCCGGGACCGTACACATTCATTGACATATAGGAGTAGATGGCGCCATCCTGTTTCCAGAGCTTCTTTTCTTCTTCGTTATCCTTAAATATCTTGGCCACGTGAGAGCCTGTGACGGAGTTCTCCCCCACCAGGATCAGATTTGCGCCTGCCGCTCTGGTATCCACCTGAGAGCTGGCCGTATCCACAGACCAGCCGCCGTCACATTCATATACGTCCATAAACAGTACTGCGGGAGCCACTGTGCAGGTGATATCCGCATTGTCCAGGATCAGTTCCACCAACGCATTCGGGTCGTTTTCGGCCTCATCTCCCAAATCTATTCGGAGCTGTCCCTTGTTGAGCTGACCGCTTACCTGGTAAGCGCCGGGCTGTGTGATATTGACCACCAAATGCTCCCCGGCCTCCTGGGCGCTGTGGCGCTCCTGCGCCTTGCCCTCACCGTAGGGATTGCCGCTTTCATAGGCATCCTTATCTTCATAGTACACAATATCATTGGAAGTAAAGACCGCTTCTTCATTTCCCTGTACGGTGATGCTGTCGCCCTCCAGTGTGATCTGCGTCACGGTATCGAACCGAGATTCATAAGGAATCTCCCGAATTGTTGTTTCCTCCGGGATGCTCTCCGGTGGCTGCGATTGTGTAGGTTGGGTCTGGTTTAGCTGTGTCTCCTGCTGGGGCTGGGCTGCGCATCCGCCCAGGAGCATAAGTGCCAAAATCGCCGCAACGAGTCGTTTCATATACGTTCCTTCTTTCAAACTGAGATGAACATATTGTACACGGTTACACTGAAATCACACTGAAACACAGCAAAAACAGCCCGAAAAGAGACATCTTTTTCGGGCTGTTTACAATTCTTTTACACTTTCGCGATGGCCTGCTCCAGGTCCGCGATCAGATCCTGGACATTCTCCAGACCGCAGCTCAAACGGATCAGGTCGGCACCTACACCGGCTGCATCCAGCTGCTCGTCGGTCATCTGGCGATGGGTCGCAGATGCCGGGTGCAGGCAGCAGGTACGGGAATCGGCCACGTGGGTCTCAATAGAGCCCAGCTGCAGATGCTTCATAAACGTCTCCGCCGCCTTACGGCCGCCCTTCAAGCCGAAGGAGATGACCCCGCAAGAGCCGTTGGGTAGGTATTTCTGTGCCAGTTCGTAGTACTTATCACCCTTCAGGCCGCAATACTTGACCCAGGCAACCTTCTCATTGGACTGCAGATATTCGGCAATGGCCTGTCCGTTGGCACAGTGCTGCTTCATCCGGAAAGGCAGGCTCTCCAGACCAAGGTTCAGATAGAACGCGCTCTGGGGAGACTGGATGGAACCTAGGTCACGCATCAGCTGTGCGGTGCACTTGGTAATGAACGCGCCCTCCAGGCCGAAACGCTCTGTATAGGTGACACCGTGATAACTGTCGTCGGGCGTACACAGGCCGGCAAACTTCTCGGGATACTTGGTCCAATCAAACTTACCGCTGTCCACAATGCAGCCGCCCACCGCCACGCCGTGACCGTCCATATACTTGGTGGTGGAATGGGTGACAATATCCGCGCCCCACTCAATGGGACGGCAATTCACAGGGGTCGCAAAGGTATTGTCCACGATCAGCGGCACGCCGTTTTCGTGGGCCACCTGGGCAAACAGCTCAATATCCAGCACATTCAGAGCGGGGTTCGCGATGGTCTCACCAAACAGAAGCTTGGTATTGGGACGGAACGCCGCATTCAATTCCTCCCGGGTAGCATCGGGGCTGACGAAGGTCACATCGATACCCATACGCTTCATGGTAACACTGATCAGATTGAATGTGCCGCCGTAAATGGCAGAGCTGGCTACGATGTGATCACCGCAGGAGGCAATGTTGAACATTGCGTAGAAGTTGGCTGCCTGGCCGGAGCCAGTGAGCATAGCCGCTGTACCGCCCTCCATAGCGGCGATCTTGGCTGCAACCAGATCACAGGTGGGATTCTGCAAACGGGAGTAGAAATATCCGGATGCCTCCAGATCAAAGAGCTTACCCATATCCTCGGATGTGGCATATTTGAAAGTGGTGCTCTGTACAATCGGGATCTGGCGGGGTTCACCGCTGGCAGGGCTGTAACCTGCCTGGATGCACAGGGTCTCCATGCGAAGCTTCTTATCCATAGCTGTCACCTCATAAAAATAAGTTAGGGTTATTGTACTGCCGGATTGGAATTTTGTCAATTTATTCATACCCTTTGTTTAGAATTTCATTTCGGTAAAAGTCCATAATACCCAGGCTAACAAAAACCGGCCCTTTGCCATACACCTGTTTATTCTTAGCTGTTGCAAAAAACCGTGTTTTACTGTATAATGAGGCCAGCGTTTTAACGGAATAACCCCATTTGTGTGTTATTTGCCATTAGAATCGGCGAAGGTTTCCCCTTCCGCTTTGCGAGGTATTCCCATATGTCAGTTTATCATCTTGTCTTTTTCCTGCTTTTGGCAGGTGCGGTGGCAGAGCATTTCCGGGGCAAGACGCCGAAATTTCTGTTTGCCCTTTCCTTTTTGGCTCTTGCCGCTCTGCTTTGTCTTCGGTTTGGCCAGGGATCGGACTATTTCAGTTATGCCTCCATTTACCGCTCCATAGGCACCAATCCCATCCAGGCATTTTTTTCTTCCGGGCACACCGAACCCGGTTGGAAAATGCTGTGCTCCATCTTTCAGGCTTTAGGTGCGGTTTTTCCCGTTTTTATTTTCTTCCTGTCGCTGTATATGATGGTAATGCTGCTGCGCTTTGTCAATCGCTTCGGCGGTAACCGCAAATGCCTTATGCTTGTCCTGTGCCACCACACCCTGTATATGACCTACTTTATGAGCGGCCTGCGGCAGGCTGTTGTTGTGGTCACGTTCTTGGCAATCCTTCTGCCCTGGCTTCTGGAAGGAAAATACATTCGGTATTTTGTGGGAGCTGCGCTGCTGATCAGTATTCACACTGTAGCTCTGGCGCTGTTTTTGATGCCCCTAATCAAGGGTCTGCGGTTCAATTTTCGGCAGTTGGTGGCTCTGGTGGCCGCCGGATTCATGGTTGGCATTCTCCTGTCTGTGATCAATGTGGGGCTGATCTTAAGGAAGCTTCTGAAGGTATACACCTACTATCTGACGGGGCGTAACATCTCCATCTTTGCCATTCTGGAGCGTGTCGCTTCTTTCGCGGTCGTAACCCTTTGCCTGTATGTCTATATGGATGGTATCGAGCCAAAGCAAAACGACCCGATGCTGGTTGTTTTCAAGATTTACTGTCTGGGTCTGTTCATCTACGGTGTGCTGATGTGGTCCCAGCTGATCTCCTCCCGTACCATCTACGTGTTTAAAATAGTAGAAGTGGTCCTGCTGTGCACCTGCATCGACAAGTGCAAAAAATCCAGAACACTGGTATTTTTATTCTGTATAATACTCTCGTCGGTACTCTATTTCAAAAACATCGGCAGCTATCTGACCCAGGGTGGCTACAAAAACGCATCCATTATCAATTATCCTTACGTGACGGTTTTCAACCAAACCGACATTCTGAACTACCGTGAAGATGTTGTCAGCTATCCATTTTGATCGAATAGGAGAATAACATTATGAGAGAACCCATTTCTCTGAAGGAACTTTTGGCGATCTTGATCAAAAAAGGAACCTTCATCATCTGTCTGACGCTGATCGTGGCCCTCGTGCTGGGCGGTTATAAAGGTTACTCCCAGCTGCAGCAGTTCAAGCTGCCGGAGAACACTCTGGAAGCCCGGGAAAAAGCCTACCGGGACGCAATGACGCTTTACGAATTTGACAAGGCTGACCTGGAGAGGGGACTTTTGAGAAACCAGGTGCTTCTGGAGCGTCAAAATATGTATATGGAAAAGAGCGTCCTGATGCACATCGATCCCCTCAACACCGCTGTGAGCACCACCGTCTATACCGTCACCGGCGCCGACGATCCCTTCCTGTCCCAGACCCAGCTTTACAATGAGGACCGCTACGATTATATGACCAGCAAGGTTCAGAATTTCTACACGCTGTACTGGAACACCCTGGATCTGGATACCGCACTGACCGGCCACACCTACGAGGATGTGGAAGAAAAGTATCTGGACGAGCTGATCGATGTCAGCACCTCTGAGTACGGCACCATTACCATCACCACCTATGGCGAAACCCTGGAGGCTGCTAAAAGTCTGGCGGATGCCGCTCACAACTGCATCACCGCTATGGAGTCTAAGATCGACAAAGAAGCCTTCCCCCACGATCTGGAAGTGGTAAACAGCGTAACCAAGTACCAAGTTAACAGTTACTTTGAGGGTCTTCAGGATGGCAGCCGCACGGCTATTACTAACTACACCAAGGCCATCAACGACTACCAAACGCAAATTGATCAGCTGACGATCCCCCAAATGTCTGCCGGCATCACTACCGCAAGCATTGTAAAGGCCGCCATTAAATGGGCTGCGATTGGCGCTGTGGTTGGCTTTGTGCTGGCCTGTGCCTGGATCCTGGTGGTATATCTGCTGTGCTGCAAGATCGAGAGTTCCCGGCATATGGAGCAGTATCTGGCGGTTCCCTTCCTGGGTTCTGTTGCACCCGTCAAGTGCATCTGGGCCAAGCTGGCTGCCAAACTGATGAGCGAACGCAGCTGGCAGGATTCCAACTTGGCAAAGGCCTACGTTGCTGCCTCCATCGACGCGGAACTGGAAGACAAAGAGCAAGTGGCGATTATCTCTACTTTGAATCTCAAGGGTTTGTCTGAGAGCCTGAAGAGTGTGGAAGAAGCCGCTGCCAATGTGTGCAAGCAGGTTTACACCGTCTGCGCGGCAGAATCCAACGCGGATCTGATCCGTGTGCTGAGTGAGTGCAAGTACGTAGTCCTTGCCGAGCGTCTGGGTAAGTCCGGCGCGCCGGAGATGCTGGCGGTTATCGACATCGCTAAGCGCATGGGCGCAAAGGTCATCGGTTTTGTGACTGTCTGATATGAGCAAAAAAGAAGTCTCTGCCAACAGGCAGAGACTTCTTTTTTGCTTATCTTGTCATAAAGGCTTCAATTTCTTCTACGGTTCTGAGGATATCCTTGGAAAGATCCACCGCATCGCCCTCGGTGATCAGCACATCGTTTTCAATGCGAATGCCGATGGCCTCATCTTCGATATACAGACCGGGTTCTACCGTAATGACCATGCCGGGCTGCAGTACCCGCTCCCGGTCGGTGCAGATATCGTGGGTATCCAGACCCAGGTGATGACTGACACCGTGGTAGTAATAATCCCGGACAGTCTTGCCCTCCCTGCGCAGACCCAAATCATCCAGCCGGCTCTCATAGTAATCCACCACCAGCTGATTCAGCTCCCGGGTGGTCTTGCCGGGCTTTGCGTTCTGGACAACGATCCGCTGGGCTTCCAACACCGTGTTGTACAGTTCTTTCTGCCGGGGGGTAAACTTTCCATTGACAGGGAACGTGCGGGAGATATCGGCGCAGTAATTGCCGCAGGCCGCCCCCAGGTCGATCAGCACCAGCTGTCCGTCTTCTACCACCTGGTTGTTTTCCCCATAATGCAATGTGGTGGCCCGGGGACCGCCGGCCACGATACTGGAAAATGCATGCTGGCGTACACACTGTTTTTTCAGCGAGAAGTCAAATGCACCTTCCAATTCACTCTCGTTCATACCGGGACGGGCGTGAGCCATCATCGCCTCGATGGCAACCCGGGTATACTCCTGGGCCTGGCGCATAAACACCAGTTCCTCCTCCCCTTTGATGGCCCGCAACGCTGCCAGGTCTCCGAACAGCTCCTCAACAGCCACTGCAGGGTAACGGCTCTGTAACTTGGCCGCCAGGATATGGGCCGGTGTGTCCGGCTGGTCCTTGGTGTAGCGCCACAGATCCAGATACACCTGCAGCTTCCCCAGACCCCGGGTATACTCTACGCTGCTGTTGAGATGGTCGTCGAATTCCTCCACAGAGCAGATCTGCTGGATCCCGGAAATCTCCGTTGCCTCCGCGTTGCGCATACGGCCGCCCACCCACTTGGCCAAAACCTCATCATAGGGCTCAATGTACAGCGCTTCACTGTAATCGCCAGTGTAGCTTTTTTTCATAACCAGGATCATATTTTCCCTCTCGATGCCGGTCAGATAGAAGAAATTCCGGTCCACCGCAAAGGGGTAAGCCTCATCCAGGGACTTCATAGGGGCATTTCCGGAGAAAATGACCGCCATACAGGGGCCTTGCTTGTCTTCCATCAGCGCTTGACGGCGCTTTGTGTAGATCTCACTCATTTGTGTTCCTCCTAAAGAGTCGTTGGGCATATTTTAGTCAACCGCAGTGCTTTTGTCAACCATTCTCCATCATTGCTCTGGACAACCCGCGGACCAGATTCAGCGCGCCGTTGGCATCGGACAGTTTTGCCAGGGAGCAAGGGCTGTGGATATACCGGCAGGGCACGGAAATGGCGGCCGCTCTGGCACCGCCACGGGATGCGTGTACGGAGCTGGCATCGTTTCTGCCCGCGCTGTTGGTTTGGGGCTGGCAGGCGATCCCCTCTGCTTTGGCACACGCAAAGGCCGCTTTGAAGAAGGCCCGGTCATATACCGTCCCCCGGTCCACCATAGACACCGCCGGGCCCTTGCCCGCCTTGGTACAGGCTTTGGGGCTGGACGTACCCAGCACATCACCGGCCACAGTTCCCTCCACCGCAATGACCATATCCGGGTTGACCTGGTAGGCAGCCGCGGCC
>JAZQDH010000072.1:0-4233 GCA_045546655.1 Faecousia sp.
CCACCAAGGGGCGGGAAGCCGACCTTTGCCAAAAAAAATTCACCCCCCAACAGCTTGGGTGTGGGCGCGGTTCCATTATCTTACGTACTCAATGACCACCCGGCGGTTAGGCTCGGTGCCAACGGAGTAGGTAGTGATGCGGTCCACGTCCTGCAGGGTTGCGTGGATCACGTGACGCTCGTAAGCGTTCATAGGCTCCAGGGTGGTGCGGCGGTGTGCCTTCAGAACCTGCTGGGCCTTCTTGTGTGCATAACGGCGCAGGGAGTCCTCACGCTTCTGGCGGTAAGCCTCTGCGTCCACATTGATGCGAACGTGACCGTCAATACCCCGGTTGATGGAGTAATTGCACAGGTGCTGCAAGGCATCCAGGGTGTCGCCCCGGCGGCCGATCAGATAACCCAGATCCTGGCCAACCAGGTCTACCATATAGGTGTGATCCGATTCCTTCCAGGCGTGGGGAACAGCCTGAGAACCCATATGCTCCAGCAGGCCCTTCAGGAAGACCTCGATCTTCTCTTCAATGGAGCCGGCAGCGGCGGGGGCATATTCTCTTTCTTCCTTGGGGGCCACAGGCTTCTTAGGCTCTTTGGGAGCGGTGGGTTTCTTGGCCTTGGGCGCTTCCGTCTTAGGTGCCTCTGCCTTAGGTGCTTCTGCCTTGGGCTCTTCTGCCTTGGGTGTTTCCACCTTAGGTTTCTCTACCTTGGGAGCCACAGGCTTCTTGGCCTTGGGCTTGGAACGGGAAGCGGAAGACAGGGCCACCTTGGGTGCTTCGGGGATGGGATCCGGTGCTTCATAGGTCACCTGTACCTTGGCAGGCTGGGCGCCGATGCCCAGGAAACCGGGCTTGGCCTGAGCCAGAACCTGGACAGATACGCTGTCCCGGTCCAGACCCAGCTGTGTAAGGGCGGATTCAATGGCAAGGTCGATGGTCTTGCCGGTAGCAACGAGGTTTCTTTCCATAATCATTCCTCCGTAGACGCGGCTCAATAGCGGTTGGGGTTGTAGTTACGGCCCTTGCAGTAGGGACGCTCGGGGATACCGGACATAGGGGCATCCTCCACCTCTTCCTCTTCGGCCACAATGCCTCTCTTGGCATCGTATTCACGTTTGGCAGCGGCCTTTGCGGCCGCAGCTTCTTCCTGCTGCTTGCGCTGCAGCTTCTTCTTGCTGGTGTTCTCGGTGATGCCGTCGGGGTTAGCAGCCCGGCGGGCGGCTCGCTGACGCTCTTTTTCTTCCTCAATGGCTTCCAGCTCCATAGCGCGCTGCAGCCGCACCGCATCCTCTGCGTCATAGATGGTGCGGTAACGCTTGGTGAGGATCACGTCGACGACGGTGGAGGAGACACCCTGGATCAGCCAGTAAAGGCTCAGCGCGCAGGGGACGGTGAAGCCGATCCACAGCGACATAATCGGCATCAGCCACATCATAGTCTTGCTGGACTGGTTGGCCTGAGAATTTTTGGCAGCTTCCTTATCCTGGACACCCTTTTCGTTGGTAACCAGGGAGTTGTTCACGCGCTGGGAGATCAGCATACTCACGATCTGGCTGCCTGCGGACAGCAGGGGGATCAGCAGAGCGCCGAAGTGGGCCCAGTCATAAACTTCCCATTTAAAAATGTTGAACTGAGGGATCTGGCCCAGATCAATACCCAGGAACGCGAAGTTCATACCCTCCAGGGTCTCGGGGCGGGCCACGATGTCCTTGAGCTGCTCGGCAAACTGGGGAATGAGGGGAGCGGCTACCAGCTCGTTGTAGTAAGTGTTGCTGCTGAACTTTTCAGCAGCGCCGGCCTTGACCACCTCTACGATCTGTGCGGCCACTTCAGCGGACTCGTGCAGAATATAGGTGATGGGCTGGCGGATGATGGTATACAGGGGAATCAGAATCAGCAGAGGCAGCAAGCTCCACAGGCAGCCGCCGCCCATGGAAACGCCTTCCTCTTTATAGAGGGCCTGGACGGCCGCGTTCTGCTTCTGAGGATCGTTTTCGTACTTTTTCTGCAGGGCCTGGACCCGAGGGGTCAGGCGGGACATTTTCATCGTGCTCTTCTTGCTCTTAACAGAAGTAGGCAGCAGAATGAGCTTCAGCGCCAGAGCAAAGAGGATCAGAGCAACACCGTAGTTGGTGGTCAGCTGATACAGCCAGTCCAGCAGGTAGCCAAAGGGGACCTGGACGATATCAGCAAGCTTGAATGCAAGAAACATAGGTATCCTCCTTAAGGATTAGGGTACGGGGTCATAGAAATCACCCTTATAAAAGGGATGGCAGCGCAAAAAGCGCCGGATGGCCAGATACAGGCCCTTGGCAGCCCCGTGTTTTTGAATGGCTTCTTTTGCGTAGGCGGAACAGGTGGGTGTAAATCGGCAGCGGGGGGGCAAACAGGGGGAGATACAGCGCTGATAAAAGGAGATCATACCCAAAAGGATGGCTTTCATAGACATTCCTCAACCAAAAGACCTGCCTTTTCTGCCAAGGACAGATAGGCGTCCGTCAGATTCTGAAAATCCGCACGAATGCAGCGGCTGCGGGCAACTACAACGATATCCCAGCCAGGGAGGAACTTGTCCTCATTGAGCCGGTAAACCTCCCGCAGACGGCGGCGGACACGGTTGCGGACCACCGCGTGGCCCAGCTTCTTGCCCACGGTCACGCCCACCCGATTGGTGTTGGTACGGTTTTTTCTGGCGTAAAGCACCAGATAAGCATTGGCGTGCCCGGAGGTGACATAAAGCCGCCGGAAAATATGGTTGAGTTTCAGCGCACAGGAAAATTTCATTGGGATCTCCTCCCCAGGGGATCTATCATCCAAATAAATACAGGCCCAAAATCCAGACAGCTTCGAGAAAAGGTTTTTTAGGCAGGCGGCGTGGAGTTTTGCCACAGGACAAGGTCAAAGACCGATGGCGTACTTCGTGTACGTCGAGGGCTTTGAAACGCGGTACTGGGGCAAAAGAACCGGCGCTTTGCCAAAAAACGTTTTTGAGAAGTTGTCCAAATAAAAAGGGAGCGGGGCGAACATAATCGCCCCGCATGGACTCCCGTTTTCGCAATGAGCGAGGTTAGCTGTGATTTACACTAGATGTTACGCTCAGGCAGACAGGACCTTGCGGCCCTTGGCACGGCGGCGGGCAAGCACCTTGCGGCCGTTGGAAGTAGCCATTCTCTGACGGAAACCGTGAACCTTGGAGCGGTGACGGCGGCTGGGCTGATAGGTACGCTTCATTTCGTGTACACCTCCTGTCAAAATCACTTATGCTCGACAGCCATAGGGGCTGCAGCGACACATAGTTTTGACTATACATAGTCAAGCTAGCATATTATAGCGCAAAAATCCACATTGGTCAACAACTTTTTTCCTGTTTTCCGGAACAAAGTGGGAAAGTTCCGGAAAAATACCCCCGTACCGGGAGGTACGGGGGTAGGCTTTTAAGAAAATTACTTCTTCAGGAAGTTGTCGATGGCAGCGGCGGCCTTCTTGCCGGCGCCCATTGCCAGGATAACGGTGGCTGCGCCGGTAACGGCATCACCGCCGGCAAACACGCCCTCACGGGTGGTCATCTCGTTCTCGTCCACGATCAGGCAGCCCTTCCGGTTGGTCTCCAGACCGGGGGTGGTGGAGGGGATCAGGGGGTTGGGGCTGGTGCCCAGGGACATGATCACGGTATCCACATCCAGGATGAACTCACTGTCGGGAACCTCGATGGGACGGCGGCGGCCGGAAGCATCGGGCTCGCCCAGCTCCATACGGACACACTTCATGCCGCAGACACGGCCATTCTCATCACCGAGGATCTCGGTGGGGTTGCACAGGGTCTTGAACTCAATGCCCTCTTCCTTGGCGTGGTGCTGCTCCTCCAGACGGGCAGGCATTTCAGCCTCACCACGGCGGTAGACGATGTACACATGGTCAGCACCCAGACGCATGGCGCACCGGGCGGCATCCATAGCCACGTTGCCGCCGCCCACCACGGCAACAGCCTTGGACTTGATGATGGGGGTATCGGCTTCCTCGGTGTAGGCCTTCATCAGGTTGGTACGGGTCAGGTACTCGTTGGCGGAGAAGACACCGTTGAGGCTCTCGCCGGGGATGTTCATGAACATGGGCAGGCCTGCACCGGAGCCCACGAACACAGCCTTGTAGCCCATTTCGAAGAGCTCGTCCAGGGTCAGCACTCTGCCGATGACCATGTTGGTCATGACTTCCACACCCTGGGCCTGGAGCTTGGTGATCTC
>JAZQDH010000073.1:0-9104 GCA_045546655.1 Faecousia sp.
GAACAGACCCATAACCATCAGGCAGGCCAGCAGAAGCGCGATGATCTTCTTCATTTGTGTTTCCTCCATAAAAGTGTGATGAAAATAGTGTTTTGGTAATCAACCAATTGTCATTATGGCACAACCCACAGGGAAAATCAACTGCTTTTTCCAATATTCGTGAAAACATACAAAGATTCCCACAGATTTTCTTAAGACATATGGGTCTGGGCGCAGAAACTGTACGGAAGCAGCTGGGACAGGGTGACGGTTTCATAGGAAGTTTCGTTTACCAGATAGATGATAAAGTCATCAGCGCAAAATTCCCGCATTACCTGCCGGCATACACCGCAGGGCGGAAAAGCCCCGGTGATCACACCGTCTTTACCGCCGCAGACGGCAATGGCCTTGAAATCCCGGTGACCGTCGTAGATGGCTTTGAAGAAGGCGGTGCGCTCGGCGCAGATTGTGGGTGTAAAAGAGGCGTTTTCGATGTTGCAGCCCTGGTACACAGTGCCGTCGGCACACAGCAGGGCAGCCCCCACCTTATAGCCGGAGTAGGGGATATAGGCGTGGGTCATGGCCTCTTTGGCCAGTTCAATGAGTTGTTCCGGGGTCATAGAGAATTCCTCCCAAGGGTAAGATTTGCAGGGGCAGCACCATCCGCCCCTGCAAGTACGATTGAATTACAGGATCTGGCCGGCGAAGCTGCAGCCGGGGGTATCCAGTTCCACGTGCAAAAGTTCCGCCGCAGTGGCGGCAATGTCCGCAAAGCTCCGGCGGGTGCCTAAGTTTACAGGCTTGACCTGCTTGCCCAGCACCAGAAGGGGTACATACTCTCTGGTGTGGTCGGTGGTGGCGGTGTAACCGGGGTCACAGCCGTGGTCGGCGGTGATCATCACCAGATCCTCATCACCCAGCTCTTCCAGAAACGATCCCAGCCAGGCATCAAACTGGGACAGGGCCTGTGCATAGCCGTCGATGTTCCGGCGGTGGCCGAACTGCATATCAAAGTCTACCAGATTCACAAAGCACAGGCCCTCAAAGTCCTGCTTGGCGTAACGGGAGGTATGCTCCATACCGTTAAGGTTACTCTGGTTGTATACGTGTTCGGTGGTGCCGATGCCGGCGAAGATATCATAGATCTTGCCCACGCCGATGCTGCTTAAGCCCGCCTCTTTCACCGCATCCAGCAGCGTCCTGCCGGTGGGTTCCAGGGAAAAATCGTGCCGGTTGGCGGTGCGGGTAAAGCTGCCGTCGCTGCCCACAAAGGGACGGGCGATGACCCGGCCCACACCGTGCTTGCCCTGCAGCAGATTTCTTGCGATGCGGCAGTATTCGTAGAGGGTTTCCGGGGGAACGATGTCCTCGTGGGCGGCGATCTGGAACACAGAGTCGGCGGAGGTGTAGACGATCAGATCACCGGTGCGCATATGCTCAGCGCCGTATTCGTCGATCACAGCGGTGCCGGACCAGGGGGCGTTGGCCAGATAGCCCCGGCCGGTGGCCTGGCAGAAAGGCTCCAGGATCTCCGGAGGGAAACCATCCGGGTAGGTGGGCAGGGGATTTTCCGACACGATGCCGGCAATTTCCCAGTGCCCGATGGTGGTGTCCTTACCCATAGACAGCTCTGCCAGCCGGGCCACAGCGCCGGTGGGGGCATCCACTTTGGGAAGGCAGTCCACACCGTCGATATTACCCAGACCGGCGGCGATCATATTGGGAATGGAAAGGAAGGGGGATTTGGCACAGGAGGCCAGGGTGTTGACACCCACATCCCCGAAAGAGGGACTGTCCGGCATCTGGCCGATGCCGAAGGAGTCCAGGACGATTAAAAAGATACGCTTCATACAAAACCTCGGTTTAGGCATTCTCCATAGCCACAGCCACGTCCAGAGCCACCTTCATCATTGTGGTAAAGGCGGTCTGACGTTCCTCAGAGGTGGTCTCTACGCCCTTGAGCACGTGGTCGGAGATGGTGCAGATGCACAGACCCCGCTTGCCGTAACGGGCGGCGTTCATATACAGGGCGGCGGCTTCCATTTCCAGGGCCATAACGCCCATCTTCTTCAGACCGTAGACACTGTCCAGTCCCTCGGGAACACCTGCGTGGTCGCCATAGAACACGTCGGAGGAGTTCACATTGCCCACGTGATAGGTAGCGCCGTGGGCCTTGGCAGCTTCCACGGCCGCACTGAGCAGCTCGTAGGAGGCAATGGGGGCAAAGGTGCCGGGCAGATGGAACTGGTGGGCGAAATTAGAGTCGGTGCAGGCACCCTGGGCGATGACCAGATCGTACAGGTTGATGTGGTCCTGGATAGAGCCTGCAGAGCCTACCCGAATAATGTTCTCCACACCGTAGCCGTTGAACAGCTCGTGGGAGTAGATGCCGATGGCAGGCATCCCCATACCGGATGCCATAACGGACACCTTGACACCTTTGTAATAGCCGGTGTAGCCGTGGACACCACGGACGTTATTGACCAGAACAGGGTTTTCCAGGAAGGTCTCAGCGATGAACTTGGTGCGCAGGGGATCGCCGGGCATCAGAACGGTCTTGCCGAAGTCGCCGGGTCTGGCGGAAATATGAGGGGTCGGGGTGGTTAACATAATATTATCCTCCGTCATTAACAGATTGCTGCGGATCAGTAAGAGCCGTCGTTTTTGGCCTCCTGGCCTGCCTCCATGGCCTTTGCGATCTTAACGATGCGGCTGGTGCCCAGACGGTCAGCCCCCAGGGCGATGAACTTCTCGGCATCTTCCAGGCTGGAAATGCCGCCGGCGGCCTTGATCTTTACATCGGGGCCGATGTGCTTGGCGAACAGCTCCACGTCGGCAAAGGTAGCGCCTGCGGTGGAGAAGCCGGTGGAGGTCTTGATATAGTCGGCCCTGGCATCGGTGACGCACTTGCACAGGGCGATCTTTTCTGCGTCGGTCAGCAGGCAGGTCTCGATAATGACCTTCAGAAGCTTACCCTTACAGGCGGCCTTGATAGCGGCGATCTCCTGGGTGATGGCATCCCACTTGGCCTCCTTGGCCCAGCCGATGTTGATGACCATATCCACCTCGTCAGCGCCGTTGTCCACAGCGTCGGATGCCATAAAGCACTTGGAGGCGGTGGTGGCGTAGCCGTTGGGGAAGCCGATGACGGTGCAGATGGCAAGCTTATCGCCCACATAGTCCTTGGCCTGCTTGACAAAAGAGGCAGGAATGCAGACAGACGCGGTGGCGTATTTCATACCGTCGTCGCAGATGCCCCTGATCTGTTCCCAAGTGGATGCCTGACCCAGCAGGGTGTGGTCACATTTAGCCAAAATTGCGGAAAGTTCCATAGTAAATACTCCTTAGTGAAATAAGATTTTTCAGTTTTGTCCGTGCAGTTTGATTTTTTTATGTCCCCGGATGCCCCGGATGTAGCACCGGTGGCACATAGCAATATAGGCATCGTTGCCGCCCAGGAAAACCTGTGCGCCCTCGGTGACGATGTAGCCCTCGGAATCGATACGGGCATTGACGGTAGCCTTTGCGCCGCAGTCGCAGATGGTCTTGATCTCCTGGATGGTGTCCGCCACCTCCATCAGCCGCATAGAGCCGGGGAAGAGCTTGGTCTGGAAATCCGTGCGCAGGCCGAAGCACAGCACCGGCACGTTGAAATCGTTGACGATGCCCCGGAGCTGGTCTACCTGCTGGGGGGTCATAAACTGGCATTCGTCCACGATGATGGCGTCACAGCTGTCCTTCTTGGTGCCCACAAACAGCTGGTACACGTCCGTGCCGGGGGTGATGATATGGACTTTGGCCTCCAGGCCGATGCGGCTTCTGAGAATATCCGCACCGTCCCGGGTGTCCGCGCTGGGCTTGATAAGCCAGGTCTTCATATCGTTTTCTTCATAATTGTATTTGGTGATCAGAGCCTGTGCGGTTTTGCTGGAGCCCATAGCGCCGTATTTGAAATAGAGCTTTGCCATTGGGACAGACCTCCTTTTTATTTCTCTTACTTCATTATACCGAAAATTGGGCCATTATGCAAGTAAATCTATACTTTTGAAAGGAAATCCCCCGGCGGCACTGCCGTCGGGGGATGAAAGTTATTTGGAAAGGCGCTCTTTATGGTACTGCAGGGTATACAGATTGTAGTAGCGGCCCTTCTGAGCCAGCAGCTCGTGGTGAGTGCCCTGCTCCAGGATCTGTCCGTGGGACAACAGGATGATGTTGTCCGCGTGCTGAATGGTGGACAGCCGGTGGGCAACGATCAGCATAGTACCGATGTTCTTCATTCGCTCCAGAGAATCCTGGATCAAAACCTCGGTCTCGGTGTCGATATTGGCGGTGGCCTCGTCCAGGATCATCACCGCAGGCTTGTGGACAATGGTACGGGCGAAGCTCAGCAGCTGGCGCTGGCCGGCGGAGAAGTTGTTGCCCCGCTCCCGGACAGGCTCGTCCAGGCCCTTTTCCAGCTTGCTGATAAAGGAGTCGGCGTTCACATACTTGCAGGCTTCCCAGACCTCTTCGTCGGATACATCTTCCTTGCGCAGCAGGATGTTGCCGCGGATGTCGCCGGAGAACAGGAACACGTCCTGCAGCATCTGGCCGAAGTGACGGCGCAGGGAGGAGATCTTGATCTTGCGGATATCCATTCCGTCGATCAGGATCTGGCCCTTCTGGATGTCGTAATTGCGGCAGATCAGGCTCAGAATGGTGGTCTTGCCGGAACCGGTAGAGCCTACGAAGGCAACCGTTTGGTTGGGCTCCACGGTGAAACTGACACCCTTAAGGACCCATTCATCGGGCTTGTAGGCAAACCACACGTCCTTAAATTCGATCCGGCCGTTGATATGATCCAGCTCCACAGCCTCGGGATCGTCCACCACCTGGGGGATCATATCCATAACGGTGAAGATCTTTTCGGCAGAGGCGAATGCGGACTGAAGCACGTCGAAGTGCTCAGAGAGGGTCTGAATGGGGTCAAAGAACCGGGACGCGTACAGATAGAAGGTGACCACCGTGCCGCTGGAGATCAGCTGGCCCAGCACCGGCTGGCCACTCAGATATCCCCGGCTGCCAAAGTACAGCAGGCACAGAACACAGCTGATGTGGAGCATATACACCATAGGGCGGAACACGCCGAACACGAACATACGCTCCCGCTTGGCCTTTTGCAGATGCTTGCTGCGCTCCAGAAATTCGTTCATCTTCTCCTGCTCCTGGTTGAAGATCTGGGTGATCTTGATGCCGGACAGGTTCTCGGACAGGAAGGTGTTCAGCTCCGTACGGGAGTCGGTGACGCCCCGGTGGGCCTTCCGGGAGAATTTCTGGAAGATGGCGGTAAACAGTACCACGAAGGGTACGAAGCACAGCACCACCAGGGTCATAGCATAGTTGACAGTGAGCATCGCGCCAACCACGCCGAAGATGATCATAACGTTCTTAATGAGGGTCACAAGAACGTTGGTGAACATCATAGAGATGCCATTAGTGTCGTTGGTGACACGGGTCACCAGCTTACCTACGGGGATGTTGTGCAGCTGCTCGTGGGACAGGCTTTCGATGTGGGTAAATACGCTCTCGCGCAGGTCGGACAGGATCTTCTGGCCTACCTTCTGCAGGATCATGGTCTGCAAGTAGGTGCCGATCAGGCTCACCGCCAGGATGAGTGCGTACTGGGCAACCAGAATGAACAGCCGGTCCAGTTGGAATTTCTCCTTTACCAGCTCCTCGATATTACCCACCAGAATGGGGGAGAGCAGGTCGTAGGCAATGGAGACCAGCATAATGATGAACACCAGGACAAACTGCTTCCAGTAGGGCTTCGCGAAGGCAAGCAGCCGGCGGATGATCACCCTGTCGGACATATTCCTGTCAAATTCCTTATAGGACTTGTCGTGCTTGAGCCGGGCGTAGGCAATGATAAAGGCCAGGGTGAACACGCCGATAATGGCAGCCACCAGGATAATGGGCAGAAAATCAGCCATTGTGATGCTCGCCTCCTTCCTCTTCCAGACGCTGCAGGTCTACCATCTTCTGGTAGGACGGGCAGGTGCTGTACAGCTGGTCGTGGGGGCCGAAGGCAGTGATCCGGCCGTCCTCGATGAACAGGACCTTGTCCATCTGCTCGATGGTGGAGATCCGGTGGGCGATGAGAATGGTGGTCTTGCCCTGACGGGTGGCGCGCAGATTTCCCAGGATGGTCCGCTCGGTCTTGGTATCCACAGCGGAAACGGAATCATCCAGGATCAGAATGGGGGCATCCTTCAAAAGGGCCCGGGCGATGGAAATACGCTGTTTCTGACCGCCGGACACGGTAACGCCACGCTCGCCCAGCATAGTTTCGTAACCCTTGGAGAATTCACGGATGTTGCCGTCCACGTCTGCCATAACGGCGGCCTGGACGATGCTGTCACCCTTCTTGTCCTTCACGGCAAAGCCGATGTTGTTGGCGATGGTATCGGAGAACAGGAAATTGTCCTGGGGCACGTAGGCACAGCCGGCCCGCACGTCGGCGATGGACACGGTGTTAACGTCGTGTCCGTCTACGAACAGAGTGCCGTCGGGGACATTGTATGTACGCAGGATCAGATCCACCAGGGTGGTCTTGCCGGAACCGGTACGGCCCACAAGGCCGATGCTCTCACCGGCATTGATGGTAAAGGACACATCGTGCAGGGCATCGAACTCGCCGTCCGGGTAGCAGAAGTTGAGATTCCGGAATTCAATAGAGCCCTGGATGTTTTCCAGACGGCCCACGCCTTCACGGTCCATCACGTCCTGCTTGGCGTCCAGCAATTCGCTGATGCGCTTGACGGAGGCTTTGCCCCGGGAGGTCATATCGATCAGATCCGCCACGGCCAGGATGGGCCAGATGATGGCGTTGAAGTAGCCGATGAACTCCATCAGCTGACCGGCGTTGAAGCGGCCGGTGTACACCAGGTAACCGCCGTAACCCAGGATGATGCAGATGACGCTCTCCACAAAGGCCATAACCAGGATGCGGAACAGCACGGAGGCCTTGGTGAACTCGATGTTTGCTTTCTCGTTTTCCTTACTCAGCTTCTTGAAGGCCCACAGCTCCTTGGCCTCCTTGACAAAAGCCTTGATGACCGCAATGCCGGAGAAGCTCTCCTGGGAGAAGTCGGACAGATTGGAGAATGCCTCCTGCCGGGCCTCCCACTTCTTGGTCATATAGTTGCCCACCACGATGCTGGCGGACATCAGGCAGATCATAGGGATCAGGGCGAATCCGGTCAGCAGGGGATCCATCCGCCACATTTTAACGATGGCCAGGATACCCAAAAAGGACGCGTCGCACAGCTCCATAATGCCCCAGGAGTAGCACTCCTGGAAGGTGTCCAGATCGTTGGTGTACAGGCTCATCAGATTGCCCACGTTGTTCTGGTGATAGAATTCCTGGCTCAGATCCTTGCAGTGGTCGAACATCCGGTTGCGCAGGTCGCACTCTGCCCGGATGCCGGCGCTGAAGAAGCATACACGCCACAGGAAACGGCCCAGGACGATCAGTAAGATGATGCCAAGCATAGGCATACAGATCCGGCTGACCAAAAACGGCAGGTCAAAAGCCATCTGCTGTCCGTCCAGCTCCACGTAGCCGGTGTTGATACCGTTGATGACCATCTGGTAGAGACCGGGGATCTCCAACTGCAGGTAGTCCACCATGATCAGCGCTATCAAACCGCCCAGAAGAAGGGGGAAGAACCGCAGATAATATCGGTTGATGTGTTTGCCAAATATCAAAACATCCACCTCCTATACCTTATAATAAAAGTTAAAAGCGTAACAGATGTACTCTATCACATAGAACAAATTTTTGCAAGAGGATACCAAAAGAAAAGACGCTGCAAAGCGTCTTTTCGAATATCAGCGGATTTTTTTGCCGTCCAGCACAGCATCCACCAGCCGGTCGCCTTTGTAACGCAGGGTCAGCAGGAAGAAGGGTGCATCCTGCCACAGCAGGTCCAGGAAGATCTTGTCCCCCTCCCACTTGGGCAGACTGTCCAGAAATTCCCGGCTGACCCACTGCAGATCGCCCTCGTCACAGTCTTTCAGCTCCCCTTCAAAGCCGTCAGCGGTGAACAGGTACATATACTCCCCTTCACAATCTTCGTTCAGAAAGGTGACGATGCCCCGGCACTGCCAGGAGGTCAGGGTCAGTCCGGTCTCCTCTTTGGCCTCCCGGAGCAGGCACTCGTCGGGGCTTTCCTCGAACTCAAACTTACCGCCGATGCCGATCCATTTGTCCTTGTTGATGTCGTTTTTTTTCTTGACCCGGTGGAGCATCAGCACTTCATCGCCCCGGGTGATATAACAAAGGGTAGAGTTATACATAGATACCTACTTTCTGATGCGGATGGCCCGGTAGAGATTGCGGATCTGCACGGGGCTGGTGCTCTGCTCCCGTTCTCCATCCAGGGTCCAGGTCACGTTCTCAGCGGAGTGGATGGTCACGGCGGATGTGCTGCGGAAAGAGATCATTGCGCAGTTATAGGTCTGTTTCTGCACCGCCAGGATGCAGTCCCCAAGTTCGGAAAGCTCTTTGGGCGCACGGACCAGCAGCAATTCAAATTTTCCGTCGCACATATCCACCAGGCTGGGGTCCAGCTTCAGAATGCCGCCCACACTGGTGGAATTGCACACGGCGCCAAACAGGTAGTCGCCCTCCTCCCAGCCGTCCTCCAGCTCCAGCCGCAGGTGGATGGGCCGCAGCTGGGACAGCTCCGAGATGCCCTCCAACAAATAGGCGGTATGACCCAGGGCGTTTTTGATATCCTGGGAGGTGGCGTAGCTGGCCCGGGTAAAAGCGCCGAAGGAGGCCACATAAGTAAAGGGCCGCTGGCCGAACATGCCCACATCGTAGGGCTGGTCCGCGCCGTTTACGATCTGCCGGGCAGCATGCACCATATTCCCGGGCAGCTTCAGCGACCGGGCAAAGTCGTTGGTAGAACCGGCGGGGATATAGCCCAGGGGTACACCCGCACCGCTTTGCAGGACACCCCGGACGGTTTCGTTGAACGTGCCGTCGCCGCCGCAGCATACCACCAGATCCACGGAACTCGCCCACTGGGCAGCAGCCTGCACAGCATCTCCCTGGGCGGCGGTTACATAGGTCTCCA
>JAZQDH010000074.1:0-5560 GCA_045546655.1 Faecousia sp.
GACGCGGCGGCTCCGGAATTTAGGACTTCTTACTTGGCAGCGTTGACCAGCTCAGCGGTATCCTGTGCGATCATCAGCTCTTCGTTGGTGGGGACGACCCAAACTTCCACAGCGGAATCGGGAGTAGAGATCTTCATCTCCTTGCCGCGCTTGCCGTTCAGTTCGGGATCGATCTTAACACCCATAAAGCTCAAGTAATCGCAGACGGTCTTACGGACGTAGACATCATTCTCGCCAACACCGGCGGTGAAGGTGATCACGTCCAGGCCGTTCAGAGCTGCTGCATAAGCGCCAACGTACTTGGCAACTTCGTAACAGAACTTCTCACGGGCCAGGGCGCAGTTCTTGTCGCCGTTCTTAGCGCCGTCTTCCAGATCACGGAAGTCGGAGGAAACACCACTCAGAGCCAGCATACCGGATTTCTTGTTCAGCATATTCAGGCACTCGTCAACGCTCATACCGTACTTATTGCAAATAAACTGGACCACGCAGGCGTCGATGTCACCGGACCGGGTACCCATAGGAACACCGGCCAGAGGGCTCAGACCCATCGTGGTATCCTGGCACTTACCGTCCTTGATGGCTGCCATGGAAGAACCGTTGCCCAGATGGCAGTTGACCATCTTGAACTCCTTCTTGCCAACCAGTTCGGCAGTACGGCGGGCAACATACTTGTGGGAAGTGCCGTGGAAGCCGTAGCGGCGGATGGAGTCGTTCTCATAGTACTCAGTGGGGATGGCGTAACGGTATGCCTTGGGAGGCATAGTCATATGGAAAGCGGTGTCAAACACAGCAACCTGGGGAGTGGTGGGCATAACAGCCTGGCAAGCCTCGATACCCATCAGGTTTGCGGGGTTGTGGAGGGGTCCCAGAGGGATGCACTTCTTGATTGCGGCGATAACTTCGTCGTCAATAATGCAGGAAGCGAAGAACTCCATACCGCCGTGCAGCACGCGGTGGCCCACAGCATCGATCTCATCAACGCTCTTAATAACGCCGTACTGAGGATCCTGCAGGATCTCCAGCGTGGCAGCAATAGCCTCGGAGTGGGTGGGCATAGGGATGTCCTTAACGACCTTCTCGTCGCCGACCTTGTGGTTCAGACGGCCGTCGATGCCGATACGCTCGCACAGGCCCTTGGCGGAGACATCACCGGTCTCGGGGTTCATCAGCTGATACTTCAGGCTGGAAGAACCAGCATTGATGATCAGAACATTCATTGGAATCGTCCTCCTAAAAAATAAAATGATTTTCTTTTTATACATAATGTGGTAGTATAACCATAGCTACGAGTATTTTATAATATTTCTCAGGATTTCTCAACCCCTATCTGGAAGTTTTTTTCAAAAGGAGGGATATTTTGGCTGCCACAGGAATCATTTGTGAATACAACCCGCTCCACCTGGGGCATAAAAAGCAGTTGGATATCATCCGGAAGGCAGACCCCCAGGGAAGCATTGTGTGTGTTATGAGCGGCAATTATGTCCAGCGGGGCAAGCCTGCCATCGTGGACAAATCCATCCGCGCAAAGGCCGCCGTGCTGGCCGGTGCGGATCTGGTGCTGGAGTTGCCGCTGACCGCCTGTTTGTCCTCTGCTGAAGGGTTTGCCGCCAAAGGTGTGGAAATACTGGGCAGTTTCTGCGACCAACTGTGTTTTGGCGCGGAAACAGCGGACAAAGTATCCCTGCTGGAAACCGCTGGTGCGCTTCTGCGCCCGGAATTCTCTGCGGCATTACAGAAGGAGCTGGACACCGGTGTTTCGTTCCCTGCTGCCCGTCAGTCTGCATTGAAAGCACGGGGCGTGTCAAAAGATACCTTATCCAATCCCAACGACATTCTGGCAACAGAGTACTGCAAAGCTATTTTGCAGCAAAAGCTCCCTATGGAACCTATGCCTATTTTGCGCCGGGGAGGCTATCACGATACGTGGGCAGACGAAGAAAATCCCTCCGCAACAGCGGTACGCACCCGGATGCTGGAAGGCAGCCCCTGGCTCGATTATGTGCCCCGGCAGGCAGCGAAATGCTTTGAAGGCGCTGCCCTGCACGATATGGCCTTTGGGCAGCGGGCCGTTCTTGCCAAGCTCCGTACGATGACGGATTCGGATTTTGAGGCACTGCCCTATGGCTCAGAGGGTCTTTGGCGCAAGCTGATGCACAATTGCCGCCGGGCCGCGACCCTTGAGGAAATATTGACCGCCACAAAATCCAAGCGTTATACACGTACCCGGCTTGACCGGATGGTCCTGTGTGCCTTTTTAGGTATCACACAGGAAATTCTTCAATCGCCTGTCCCCTACACCCGTGTCCTGGCCTTTAACGACAAGGGCCGTGCTGTCTTGAAGCAGGCGAAAAATAGTGCATCCTTTATCAACGCAGGCGAAGCGGTGGATCACCCCTATTGGGAACTGGAGCAGCGGGCCGCAGACCTGTACGGACTCTTCTGCGAAGACAATCCGGAGCCCCCGGACACAGAAAGAAAGCGGCGGGTCTATTATCACAAAACGTAAAAAGCGGTGGTTATCCACCGCTTTTTATGCTCTGCAAACCCACAGGTTGCGGAACTGGCTTTCAATATCTTCATATTCCCACAGCATTTCCGAGCGGGTCCTGCTGTTAGGGTCATTGATTTTCAGTTTTCCATCTTCTACACCCGTCAGGACGATGAAGTGACCGGTGGTGGTAAAGTCACCGGGGCCCATTACGCAGATGATTGGGTTGCCCACTTCCAGGTTTCGGAAGATACGCTCTTTATGCAGAGGGATCTCGGTCACGTCCAAACCCAGCATAGGGCCACCCCTGGAAATCAGCGTCCAAGCACTTCCGATACCGTCTTCACAAAACGCGTTTTCCGAGCTAAACCGGGCCAAAGCCTCCGGTGTCAATCCCGTATCCCCCAGCAGATAGATACACACCATTGACAGGCAGGTAGGCCCACACCCGGAAATACCCATCAGTTCTCCGGCATAGTACCCATAGCCCCATCGCTCATCCCACTGCAGCAAAAGCGGCACTTCTTCGCAGTCCTTATATTCATCCAAGGTGTATTCAAAGACTAAGTCCTTTTTCTGGGAATAGCTAAGCACAAATTCCTCTGTTTCCGGGTTCAGCTCCATAAGACGGATCAAGTGCTCCGGTGCGTCTATCTTGGGCAGCGTTGTCTCCGGTACGGTCTGGGCGGTGGTTTCCGGGACAGTTTCGGCAGTGGTTTCCGGGACGGTTTCCTCAATATAGTTAGCAACAGGCTGGGTCTGCGACACATCATCTCTGGATTCCAGCGTGCACAGCAGCACCACCAGCCCCACCAACAATAAGGACAAAACAATTACGACGCAGATCAGAATACCCTTTTTCGACCGCATTTTATCTCACCCCCCAGAAACAATAACGACATTATAGCATATACGCAGCGCTTTGTGTATTAAGATTTTTCTAAAAACCTAAAAACTCCATTAAAAAGCAGACCGAACTGCGCGTTCCGGTCTGCTTTTTACGTTACGTTGGTCTGTCACCTGCCACGCTGCTGCGCACCAGGGCACGTTTCAGTCTGGCCTTTGCCAGGCGGATCTGTACGTCGTCCGATTTTTTATCGTCCAGCACCTGCTGCGCCCGCTCAGAGGACGCCTTGGCCCGCTCCAGGTCAATGTCTTCAGCCCACTCAAAGGTGGTAGGTACCAGTGTGACTTTGCCATCCACAACGCTGACCATACCACCGATACAGGCGGCATGGCGTTTCATGCCGTCCGTAACGATGGTTGCCCTGCCCATACCCAGGGGCGCCACGCAGTTGACATGGCCGGCCAGGATACCCAGATCCCCGGTGATGGTACGCACCACCAGTTCCTCTGCCTGTCCGTCAAAGCTCAAGCCGTCGGGTGTAACAATTTTCAGTGAGAAGGCATTCATTTGCTGCCACCGCCCCACTTTTCCACCACTTCATCAATGGAACCTGCATACAGGAAGTAGGATTCGGGAATATCGTCGTGCTTGCCTTCGATGATTTCCTTAAAGCTGCGGATGGTCTCCTTCAAGGGCACATACTTGCCCTGGTAGCCGGTGAACTGCTCCGCCCCGTGGAAGGGCTGGCACAGGAAACGCTGAACCTTACGGGCCCGGTTAACGGTGAGCTTATCTTCCTCGCTCAGTTCTTCCATACCCATAATGGCAATAATATCCTGCAGCTCCTTGTAGCGCTGAAGAATGCTCTGCACCGCGCGGGCGGTTTCGTAATGCTCCTGCCCCACAACCTCCGGACTCAAAATACGGGAAGTGGAGTCCAGAGGATCCACTGCCGGATAAATACCCAGAGATGCAATGCCACGGTCCAGAACGGTAGTGGCATCCAGGTGGGCAAAGGTGGTTGCGGGAGCAGGGTCCGACAGGTCGTCAGCAGGCACATAAACAGCCTGGACAGAGGTGATGGAGCCGTTCTTGGTGGAGGTGATGCGCTCCTGCAGGGCGCCCATCTCCGTTGCCAGCGTAGGCTGATAACCAACCGCGGAGGGCATACGGCCCAGAAGTGCGGAAACCTCAGAACCGGCCTGGGTGAAACGGAAGATATTATCGATGAACAGCAGAACGTCCTGGTGTTTTACGTCACGGAAGTATTCTGCCATAGTAAGGCCGGACAGGCCCACCCGCATACGGGCTCCGGGAGGTTCGTTCATCTGGCCGAAGACCATGGCGGTCTTGCTGATAACCCCGGATTCCGTCATTTCATTGTAAAGGTCATTGCCCTCACGGGTACGCTCGCCCACTCCGGTGAACACGGAATAACCGTTATGGGCAGTAGCAATGTTGTAAATCAGCTCCTGGATCAGAACCGTCTTGCCAACACCGGCGCCGCCGAACAGACCGATCTTGCCGCCCTTTGCATAGGGACAGATCAGGTCGATAACCTTGATGCCTGTCTCCAGGATCTCGGTGGCCGGCTCCTGCTCCTCATAGGATGGGGCGCTGCGGTGGATGGGCCAACGCTCCTGGCTCTGGACGGGAGCACCGTTGTCAATAGGCTGGCCCAGCAGATTGAACACACGGCCCAGACACATATCGCCCACAGGCACGCTGATGGGAGCGCCGGTATCTACCGCCTGGGCGCCGCGCTGCAGGCCGTCGGTAGAACTCATAGCAATGCAGCGCACCACGTTGTCGCCAATGTGCTGTGCCACTTCCGCAACAATCACATTGTCACCTGCGGCAACTTCAATCGCTGTCAGCAATTCCGGAAGACTGCCCTCCGGAAAGCGAATATCCAGAACAGGACCCATTACCTGGATCACGGTTCCTGTATTTTTTGCCATTGGATTCACTCCTTATATGGGGTCATTGCCGGCAGAAACATTCGCGGCAACGACGATAATAGTATTTTAAGAACCTGCAACGATCTCTGTGATCTCCTGGGTGATCGCAGCCTGGCGAGCCCGGTTGAACTGCAGGCTCAGCTGATCGATCATCTCCTCCGCATTGGAGGTGGCCGCGTCCATAGCGGTACGGCGGGCAGCCTGCTCAGACGCACGGCTCTCGCACAGAGCACCATACAGCACACCGCCCAGATACTCGGG
>JAZQDH010000075.1:0-29019 GCA_045546655.1 Faecousia sp.
GGAACCAACAGCGATGCCGAACTTGCTCTCCATCATAAAGCCGTCCAGACGGCCGCCGATGCCGATGATGATGTTACGCAGGGACTGTGCGCAGAAGTCGATGATCCAGCCCATCTCCACACGCTTGGGGTCGATGTCCAGGCGCTTCAGGCCCTTCTTTGCCAGCCACTCGTCGTTGTTGTTGCGCTCGTGCTGCATCGGGGGGGCCAGACCCACCATAGCCAGGTTGTGAGCGTTCATAATGTCGTTGATACCGCCGGTCAGACCCAGGCAGAACTCGGTCATGGGCATCAGCAGAGCGTTGCCGCCGCCTGCTGCGGTACCCTTAACATTCATGGTGGGGCCGCCGGAGGGCTGACGCAGAGCGCCGCCGGCATTCTTGCCGATGTAGCCCAGGCCTTCGATCAGACCCAGGGAAACGGTGGACTTACCTTCACCGAAGGGAGTGGGGGTAACAGCGGTGACTTCGATGAACTTGCCGTCGGGCTTGTCCTTCAGACGGTTCATAACCTTAATGAAGTCAATCTTGGGGGTCTTGCCGTAGGGAATGATTTCCTCGGGCAGCAGACCCAGCTTCTCACGGAAGAAGTCAACGGGAGGCAGAGTCTTTTCTGCTTCCTCAGCGATCTGCCAGTCGGCGTAAACGGTGGGGTCAAGTTTAACGATACCCTTTTCGTCTACGTACTTGCCATCAACAAAATTGATTGCCATGTAGGGTTCCTCCTTAATTTTGGTGCCGCGCCGCGGCACAATATTAAATATGTTTATTATACTACCGTAACGTCCGCTGCGTCCCGGATCAGACGCATGACCTTACTGGTGAGCACACTTTTCATAACTGCCTGCTCAAATTCGGCATCGTAATACTGCTGAAGCTCTGCCATAGAGATCTTGTTCTGGCGGCAGATCATAGCCAGTGCCTGGGTGATCTCCTCCTGGTCAGGAACCAGGTTTTCCAGCTGGACGATTTTTTCAATGGCGGCGTGGTTACGCAGGGCAGCTTCCGCCGCGGGATAGGCGTCCTTGCGCAGATCCTCCTGGGTGGTGTTCATGAACCGGCAGTACATCTCCATATTCAGACCCTGCTGGGCAAGCTGTGCCTCCAGGTTCTGCAGCTGTTCCTGTACAGCCTCTTCCAGCGCCTCGTCGGTGATGGAGAATTCAATGGTAGCTGCTGCCTGGCGCAGCAGACGGTCCTGCAGATCCATTTCACCCCGTTCGTCGGAGTAGTCCTGCAGGCTTTTCTGTAGCTTGGCGCGCATCTCCTCCAGAGTGTCGCACTGGCCCACTTCCTTGGCAAAGGTGTCATCCATCTGATAGGTCTCCCGGAGGCGGATCTGATGGATCACACACTCAAAACGGGCGTCCTTGCCGGCCAGAGCCTCGGAGTGGTACTCCTTGGGGAAGGTGACGTGAACGGTGATAGGCTCGCCGGGGATCTTATCCACCAGCTGCTCTTCAAAGCCGGGGATGAACATACCGCTGCCCAAAACCAGGGTCTGGTTCTGCGCTGTGCCGCCGGCGAACTGCTCGTCGCCGCAGAAACCGGCATAGTCCAGAACCACCTCGTCGCCCAGCCTGGTGGGCCGGTCCATCAGCGGGGTGATCTTGGGGGTCTGCTGCAGCAGACGCTGCATCTGGCGGTCCACTTCCTCGCCGGTGACGATGTGTTTATTCAGCTGGGCCTTCAGGCCCTTGTAAGTAAATTCCATGGTGTGTGCTTATCTCCTTAGGGTTTATGTGGGAAGCTGTGGCATCCAACCCAGAATCTTCCACACAATATCTTATCATATCCGCACGTTAAACGCAATCCTTCGTTTGTGGCCTTCGTAAAAGAAACAGGTGCGACTTCGGGTGTCCTAGTGCATATTGGCTAAAAAAGGCATTAAGTTCTGTGAAGCGGGGGAGTTTTTTCAAATACCGTAAGAATTATACAAGTTTTTCTTGCAAAAACCAATATAGTTATGATATTTTATTTATAGTTTATATCTATAGATTTTGGAGGCGCGCATATGAACTATAACTATCTGCGCTATTTTTCCGTGTTGGCCCAGGTGGAACACTATACCCTGGCGGCTGCCCGGCTGGGGATATCCCAACCCTCTTTGAGCAGCGCCATCCACAATCTGGAAACAGAATTGGGCGGCATCCGGCTGTTTGAGAAGGTTGGCCGCAACATCCGTCTGACAGAGGCGGGCCGGTACTACCAGGAAAAAGTGGACGCGGCTTTGCAGGAGCTGAACACAGCCTCCATGACCCTGCGTGACAGCATGGTCAGCGCGCCGGTGGTGATCCGGATGGGCGTGGTGTCCGGCACCTTGTCCGGCCCGGTGGCCCGGGACATTGCCGAGTACGTGCGCAATAATGAGCGTATCCGCATCCGGCTTACGGAAAGCTCCGCGGAGGAGCTGATGGATCTGGTGCGCCAGGAAAAGCTGGATATGGCCATCGTGGATACCACCAACCGGGACCGGAGTCTGCATTTCCGCAAGCTGGGCCAGCGGGATTTCTGCGTGGCGCTTCCGAAAGGCCACCCGCTAGAATCAAGTGATTACATCCAGCCTCACCAGATCGCCCAGGAACCCCAGGTGGTATTCAATTATGATATGGAGAAGACCTTCGGCCAGTGGGCCAGCGGCACAGCGGCAGATGAACATATCGTGGGCACGGTCAACACCGCCCAGGCCGCATTGGATCTGGTGGCTGCGGGGATGGGTATCTGCGTGATCCCCGATCAATGTGTCCAGGACCGGCAGGAGGTCTGCTTTGTGCCGCTAAAAAACTGGCACCAGGCTCTGTATATGTGTATCCTGTATGACAAGTGGCTGGAGCCTCCCGTGTGGGGGTTCGTGGAAAAACTGGTGCGCAATATCCGCAGTATGCAGCGGCAGGAGGACTGACCGGTCAGATCCGGTACAGCCGTTTTCCGTTTTCCATGGTGATGCGCTCCACTTCCTCCAGGGGAAGCTGCTTGATTTCCGCCAATTTTTCCGCCATCCGGTACAGGTAACCGGGATGGTTGCGTTTGCCCCGGAAGGGGGTTGGGGCCATAAAGGGGCAGTCCGTTTCCAGTACGATCCGCTCGATGGGGATGGCCGCGGCGGCTTCGATGGCCCGGCGGGCATTGTGAAAGGTGAGCACGCCCGTAAAGCCGATGTACCAGCCCTTTTTCACCAGCTGCTTTGCCATTTCCGCAGAGCCGGAGAAGCAGTGGAACACACCGGATACCGTTGGGAATTGGCGGATAATGTCCATCCCGTCCTGGTGGGCATCCCGTTCGTGAATGATCACAGGCATATCCAGCTCCCGGGCCAGCTCCAGCTGCATCCGAAAAGCCTTTTGCTGGATGTCTCTGGGAATATCCTCGTAGTAGTAGTCAAGGCCGATCTCACCGATGGCCTTGACTTTTTCGTGGCGGCACATCTGCCGATAAAGTTCGATCACATCTTCATTGACCTCGTTGGCGCTGTCCGGGTGGGAACCCACAGAGGCATAGAGCCAGGGGTACTGCTCTGCCAGAGTGATGATGTCCCGGGAGCTTTCCAGAGAGCAGCCTGCGTTCATTACCAGGCCGACGCCTGCGGAAGCCAGGCTGTTCATCAATTCCTCCCGGTCCTGGTCAAAGGCGGGGTCGTTCAAATGGGCATGGGTGTCGAATAACATAGTCTATTCCTCCTGAATTACGGCCAGTACGCAGCCGTGTGAGATGGTGATGCGGGGATCTTCCGGGAAAAAGTCCGTGTGGTTGGGCCAGATCTTCAGACCTTGCCCCGAGCATTTCCCCAGGGCCTCCTTCAGAACCCAGAACCGCAGCAGTGCGGCGGTCTTGTCACTGCATTGGCCGTAGCGCAGCTTTTCCGTCGGAGACAGGATCTTTTCCGCCAGGGCCGGGTTGATTTTCCGCCCCAACTCCTCCGCGTCGATACCAACGGGCTTATCCGACAGGGCGCAGAATACGTGGCGGTGGGTGTGGGAGATGGAAAAATGGGCGCTGCCGTCGGGGAAAAAGGGTTTGCCCAGGGGGGATACTTCTATGGGCGGCACAGGCTTTCCGAAACGGGCCTCATACATCCGGGCAAGGAGGGCCCGGCCGGCCTGACGGGCGGTGGTATTTTCAATGAACGCGTGACCCAATTCCATAAAAATCCCTCCTTTTTGCTATCAGTATATCCGGGAAAACCATTTCTTGTCAATGGCTGGGTTCTATTTCGCCCAATGGGACATATCCTCTTTCCAGGAGGGATGGATATGGAAGACAAACTGGTGCTGCCCCACAAGCTGACGCTGAATGAACGCAGGGATCTGACCGTCACCGGCGTGACGGAGGTGGTCAGCTTTGACGAGGATGGGGTGCTTTTGAAGATCGGAACGGACACCCTGGCCGTCCGGGGAAGCGGACTGCATATGAAGACCCTCTCTCTGGAGGCGGGACAGGTTGCTGTGAACGGACATATCCAGGCAATGGTCTATGAACAGGGCCAGGAGCCGGGCGGTTTCTGGCGGCGGCTGCTGGGATGAGCCCCCCTGCATTGGTGTTCCGGCAGAGCCTGATCGCTTTGCTGATGGGCTGCGCCTGCGCGATGGTGCTGGACATTTTTCGGCCTGTGCGGCCCAGACATCCCCATCTGACAGATCTGATCTTTTCGGCGTGCCTGCTCTGGGGCTGGCTGTATGTGGGCTTTGGAGTCTGCGGCGGAGATATCCGGATGGGATACACCTGCGCGATGCTGGCAGGCACCCTTTTGTGGGAATGTACGGTTGGCCGGTGGCTGGGAGCGGTTTTCGCACCACTTTGGCGGGCTTTGGAGGTAATTTTTAGGAAAATTTCCGAGCCGTTCCGGAAAATCTGGAAAAATTTTTGGAAAAAATTAAAAAATATCTTTGCAACCGGGAAAAAATGGGGTACAATAATACGGTATAATCGTCAGCAGCGAAAGCGTGTCCCCGGAGGTGTTCCCTATGACAAAGCCAGTAAAATCCGCCCACCGGTTCAAACTGGTGTTTCGGCACAGCTCCATCCTGCTCAAGTGCGCGGTACTGGCGGCTATCGTGTTGTCTATCGTGGCGCTGATCACTCTGCGCGCGGCGCTGATGGAGGTGCAGGAGAAGAACCAGGACCTGCGCAGCCAAGCGGCGGAGCTGGAGGACGCCAACCGGGAGCTGGGGGAGGATATTTCCGCCGCAGACACAGAGGACGGCATCCGAAAGATCGCCAGAGAGATTCTGGGTCTGGTGGATCCTAAGTCCACGTTTTTTACCCCTGCAGACTGAGTTTTTATATGTAAAATTTGGAGGAAACAGAGGAAGCTATGGAGTTAACCGTTGGAGATATCTTAGAGGGTAAAGTCAAGTCCATCACCAATTTTGGCGCCTTTGTGGCATTGCCGGAAAATAAGACCGGAATGGTACATATTTCCGAGGTGGCCAATACCTACGTCAGCGACATCCGCCAGCATCTGACGGAAGGACAGGATGTGAAGGTGGTGGTCATCAGTACCGAAAACGGCAAGATCAATCTGTCTATCAAGCGGCTGGAACCCAAGCCCCAGCGGGAGAGCCGTCTCGCCTACGGCAGAACCGGCGCTCCCCGCAGAGAGGCAGCCCCGGCTTCGTCCCAGAACCGTCCTGCGTCCGGCCGTCCGGCACCTACCCCACCCCCTGCGCCCAAGACCGCGGACCAGCTGTTCGAGGAGAAGCTCAAGCAGTTTATGTCTGAGTCCGACAGTAAGATCTCTTCTATCCGGCAGTACTCTGACCACCGTACGAAGAACAGAAGAAGATAAAAAAGCTGCTGCCTCCGGCAGCGGCTTTTCCATAGTAGGAGAAGTGTTATGTCAACTGTTGTGGTAACCGGAGGATCCCGGGGAATCGGCGCGGCCACGGTGGCCCATTTTGCCGCCCGGGGCGACAAGGTGTATTTTTTATATGAGAAGGAGCACGAGGCAGCCCAGGCCGTCGCTAAGAATACCGGCGCGGTGGCCATCTGCTGTGACGTGGCAGACGGCGCTGCGGTGCAGGCGGCCTTTGTGAACATCCCGGATGTGGACATCCTGGTGTGCAGCGCCGGCATTATGTGGTTTGGCCTGATGAGCCAGATGGATGAGGCGGATTGGGACAGGCTGTTTGCCGTGAACGTGAAGGGTGTTTACAACTGTGTCAATGCAGCTATGCCGGCTTTCCTGCGCAAGCATTCGGGCAGTATCGTTACGGTCAGCTCTATGTGGGGACAGGTGGGCGCTTCCTGCGAGGCGGCTTACTCCGCCACCAAGGGAGCGGTGATCGCCCTGAGCAAGGCCCTGGCCCAGGAATTGGGACCGTCCGGTGTACGGGTCAACTGTGTGGCACCCGGTGTGATCCTAACGGATATGTGCGCCGGGGTAGATCCCCAGGCCCTGGAGCAGCTGCGGCAGGAGACCCCAGTGGGCCGCAACGGCACACCGGAGGATGTGGCCAAGGCCATTGCCTACCTGGCGGACGCGGAATTTGTCACCGGACAGGTTTTGGGCGTCAACGGCGGTTTTGTGGTTTGACAGACCCGTATGAATGGGTTATACTTTTAGAAAATACTTTTAGGAGGAACTACATATGAAAATAGCAATCGGCTGCGACCACGGCGCGCTGGAGCTGAAGAACAATCTGGTAAAGCGGCTGCAGGCTCAGGGCCACGAGGTCAAGGACTTCGGCACTTACAGCCTGGACAGCTGTGACTATCCCGACTATGCCGCTCCTGCCGCACAGGCTGTTGCGGACGGAGTGTGCGACAAGGGCATCGTCCTGTGCACCACCGGCATCGGTGTTTCCATCACCGCCAACAAGATCAAGGGTGTCCGCTGCGCCCTGCTGTCCGATGTGATGTCCGCCCGCATGACCAGAGAGCATAACGACACCAATGTGATGGCCATCGGCGCAGGCGTTGTAGGTCAGATGCTGGCCTTTGAGATCGTGGATACCTGGCTGGGTACTCCCTTCTCCAACGAGGCACGCCACCAGCGCCGGATCGACAAGATGATGGCTCTGGAAAAGTAAAGAGGACAAAAAAGAACCGCCAAACGGCGGTTCTTTTTATGATTGATAGTCCCAGGGGAGGTTTTGAGGCTTGGGCTGCGGCTTGGGTTCGGCCGGTGTCAGGTTGTCGTAGAAAACAGCCTGGCTGCAGACAAGATGGGGCTTTGCCCAGACAAACAGACCCAACTGCAGGAGCATATGCAAAATGTAGAAACCGAAATAGGCAACATCCCCGTTCAGCGGCAGGGAGATCCCAAGTGCCGGCAGAAGCAGATCCAGATAGCCAACAAACGTGGTTGCCGTCAGCAAAAGGTGGAACCACCAGAAGCTCAGATCCAGACGGAACAGGGCAAAGCAATTCCGGCGCATCCGCTTGGCGCTGGTGAGGGCCGCCCGTGTGCCGCCGCACCGGGTTTCATCCATAAGAATAAACTCCGCCAGCCGCAGCCGGTAGCTCACAGGGATCAGCAGCACCAGCACCAGCACACCAGCCATAATCAGCAGCGGAAACAGTGCGTCCGTGGCGGCTGCCAGAGTAGCATCGTCCAGGTAGATCTGTCCGCCGGCCAACATGGTGCTGTCCTGCAAAGCAGGAGCCAAAATCTGCATAAAGGGCGCAGCCAAAGGCGTCATCACAAAGATGCTGCAGCACAGGTAAATGCAGGCGATGGATATCAGGAAAACCAGGGCAAGTCTGAACAGTTCCAGACCCAGCACCCCGGAGAACCGGCGAAAACCCTTGGTGAGGATGTGTTGGGGGGTAAAGCTTTGTCCACGGGCGGTGGCCAGCATAGCGGCGGTGAAGCCGATCTGCCAGAAAGGCATCAGAATCGTCACGGCGTATTGCAGCACCGTTTGCACCGTGGTAAGGATACTGCGCATACCCAGACCGGAAAGACCCCCGGTGCCGGCGATCTGCTTGTTTACCACAAAGTGGATCGCGGTAGCCAGCAGGGACAGGCCAAAGGTGATCCCGGTGTGGATCAGCACCAGCCGCCGGGGATTATAGGAAGCCTCGCAAAGACGTGCCGAGGCCGTTTGTTTGATAAGTCGATGATCACGGATGTCCATAGGGCACCTCCTTTTCCAATAGTGTACGGCAAATGCTGGAAAATAGCAAATGAATTTTTTGTGGACGAACAGGCGCAGCTGTGCTACAATTGGGGTAAATAGTAATTACCGGGGGTGGAAGGATGGAGCTAGGACAGCGTCTGCGGCAGGCAAGATTGGAAAAAGGCCTGTCCCAACGGCAGCTTTGCGGCCAGGAGATCACAAGAAATATGCTCTCCCAGATTGAAAACGGCAGTGCCCGGCCCTCTATGGACACCCTGTGCTATCTGGCTGCCCGGCTGGAAAAACCGGTGGGGTATTTTCTGGAGGAGCAGGCGGTGACCTCCCCCAATCAGCAGGTAATGGAGCGGGCCCGGCAGGCAGAGCCGGAGCAGGTGCTGGAGATCTTGAAGCAGTACCGGCCGGACGATCCGGTGTTTGACCGGGAGCGGTGGCTGCTGGAGGCCCTTGCCTGTATGGATGTGGCCCGACAGGCTCTGTCCCAGGGCAAACGGGCTTACGGGGCGATCCTTTTGGAGCGGTGCGCCGCCGCCGGGGAGCAGACGCCCTATTACACCCGGGCGATGGAACGGGAACGGATTTTATTGTGCAATGAGGCGGACGGCGGCAGCGCCGCCGTGTTGGAGAAACAGCTGGAGGAAGATCCCCGGGAATTGCTGCTCCGGGCGCAGGCCCGGTGGGAACAGGCAGACGCTGTCCAGGCGGAGGCGTATCTGCAGGCGGTGACCGTCCGGGACGACCGGTGGTATACGCTGATGGGAAGATGCCGGATGGCTCAGCAGGATTATAAGGCGGCCGCCCAGTATCTGGAACAGGTAAAAGCCCCTGGAATGCAGATCTTTGGGGATCTGGAGGCCTGCTACCGGGAACTGGAAGACTACAAAATGGCGTATTTTTACGCCTGTAAGCAAAAAGGATCTGTTGCGAAATAACGCAACAGATCCTTTTCATTCATACAGAGGCCGGACCGGGTCGTAGGCCTGGGGCTTGTAGGTCACGGAGCCAATCGGTTTTCCGTCAATGCCGTAGCGGCTGTTGTAGCCGAACAGATTCACATACCGGTGCAGATCCGCCCGTTCCTGCTCCATAGCCTTCATAACCTCCAGGGTGGCCAGCACATCATCTACCGCCCGGTGGGAGTTGACCACTTTTCCGGAAAGACCATATGCGTCGATGGCATTGCACAGCTTGTGGGGATAACTGCGCCGGTCCTTGTATACCGTCAGCAGGTCCAGCTTGTCTTTGCCCTTGAGGATTGCCGGGTCGCCGTGGCGCAGCAGCAGGTAGTACAGGAAACACAGGTCGAAATGGGCGTTGTAGGCCAGCAGCAGGGTTCTGCCCTGGACCATCCGGGCAATATCGCAGCACACCCGGGTCTTTGGGATGCCACGTTCCCGCACATCCTGGTTGGAAATACCGGTGAGTTTTTGTATGTACTCGGAGATAAATCCGCCGGGGCTGAGGGTGATCAGTTCGTCGTATTCCTGGACCACCTGCACCTGTCCGTCCACACGCTCTACCACCACAGCCGCAAATTCGATGATCTCATCCCGGCTGCAGGAGAGGCCGGTGGTCTCTGTGTCGAACAGCACCAGGCGGTCATAGTTTTCAAATAAGGTTTCAAAGGCCATCAGATACCTCCCTCTGCCAGGTCTGCCGCCCGGCGGAATTTGCTGAGACGTTCCGGTTCTAACCGGAATTTTAGGGATAATTCCCGGGCGAACCGGGCGGCTTCCTCCAAAGAACCGGATTTGAACTCCACTTCCAGCTCACACAGAGGCGTTTCACGGCTGCCCCCACAGAGGAAGCCCTGGTCCAAAGCCAGTTCTGCCACAGCGCCGGGGACCGTTACGGTGGCGGCCTGCCGGGTGAACCGGGCACCGCAGGTGGGGATCAGCTCCGCCGTTTCCAAAAAAGACAGGTCGCTCCGTCCGGTTAGTTTACATAAAATTGGGGCGGCCCGGCGGATGTCATCGCACGCCAGCTCCCACTCACCCCGACCGCCGTATTTCCCCGGGGTCTTCAGGGTACATATGCATTTACCGTTTTCCAGCCGGGAACGCAGGGTACAGCGCAGGGCCTTCAGCCGGCCGTCCGGGGTGTCGAAATAGGTGGTCTGCATGGTTATGGTCTGCCAGGGCAGGTCAAACCCGGATTGTACCGCGGCCAGAACATCCGGCCGCGCTCTGTATTTCCATTCGTATTCCACGCCCATTCCCGTTTCCTCCCGTTTTTTCCGCTATTATACACCGATGGCAAAACAGATGCAAGAATATTTCCCAAAGAACCTGTTGCGACAAAAAAATCCCTCCCGTCGTGGTAGGATTTCTCTATACAAAAGGGAAAGGCAGTGGTGGAATGAACTCCATACAAACCTATCTGCGTAAAGGACACCAGGTTGTACGGGGACTTTGGGTAGATGAACGGGTCCGGCGAATCGTTCAGGCGGCCGCATACATATTGGCAGGCTTTTGCTTCAGCGCGGCATCCCTGGGCGGACATATGCAGCCTTTGACGATGGCTTTTGTGTGGGCCTGCAGCGGCGGTGCTTCGGTGCTGGCGGCGGTGGGAGGTATTGTGGGCTACTGGTGCTTCTGGCCGTCACCCCTGCAGGCGGTCTGCTGGGTGGCGCTGGGTTTTTTGGGGCGGATCTTCACAAAAAACGCGCCCAGGGAACGGTTTTCCCAACTGCTGATCCCGGCCACGGCCGCTTTGGTAGTGGCAGTGTCCGGCGTTGCCTTCCAATTCCTGGCGGCGGATGACACCCCCGTAGGGGTGTTCCTGGTGCGGGTGGTTCTGGCCGGCTTTGCCAGCTGGCTCTTTGACCGGGTGGCCCAGGGCAGAAATCCGGTGCTGGAGTGGATGGCAGGGGCCTTGGCCGTGCTGGCTCTGGCCCAGGTAGTACCGCTGCCTTATATGGGGCTGGGTTTTGTGGCAGTGGGCGCGGTCACCGTGTGCGGCGCGTTTCCTGCCGCGGCTATGGCCGGACTTGCGTTGGACCTGGCCCAGACCGGCCCGGTGCCAATGACGGCGGTGGCGGTTCTGGGCTCGCTGATCCGGTTTTTGCCCCGGTGTCCCAAGTGGCTGCTGCGGCTGACACCCGGTCTTGTGTATGTCTTGCTGCTGCGGCTGTGGAAGACCTGGGATCTGTATCCTTTGCCGGGGCTGGTGCTGGGAGGGATCCTGGGCAGTGTGCTGTCCGGCCCGGCCAGGGTCAGCCACCGCCGGGGGGAGACCGGAGTGGCCCAGGTGCGGCTGGAGATCGCTGCGGGCGTACTGTCCCAGACCCAGCTGCTGATCAGCCAAGTTCCTCAGGTGCCGGTGGACGAGGACAGTCTGATCGTCCGGGCGGCGGAACGGGCCTGCAACAGCTGCGCCGCCCGGAAAAACTGTAAGGATACCCGGCGCATCGGACAGCTGCCCGGGGTCTTGCTCCACAAGCCGCTGCTGCACGTGGAGGAGCTTCCCATCCAGTGCCGCAAAAGCGGCAGGCTTCTGGCGGAGCTCCACAGATCCCAAGAACAGCTGCGCTCCATCCGGGCGGACCGGGAGCGGCAGCAGGAATACCGGGCGGCGTTGACCCAGCAGTATCAGTTCCTGGCGGATTTTCTCCAGGACCTGTCTGACCGGCTGGCCAGCCGGGTCCAGCCGGCTCGGCCCTTCTATGAACCCCTGGTGCAGGTCTACGGCAACCGTCCCCGTCCGGATAACGGAGACCGGGTCACCCAGTTTTCGGGAACGGCCTGTAAATATTATGTGGTGCTGTGCGACGGAATGGGTACAGGACTGGGCGCTGTCCAGGAGGGGCGCATTGCGGCGGATATGCTGCAAAAGCTCCTAACGGCAGGGTTTCCCGCGGAGTATGCCCTGCGCAGCATCAACAGCCTCTGCGCCCTGCGGGACCGGGCCGGTGCGGCCACGGTGGATCTGGCAGAACTGGAGCTGTACAGCGGAAAAGTTACCTTATATAAATGGGGCGCCGCGCCCTCATATCTGGCCGGGCCTGCCGGTGTGGAGAAGATCGGCACAGCCGGGCCGCCCCCGGGACTTTCCGTGGAGCTTTACAAAGAACAGGTACATGCTGTGTCCATACGACGGGGCCAGACCCTGGTGCTGGTCAGCGACGGTGTGCCGGAGGAGGCGGCTATGCAATGCTGTGTAGGCCACGCGGATCGTTCTCCCGGAGAGCTGGCCAGGAGTATTCTCACCTGCTCTCTGATCCAGGGCCAGGATGATGCCACGGTGGTCACCATCCGCCTGACCCCGGCTGCCGACGGCAGCTGCCGATGAACACGCAAAAGCTCTCCGAATAGTGGGGAGCTTTTTGCTGTGCATAGAACGTGTAAAATGTTTAAAAATAATTCAAAAGGATTCCCTTGACACTTTTAGCACTCTATGGTATAGTGTGCTTAGCACTCAGGGAAAAGGAGTGCTAAGCACGCCAGGAGGAGGAGAAAAATGGAACTGACCGACCGGAAAAAGAAGGTGCTGCGCAGTGTTGTGGACCTGTACATCCGTACCGCAGAGCCTGTTGGCTCCAAGGCCATTACCCAGTTGCCGGATATGAACTACTCCTCCGCTACCATCCGTAATGAGATGGCAGATCTGACCACTATGGGTTATCTGGAGCAGCCCCACACCAGCGCTGGCCGTGTTCCCTCTGCCGCCGGCTACCGTCTGTATGTGGATGAGCTGATGGCCGAGTACCGGCTCAGTATGGACGAGACCAAATCCATCAACATCGCCATCGAGGAAAAGATGCAGCGGGTGGACAGAATGATGGAAAAGGTGGCGAAGCTGGTGTCCCAGGCCACCGACCTTCCGGCGATCTCTGTTGCGTCCCGTCAGGCGAGCGTTACCGTGAGCCGTTTTGAGCTGATCCTGGCAGGCCAGGGCAGCATCATCGCGGTGCTGATGCTCAGCAGCGAGGAAGTGGTCAACAAGCTGATCAAGCTGCCGGTGGATGTGGGCGAGGGCGATCTGAAGCTTTTGAGCGCGGTGCTCAACGCTACGATGACCGGCTTGTCCCCCGACGAATTCACCCCGGAGCTTTTGGACCGGGTGATGCGCTCGGCAGGCGTAGGCGCAAGCCTGGTGCCTGTGATTATGGAGTTCACCTCCGAGACCTTGCGCCGGCAGGGCGGCACCAATATGGCCGTGGCCGGACAGATGCGTCTTCTGGGTCAGCCGGAATACCGGGATGTGGATAAGGCCCAGCGGCTGATGTCCTCTCTGGATGAGGAGGCCCTGAGCAACCTGCCCGCCGTAATGCAGAACGCCAACGGCACAAAGGTGCTGGTCGGCCCGGAAAATGTGGCCCAGGAGCTGAAAGACACCTCTGTGGTCATGACCAAGTTCGACATCGGTGACGGAATGCAGGGTATGATCGGTGTGGTAGGCCCCACCAGAATGGACTACGCAAAGGTCACCGCGAGACTTTCCTATTTTGCGGAGAGCCTTTCCAAAATGTTCGCAAAACCGGAGATGCCCCAGTTGCCGGGCAAAACCGAGGAAGATAGTGCCAAGGAGGCATAAACGTGGCAAAGAAGAAAAATGAAAAGCAGACCCCCCAGGAGGAGATGATCCAGGAGGAAACGGTGGAAACCGCTGAGCAGACCCCTGAGGAAACGGTGCAGGAAGCTGCCCCGGAGGGAAATCCCTGGGAAGAAAAGTATAACGCAGAGCACGACGCGTTTTTGCGTCTGGCAGCGGATTATGACAATTTCCGCAAGCGTACCATCAAGGAAAAAGAGCAGTCCTACGGCAACGGCAAGGCCGACGCTGTGGAAAAGCTGCTGCCGGTGTATGACAATCTGGAGCGGGCGCTGAACCAGCCTACCCAGGACGAGGCCTACAAAAAGGGCGTGGAAATGACCATGACCCAGCTGGTGGGCATCTTCACCGGATTGGGTGTAGAAATTTTCGGCAATGTGGGCGATCCGTTCGATCCCAATATCCACAACGCCGTGATGCACACCGAGGACGAGAATCTGGGCGAGAACGTGATCAGCCAGGTGTTCCAAAAGGGCTTCAAGCTGGGTGAGAAGATCGTCCGCTTCGCTATGGTCCAGGTGGCAAATTAAAACCGTGCCCCACCTTTGTGAGGCCCCGAAACTGTAAAAAATTTAGCGTTATCTATATAGGAGGAAATTTATTATGGGTAAGATTATTGGTATTGACTTGGGTACGACCAACTCTTGTGTTGCCGTTCTGGAAGGCGGCGAACCTGTTGTGATCGCCAACGCTGAGGGCGGCAGAACCACCCCCTCTGTTGTGGCATTTTCCAAGACCGGCGAGCGTATGGTAGGCCAGGTGGCAAAGCGCCAGGCTGTTACAAATGCCGACCGCACTGTGGCTTCCATCAAGCGCCATATGGGTGAGGATTACCACGTGACCATCGACGGCAAGGGTTACACCCCCCAGGAGATCAGCGCAATGGTGCTGCAGAAGCTGAAGGCTGACGCTGAGGCGTATCTGGGCCAGACCGTCACCGAGGCTGTCATCACCGTCCCCGCCTACTTCTCCGACGCACAGCGCCAGGCCACCAAGGACGCAGGCAAGATCGCCGGCCTGGAGGTCAAGCGCATCATCAACGAGCCCACCGCAGCCGCGCTGGCTTACGGCCTGGACAAGGAGACCGAGCAGAAGATCATGGTCTACGACCTGGGCGGCGGTACTTTCGACGTTTCCATTCTGGAGATCGGCGACGGCATCGTGGAAGTTCTGGCAACCGCCGGCGACACCCGTCTGGGCGGCGACGACTTCGACGAGCGCATTATGAAGTACCTGGTGGATGAGTTCAAGAAGGCAGAGGGCATCGACCTGGCCAACGACAAGGTGGCTATGCAGCGTCTGAGAGAGGCTGCCGAGAAGGCAAAGATCGAGCTGTCCGGTATGACCACCACCTCCATCAACCTGCCCTATATCACCGCTGACGCCACCGGCCCCAAGCACCTGGACGTGTCTCTGACCCGCGCCAAGTTCAATGAGATGACCGCCGATCTGGTGGAGCGTACTATGAAGCCTGTCCGCCAGGCTATGTCCGACGCAGGCCTGAAGGCCAGCGACCTGAATAAGGTCCTGCTGGTTGGCGGCTCTACCCGTATCCCCGCTGTCCAGGAAGCGGTTAAGGGCATTACCGGCGCTGAAGGCTTCAAGGGCATCAACCCCGACGAGTGCGTGGCACTGGGTGCTGCCATCCAGGGCGGTGTTCTCACCGGCGACGTTAAGGACGTGGTTCTGCTGGACGTTACCCCCCTGTCCCTGGGTATTGAGACCATGGGCGGCGTGTTCACCCGTCTGATCGACCGCAATACCACCATCCCCACCCGTAAGAGCCAGATCTTCTCCACCGCCGCTGACGGCCAGACCTCCGTTGAGGTCCATGTGCTCCAGGGCGAGCGTGAGATGGCTGCCTACAATAAGACCCTGGGCCGCTTCCAGCTGACCGGCATCGCACCCGCTCCCCGGGGCGTACCCCAGATCGAAGTTACCTTCGACATCGATGCCAACGGCATCGTTAAGGTCTCCGCGAAGGACCTGGGCACCGGCAAGGAGCAGCAGATCTCCATCACCGCCTCCACCAACCTGAGCCAGGAGGACATCGACAAGGCTGTCCGTGAGGCTGAGCAGTATGCTGCCGAGGATAAGGCACGCAAGGAAGAGGTGGACACCCACAACAACGCCGAGCATCTGATCTACCAGACCGAGAAGACCCTGGGCGAGCTGGGCGACAAGATCTCCGCTGACGAGAAGGCATCCATCCAGAGTGCTGTGGATAAGCTGAAGGAAGTGAACAAGGGTACCGACATCGAGGCCATCAAGGCTGCCACCGAGGAAGTGCAGAAGGCATTCTACGCTGTGTCTGAGAAGCTGTACCAGAATGCAGCGCCCCAGGACGGCCAGGGCTGCGACCCCAACTGCGGCGGCTGCGGCGGCGACGATGTGGTAGACGCTGACTACGAGACCGTAGACTGATTTCACCCCATAAAAGGGGCGGCATCCGCCGCCCCTTTTGAAACGTTAACCCAATTTTCAATGAGGTGGGTATCTATGCAGGGAATGACCAGAAGAGAACGACAGATCACAGATCCGGATCAGATCATAAAGATCCTGGACACAGCCAAGGTGCTGCATCTGGGTCTGGCTGTGGACAATGAACCCTATGTTGTGCCTATGAACTACGGCTACACAGTGGAAGACGGCAGGCTGGTGGTGTATCTGCACAGCGCCCTGCGGGGAAAGAAGCTGGATATGCTTCGGGTCAACCCTAATGTGTTTTTTGAGATGGAATGTGATCTGATACCCTTTGAGGGCACGGTGGCCTGCAAATACGGCCTTTCCTATTCTTCTGTGATGGGCCGGGGACAGGCCCGGATCGTGGAGGATGTGCAGGAGAAGAAGAAAGCTCTGTCCATCCTGATGAAGACCCAGACGGGAGAGGATTTTTCCTTTGATGACAAACTGGCGGGTGTGGTGGCTATCGTCCGGATCGATGTTTCGGAATACACAGCCAAACACCGCCCTTTACCACAGATGAGGTAAGTACATGGCAGAAAATAAACGTGATTATTATGAGGTGCTGGGTGTTGAAAAAGGTGCCAGCGCCGAGGAGATAAAAAAAGCCTACCGCAAGAACGCGATGAAGTACCACCCGGACCGCAATCCCGGCGACAAAGAGGCCGAGGAGAAGTTCAAGGAGCTGGGCGAGGCTTACGAGGTGCTCTCCGATGATGAAAAGCGCTCCCGCTATGACCAGTTCGGCTTTGCCGGTGTGGATCCCAATTACGGCGGCGGCAGCGGTTTCGGTGGGGGCGGCTTCGGTGGGTTCGGAGGATTCGGCGATTTCGGTGATATTTTCGGCGAATTTTTCGGCGGCGGCAGCAGCCGCAGAAACACACAGAACGCACCCCGCCGGGGTGAGAATGTGGGCGCCCGGCTGGAGCTGACCTTTGAAGAGGCGGCGTTCGGCTGTGAGAAGGAAGTATCCGCCCAGCGGATCGAAAACTGCTCTGTCTGCAGCGGCAGCGGCAGCGCCGACGGAAAAGTGGAGACCTGCTCCCACTGCGGCGGCACAGGCCAGGTGCGCACCACCCAGAGCTTTATGGGTATGACTATGCAGTCCAGCGCCGTGTGTCCCCAGTGTTCCGGCCGGGGTAAGATCATCAAGACCCCCTGCAACACCTGTAAGGGCAAGGGAAAGGTCCGCCGCACCCAGCGCATTAAGGTAAAAGTACCTGCCGGTGTGGACCACGGTCAGAGCGTCCGGATCCGGGGCGAGGGCTGCGTGGGCTACAATGGCGGCCCCAGCGGCGATCTGCTGGTGGAAGTGCATATCAAGCGCCATCCCATTTTCTCCCGGGAGGGTATGGATGTATTCTGCGAAGTGCCCATTACCTTTACCCAGGCGGCTCTGGGCGCCAAGATCGATGTGCCCACCCTGGATGGCAAGGTGTCCTTTGACCTGCCGGAGGGTACGCAGACCGGAAAGATGTTTGTGCTGCCCGGCAGGGGCATTCCCAGCGTGAACAATCCCAAGCGCCGGGGCGACCACCGCTTTGTGGTGGTGGTGGAGACACCCACCCGTCTGACCAAGGAGCAGAAGGAGCTTCTTCGGCAGCTGGACGACAGCCTGGACGGTAGGTCCAGTCCCAAGCGGAAGAAATTCTTCGATACCATCAAGGATTTCTTCGATTGAACCCGAAAAATGAGGAAAACAGCAGCAAAAGGCTTGCCCTTGCTGCTGTTTTTTGCTATGATAGAAAAAAGCGAATCCCCCCCTATTTTCCAAGGAGGTCAACACAATGAAAAGACAGGATTACATCAATTGGGATGAGTACTTTATGGGCGTTGCCATGCTTGCGGCCCGCCGCAGCAAGGATCCCAGCACCCAGGTGGGTGCCTGTATCGTCTCTCAGGACAACATCATCATCTCCACCGGCTACAATGGTATGCCCAAGGGCTGCAGCGACGACGAATTCCCCTGGGACCGTACCGGCGAAGAGACCAAGTATCCCTACGTGGTCCACGCGGAGCTGAACGCCATCCTCAATGCCAACGGCCGTGATCTGCGGGGCAGCAAGCTGTACGTGGCCCTGTTTCCCTGCAATGAGTGCGCCAAGGCCATTATCCAGAGCGGTGTCCGGGAGGTGTACTACCTGTCCGATAAATACGCGACCACCCCCACCACCCTGGCATCCAAGCGGATGCTGGACGCAGCCGGTGTCAAGTATATCCAGCTGCGTACCGACGTCAAGAGCATTACCCTGGACTTTGTCCCCGAGGAAGAGAAGTAAGGAAAGACTTCTAAACCCCCGTGTGTTTCAAAGCACACGGGGGTTTGTACGTGGTCAGAGGCTTTGCAGGAAATGTTCCAGACGCTCTGTTTGGTTATCCGTCAGACCGGAATAATTCACCACCAGGCTGTTCCTGGCGTAAGAGGGCACCTGGCCGTGGTAGTAGCTGCTCAGAGGACGCACCCGGATACCCGCCTTCCGGCAGGCGTCCAGAACGGAATCCATAGAAATCCGGCTGTCGATCCGGACAATGAAATGCAGACCCGCGTTTTCCTCCAGAATGTCCAGGCGCTCTGCCAGGGAACAGCCCTCAATGGCAGCCACCAGCCGGTCGCGGCGGGATTTGTAGAATTTGCGCATCCGGTTGATGTGTTTTTCAAAATATCCCCGGTCCAGAAACCGGGCCAGGGTAAATTGCTCAAAGCTGGACACGGTGCAGTTGTAGAACCCCAATCTTTGGTGAAACTGCTCCATCAGGGACTGGGGCAGCACCATATAGCTGATACGGATGGACGGGGCAAGGGTCTTTGTGAAGGTGTTCAGATAGATCACGCGGCCGGAAGTATCCAGGGATTGCATAGTGGGCAGAGGATGGGCGGCGAAACGAAACTCGCTGTCGTAGTCGTCCTCAATGATGTAACGGTCCGGCTGCTCCTTTGCCCAATTCAGCAGCGCCTGACGACGGTGCAGGGGCGTTACGATTCCGGTGGGAAAGTGGTGGGAAGGGGAGATGTGCAGCACCTGGACCTGCCCCAGCTGCTCCGGATTCACACCGTAAACATCCAGCCGGATGCCGGTGCAGGCAGCGCCGCCGGCAGCGTAGATGCGGCGGATCTTGTCGTAACCCGGCTCTTCCACCCCGTAGAGCTTGTCCTGTCCCAGAAGCTGGATCAGCAGGTTGTAAAGAAAGTCTGTGCCTGCGCCGATGAGAACATTCCGGGGGTCTACCTGCATACCCCGGAACTGGCCCAGGTGGGCGGCGATGGCCTGGCGCAGCTCCAAAAGGCCCTGGTTGTGCAGGGGCAGCAGAAGCTTTTCCCCCAGATCCAGCATAACTTCCCGCTGCAGACGGCTCCATACGGAAAAGGGGAAATGGGCCGGGCCGTTGGCGGTCAGATCGATCCGATCCGCCGGTTTTTCCGCTGGGGCGCTTATGGGAGCGGCCTTGGGTTCGACCCGTTGGACCGGCTCTACAAAATAACCCACCTTTTCCCGGGAGCGGATGTAGCCCTGGTCCAGGAGCTGATTGTATGCTCCCTCAACCGTGATCTTGCTCACCTTCAAATTGGCGCACAGGGCCCGTTTGGAGGGGAGCTTTTCGTTTGGGGCAAGCTTTCCCGAGAGGATATCGTCCCGGATGCACCGGTACAGGGCCTCGTAAAGGGGCATTGCCGGCGCTTTTTTCAGTTCGTAGGTGAGCATATCAGTCCCTCCTCCGGCGGGCAAGACCGTTGCACCGGTCGTAGATCACCAGAAGACTTCCCCGCTCCACGGAAATGCTGGCGGCAGTCCCCACAAAATGGTTACTGGCGCCCAGGGGAAAACCGGGGGTGAGGGTCCCATTTTCCAGAGGATACTGCAGCCCCCGGATGGAAACACCGGCGGCAGGGGCGCCCATACAGAATACGGAGATGATTCCCGTGGCAGACGGGTCAAATTCCAGCGTGCCGTCTTTTACAACGGTGATGATGTGGTCGTCTCCGATCAGATAGCCTGCGGCATCCTGGTCTGCCAGAAACTGCAGAGTCTGGAAATTGGCCACGGTGTGGTCCAGCCGGGGACCGTCCACACTGCCGTAGAGCAAAAATTCCCGGTAACCCAGCTCCAGACCCTTGCGTACTGCCAGCATTGCGTCGGTATCGTCTTTTTCCACCGGGAACACGCAAGCGCCATTTGGAATGTAACCCAGGGAATCGAAGTCACCCAGAACACCGTTGGGGGTGAGGCCCAGGTTCTGGGTGTGCAGCAGACCACCGTCGGCGGCCAGGATATAGTCATCGTCTCCCACCGGTTCCAGGAGTCCCCGGCATCGGGCAGCGCAGAAAATAACACATCGGCTCATAAGCATACCTTCTTTATGTTGTTTTGTATAGTGTAACACAGCGCCGGGAAAAACAAAAGCCTCTGGCCATAAAATTTTGCAAAAAAGCAATAAGGCCAGAAGCTGCCGGAATATGCAAAAGCCGTAGGGTTGACCCTACGGCTTTTACAACAAGAAAAGAGGAAAGGAAAATGAAAAACACGATAAGTAACTTAGTACCTATATCATAATCTGTATTTATGAAAAATATAAGTGAATAATTTTTAAAAAAGTATTAAATTCCATTAAAAATTTTCTCCGCGGAGCTGTGTTTGACGGAATGGGAAAAATAGGGTATGATAAAAGACGGAGGGATCGCTATGGAATTACTGTGCCCCATTTGCCGCCAGCGCCTGGCGAGGGAGGAAAAAGCATACCGCTGTGACGCAGGCCACAGCTTTGATATTGCCCGGCAGGGACACGTGAATTTGCTGCCGGTGCAGCAAAAACGCTCCTTAAATCCGGGGGATACCGCCCAGCAGGTGGCGGGCCGCCGGGCCTTTCTGGACGGGGGTTTTTACGAACCCATTGCCGATGCGCTGTGTGATCTGGCAAAGGAGCATCAATGCACAGGCCCGATTTTGGATGTGGGCTGCGGCGAGGGATATTACAGCGCCCGGCTGGCAGCGGCACTGGGTGCCCAGCTGACAGGTCTGGATATCTCCAAAGAAGCGGTGCGCTATGCCGCCGGCCGGTATAAGGAGCACCGTTGGCTGTGTGCATCCGCTGCCCATCTGCCTGTGGAAGACCACAGTGCCGGACTGATCACCAGTCTGTTTGCCCTGACAGTGGAGGGAGAATTTGCCCGGGTTCTGCGCCCCGGCGGTGCCTATATCCAGGTCCTGGCGGCTCAGGATCACCTTCTGGGTCTGAAAAATATCATCTACCCGGAGCTGCGCCGAAAGGAGAAGAACACCACCCCCAGCCTGCAAGGCTTCCGGCTGGTGGAGAGCCAGTCCATCCGCTTTTCCTTTACGGTGGAGGGGGCGCAGATCCAGAACCTCTTGAATATGACCCCTCACGTGTACCGCATCAGCAAAGAGGGCGCTCAGCGGCTGCAGGAAACACAAATCCTTACAGATCAGGCAAGCTGTGTGCTGAATCTCTTTACTTTGGCGTAAAGAACCGATATAATAGGAACAACCACTATTTAGGAGCGAAACCATGCTTGAAAAATTAGCGGCGGTTGCCAACCGCTATGAAGAAATATGCGCCCGTTCGGAGCAGCCTGATTTTTATGCCGACCCCAAAAAGGCGGCGGCGATCCTGCGGGAACGTAATGACCTGGAGCCGATCATAGAAGCTTATCAGGCCTACTGCCAGGCACAGCAGGATATGGACGATGCCCAGGAATTGATGAGCGACCCAGAGATGAAGGAGCTTTGCCAGCAGACCTACCAGGAAGCCAAGCAGGCCAAGGAAGATCTGTACCGGCAGCTTCAGCTGCTGCTGCTCCCGAAAGACCCCAATGACGACAAGAGCGTCATTGTGGAGATCCGGGGCGGTGTGGGCGGCGAGGAAAGCGCTCTGTTTGCCCACAGCTTGTTTCGGATGTACTCTATGTACGCGGCCCAGAAGGGCTGGTCCGTGGAGCTGATGAACTACAACGAAACGGAACTGGGGGGCGTCAAGGAGGCGGACTTCGTCATCAACGGACGGGGGGCTTATTCTAGACTGAAATACGAATCCGGTGTCCACCGGGTCCAGCGTGTTCCGGAGACGGAGTCCGGCGGCCGGGTCCACACCTCCACGGCCACGGTGGCGGTGCTGCCGGAGATGGAAGAGGTGGACGTGCAGATCCGCCCGGAGGACATTGAAATGCAGGTCTACCGGGCCTCCGGTGCCGGCGGACAGCACGTGAACAAAACAAGCTCCGCAGTGCGGCTGATCCACAAGCCCAGCGGCCTTGTGGTGGCCTGCCAGGAGGAGCGCAGCCAGCAGCAGAACCGGGAAAAGTGTATGCGTATGCTGGCCAGTAAGCTCTATGAGATCGAGCAGGAGAAACTGGATTCCCAGGTCACCGGTATGCGCCGCAGCCAGGTGGGAACCGGTATGCGCAACGAGCGCATCCGTACCTACAATTTCCCCCAGGGCCGTGTGACGGACCACCGGATCGGACTGACCCTGTACAAGATCGATCAGATCATGGACGGCGCTTTGGATGAAGTGATCGATGCTCTGGCCACCGCCGGCCAGGCAGAAAAGCTGAAAAACGCTCAGTAACAACAGAGGAAAAACTATGGAATTTATCACCAATTCCCCGGAGGAAACAGAAAAAATAGGCGCGGCCCTGGGCGCGCTGGTGCAGCCGGGTACGATCCTGGCTTATACGGGGGATCTGGGCGCAGGCAAGACTGCCTTCACCCGGGGACTTGCCCGGGGTCTGGGTTGTGCGGAGCAGGTGACCAGTCCCACCTATACCATCGTCAACGAGTACCGCTCCGGACGGCTGCCGCTGTTCCATTTTGATATGTACCGGCTCAGCTGCGCCGATGACCTGTGGGACATCGGCTGGGAGGACTATCTGGATCAGAACGGCGTGTGCGCCGTGGAGTGGAGCGAAAATGTACAGGAGGCTATGGAGGGCGCGGTGCGCATCCATATCCGCAAGACCGGGGAGGATACCCGGTCGATCACCATCGAAGGAGGACAAGACCTTGCTGATCTTAGCCTTTGAGACCTCCGCCAAGGCGGCATCCGTGGCCCTTATGGACGATGGCCGGCTTTTGGGGGAGAGCTACCAGAATACAGGTCTGACCCACAGCCAGACCCTGATGGTTATGGCCCAGGATCTGCTGAAGACCTGCGGCAAAGAGCCGAGGGATATCCAGGCGGTGGCGGTGGCTGCAGGCCCTGGCAGCTTTACCGGTGTGCGCATCGGTGTGGCGGCGGCAAAGGGATTTGCCTGGGGCGGTCAGCTGCCTTGCTACGGCGTGTCCACCCTAGAGGCAATGGCCGCAAGCCTGGGGATCTGGGACGGATATGTGGTGTGCGCGATGGATGCCCGCCGCAGCCAGGTGTATACGGCCACCTTCCGGGCAGAGGCAGGCAAGCTCAGCCGCCTGTGTGAAGACAGGGCCATTTCCCTGGAAGACCTAAAAAAAGACATAAAAAATTTGGAAAAACCTGTTTTCCTTGTTGGAGATGGGGCAGTTTTGTGTTATAATGCATTGAAAGAGGAAGTTTCCTCTCTGGTGCTGCCCCCGGAGCACAGGCTTCACCAGCGGGCCGCCGGCGTGGCGCTGGTGGCGGAAGAGATGATCCGCGCCGGCATCCCTGGCACAGCGGGGGAACTGACCCCCAATTATTTAAGGCTCTCCCAGGCGGAACGGGAACGTTTGGCCCGGGAAAACAGATAAAAAGGAGAAATAGAAATGGGCAAAGTAGTAGAACTGAACCATCCCCTTATCCAGCATAAACTGGCGATCCTGCGTAACGAAGAAACCGGCGTAAAGGAATTCCGTGAACTGGTCAGCGAGATTGCGGGTCTGATGTGCTATGAAGCCACCAGAAATCTTCCTCTGGAGGAGGTGGACGTGAAGACCCCTGTGGCGGTGGCAAAGTGCAAGATGCTTGCGGGCAAGAAGCTGGCAATCATTCCCATCCTGCGTGCGGGCCTGGGTATGGTGGACTCTATGGTGGATATGATCCCCTCCGCAAAGGTGGGTCATATCGGCTTGTACCGTGACCCGGAGACCCATATGCCCGTGGAGTACTACTGCAAGCTGCCCGAGGATATTGGCAGCCGCCAGGTATTTGTGGTGGATCCTATGCTGGCCACCGGCGGCAGTGCCATCGCAGCCATTGACTTTTTGAAAAAGCACGGCTGCAAGCAGATCACGATGATGAATATCATCGGCTGTCCCGAGGGTGTTGCGGCTGTTCAGCAGGCCCATCCCGATGTGGACATTTACCTGGCAGCCATCGACGAGCGGCTCAACGAGCACGCGTACATCGTGCCCGGCCTGGGCGATGCCGGCGACCGGATCTTCGGCACTAAGTAAAAATCAAAAACCCCGGTGTTTCCGGGGTTTTTCCTTTGGTTCGACAGGAAAACATTTCTTTTTCTTGCACTATTGGGTTGGATAGAGTACAATAAACAGGCAATTAAACAAAAGAGGAGTTTAGGTATGAAAATTCCAACTAAGCGCTGCTCCTACGAGCAGGTGATGGCCCTGCCCCGACCCAAGCGAAGAAAACCCCTCAAACCTTTGTTTTTGCTGCAGATCGTTGTCCGGATTTTGGCGATTTTCGATCTGCTGCCCACCAAATTTACCTATCGCACCCACGGTATGGAGCGAATCGGCAGGAAAGAGCCCTGTCTGATCCTGATGAACCACTCCAGCTTTATCGATCTGAAGATCGCCTCCCGGATCTTTTTCCCAAAACGCTATGGCATCGTCTGCACTTCCGACGGCTTTGTGGGCTTCTGGATGCGGATCTTGATGCCCCTGCTGGGCTGCATCCCCACCCAGAAATTTGTCAGCGATGTGTCATTGATCCGGGATATGGAGTATATGCTCAAGGATAAGAAGACCAGCGTGCTGATGTACCCGGAGGCCAGCTATTCCTTTGACGGAACGGCAACGCCTCTGCCCAGAAAAATGGGTGTGCTGCTGAAAAAGCTGGGCGTTCCCGTGGTCACGGTAATCACCCAGGGCGCTTTTGCCCGGGATCCGCTGTACAACTGCCTGCAAAAACGCAAGGTCAAGGTCAGCGCGGACGTTACCTGCCTATTTACCGCCGAGGAATTGAGATCCAAATCGGTGGCGGAGCTGGATGCGGCGCTGGATGAAGCCTTTGGCTTTGACAATTTCCGTTGGCAGCAGGAAAACGATATCGCCATTGCAGAGCCCTTCCGGGCGGACGGATTGAACCGGATCCTCTACCGCTGTCCCCATTGCGGCGTAGAGGGCAAGACCCAGGGCAAGGGCATCCATCTGACCTGCCACAGCTGCGGCAAGGTGTATGAGTTGACGGAAAAGGGATACCTGCAGGCCACCGATGGAGACAATGCCTTTACCCACATCCCCGACTGGTATGCCTGGCAGCGTAAGCAGGTCCGCCGGGAACTGGAGGAGGGTACGTACCGCCTGCAGGTGCCGGTGAAGATCGGTTTGATGGTGGACTATAAGGCCATTTATATGGTGGGCGAGGGCGAGCTGATCCACGATGCCGATGGCTTCCGGCTCACGGGATGTGACGGAAAGCTCCGGTATTCCCAGCCGCCTCTGGCCTGCTATGGACTGTATTCCGACTACTACTGGTACGAGATCGGGGATATGATCTGCATCGGCAACAAAGACGCCCTGTATTACTGCTTCCCCCAGAACACCGGGGACGTGGTGGCAAAGACCCGTCTGGCGGCGGAGGAGCTGTACAAGCTAAAAAAACGCCGCAAAACCCCCGTGGCATAAAAACTACCCGGACCGAATGGTCCGGGTTTTGCTTATTCCGGCAGGTCTGCCAGCAGGGTCAGGCCGGATGCGCACCGCTCCCGTTCCCGCCGGAGCAGCACGGAGAAAATATGGCCGTATTCCGGGTCTTTCAGACAGGATTCGTACTGGGTCAGATGCTGCAACTGCACAGCGCAGCATTTGCGCACAGCGGATATATGGGGGCCGGACTGGGCCTGTGTCCGGGGGATCTGGGGAATCTGATCGGTGATCATCCGGTACATCCCTTTCAGACACTGCATCTGCTCCCGGACTGCCGATGTGAGTTGGTTCAGCCGCTCTTTTCTGCCGGGATTCTGGCGGCCCAAAAGCCGGTAAAGTTCCAGCTCCCACAGGTAATCCTGGATCCAGGCCAGCAGCTGGTGGGGTTCCGGACGTCCCGGGGGGGCGGCGTGGACACGCTGCCATACGGCGGCAGCCTTGCGGGGATCAATGGTTTCCATAGATCTGTTCGCCTCCTTTTTTGGTAAAGTCTATGCTCGGTATGGAGAAATAATCGAAAAAAATATGCCCAGCGGGCCATTTTTACCTTTCTTTTTTCGTTCAAATGTGCTATTATCTTCTTATAAAGGTCAGATGGAGGAGATTTTATGCCCAGAACCAGTAACAAGTCCCAGCTTATCCTTGCGTTTGTCAATCAATTTGTCCAGGAGAATGGGTTTGCTCCCTCTGTGCGTGAGATTGGCGCGGCCGTGGGTCTGCGCAGCACTGCCTCCGTCAGCTACCATTTGCAGCAGTTGCAGGAAAAGGGTCTTCTCCAATCTCCCGGTGCCAAGGGCCGCAAGCGTGCCATTGTGACTGCCCAGCGCCCCGGCCAGATCCCGGTAGTGGGTGTGGTGACGGCCGGCATACCCATTTTGGCGCTGGAGAACCAGGAAGGGACCATCAGTTGGGACGGCGATCCCAGCTGTTTTGCGCTGCGGGTCAAGGGTGACAGTATGATCGGCGCCGGCATTCTGGATGGGGATATGGTGGTAGTGCGCCCTCAGGACACCGCTGATGACGGCCAGATCGTTGTGGCCCGGATCGGAGACGAGGCTACTGTCAAGCGTCTGCACCGCAGAAGCGGCCAGATTTGGCTTCTGCCGGAAAACGATGCGTACAGCCCCATTGACGGACGGGATGCGGAGTTAGTGGGCCTGGTGAAGGCAGTGGTCCGGGAATATTGAAAAACAACAGGTATTTCAGAGCGTTTCCACCGGAATACCTGTTTTTATTTTGCCGAGTAACCCTGCAAAACACACGAAAACAGGAAAAATTTGCAAAAGAGTTTGCAAAAAAGTACGTAAAAAGGTTTACATTTTTTTCTGCCTGTGCTATACTGTATGGGCATTAAATGTATATCTGCAAAAAACAGTAAAAAAAGGCGGAAAAGACACCGTCAAGAATGAATTGAAAGGGGTATTTCAATGTCTCATAAGTATGTTTACCTGTTCACCGAAGGTAACGGCAAAATGCGCGAGCTGCTGGGCGGCAAGGGCGCAAACCTGGCAGAGATGACCAACATCGGCCTGCCTGTTCCCCAGGGCTTTACCATTTCTACCGAAGCCTGCACCAAGTATTACGAGGATGGCCGTATGATCAATGCCGAGATCCAGGCGGAGATCATGGAATATGTTGAAAAGCTGGAAGCAATTACCGGCAAGAAGTTCGGCGACAAGGAGAATCCTCTGCTGGTCTCCGTCCGTTCCGGCGCCCGTGCTTCTATGCCCGGCATGATGGATACCATTTTGAATCTGGGTCTGAACGAGGACGTGGTCAACGTTCTGGCTACCAAGTCCGGCAACCCCCGCTGGGCATGGGACTGCTACCGCCGTTTCATCCAGATGTACTCCGACGTGGTTATGGAAGTGGGCAAGAAGTACTTCGAGGCCCTGATCGACGAAATGAAGGAGCGCAAGGGCGTGGTTCAGGACGTTGAGCTGACCGCTGAGGACCTGAAGGAGCTGGCTGGCCAGTTCAAGGCTGAGTACAAGTCCAAGCTGGGTACCGACTTCCCCTCCGATCCCGTTGAGCAGCTGATGGGCGCTGTGAAGGCAGTGTTCCGCTCCTGGGACAACCCCCGTGCTAACATCTACCGCCGTGAGAACGACATCCCCTACTCCTGGGGTACTGCCGTTAACGTCCAGTCTATGGCCTTTGGTAATATGGGTGACGACTGCGGCACCGGCGTTGCATTTACCCGTGACCCCGCTACCGGCGCTAAGGGTCTGATGGGCGAGTTCCTGACCAATGCGCAGGGCGAAGACGTGGTTGCCGGTGTCCGTACTCCTATGCCCATCTCCGAGATGGCTGACAAGTTCCCCGAGGCATTCGCACAGTTCCAGAAGGTCTGCGCAATCCTGGAGGACCACTACCGCGATATGCAGGATATGGAGTTCACCGTTGAGAACGGCAAGCTGTATATGCTGCAGACCCGTAACGGCAAGCGTACCGCTCCCGCTGCTCTGAAGATCGCCTGCGACCTGGTGGACGAAGGTATGATCGACGAGAAGAAGGCTGTCGCTATGATCGAGCCCCGTAACCTGGATACCCTGCTGCATCCCCAGTTCGATGCTGCTGCTCTGAAGGCCGCTGCTCCCATCGGCAAGGCGCTGCCCGCATCTCCCGGCGCTGCTGCCGGTAAGATCGTCTTCACCGCTGAAGATGCTAAGGAATGGGCTGCCCGTGGTGAGAAGGTTGTTCTGGTTCGTCTGGAAACCTCTCCCGAAGATATCGAAGGTATGATGGCTGCTCAGGGCATTTTGACCGTTCGCGGAGGCATGACCTCTCACGCTGCTGTTGTTGCCCGCGGTATGGGCACCTGCTGCGTTTCCGGCTGCACTGAGATCGCTATGGACGAGGAGAACAAGGTCTTTACTCTGGGTGGCAAGGAATTCCACGAGGGTGACGAGCTGTCCCTGGACGGTTCCACCGGTAACATCTACGCTGGCCTGATCGCAACCAAAGATGCTGAGATCGCCGGCGAGTTCGGCCGCATTATGGCTTGGGCTGACCAGTACCGCCGTTTGAGCGTGCGTACCAATGCCGACTCCCCTCGTGATGCCAAGAAGGCTCGCGAGCTGGGCGCAGAAGGCATCGGTCTGTGCCGTACTGAGCATATGTTCTTCGA
>JAZQDH010000076.1:0-6709 GCA_045546655.1 Faecousia sp.
CGGTTTATAATCACGGTTATGCTTTGCCAAAAAAACACACCCCTTCAAATATCAATGTTGATCGCATATTTTGCATTCTTTTCGATCCATTCCTTACGGGGCTCAACCTGCTCACCCATGAGCACAGTGAAGATCTCGTCTGCCCGGCGGGCATCCTCCAGGGTGATCCGGCGCAGGGTCCGCTTTTCCGGGTCCATAGTTGTCTCCCACAGCTCATGGGGGTCCATTTCACCCAAGCCCTTGAACCGGGAGATATCCACCTTGGCGTTGCTCTCGCCCCGCAATTCTGCGGAAACCAGGTCTCTCTGCTCGTCGGAGTAGGCCACCCGCTCGGTCTTGCCCCGCTTCAGCTTGTAAAGAGGGGGAACAGCGGAGTACACATAGCCGTTTTCGATCAGCGGCCGCATATAGCGGAAGAAGAAGGTCAGCAGCAGCGTACGAATATGAGCGCCGTCCACGTCCGCATCGGACATGATGACTACTTTGTGATAGCGCAGCTTTTCAATATCAAACTCGTCACCGATACCGGCACCCAGGGCAACGATCAGGGGGTACAGCTTGTCGTTTCCGTAGATTTTGTCGGCCCGGGCCTTTTCTACGTTCAGCATCTTACCCCACATAGCCAGGATGGCCTGGAACCGGGAATCTCTGCCCTGGATGGCAGAGCCGGCTGCGGAGTCACCCTCGACGATGTACAGTTCGCACAGGCTGGGATCCCGCTCGTTGCAGTCCTGGAGCTTATCGGGCATCTGGCCGGATTCCAGACCGGTCTTGCGGCGGATGGCTTCTCTTGCCTTCCGGGCAGCCTCTCTGGCCCGGTTGGCCATCATTGCCTTTTCCAGGATGGCCTTGGCGGTGGCGGGATGCTCCTCAAAGTAGGTAGCCAGCTGGTCGTTGACGATCTGATCCACCAGGGTACGGATATAGGCATTGCCCAGCTTTGCCTTGGTCTGGCCCTCAAACTGGGCATCTGTCAGCTTTACGGAGATAATGGCGGTGATGCCCTCACGGCAGTCCTCGCCGGAGACCTTGTCGTCACCCTTGATGATGCCGTTTTTCATACCGTAGGCATTCAGCACACGGGTCAGCGCGGTCTTGAAACCGGTCTCGTGCATACCGCCCTCGGGGGTGCGCACGTCATTGGCAAAGGACTGGATAGTCTCGTTATAGCCGTCATTGTACTGCACAGCGATCTCCGCGGAGGCATCCCCCTTGGAGCCGGACATATAGATCACGTCCTGGTGCAGAGCGGTCTTGTGCCGGTTGGACCAGGTGGCAAACTCCCGGATACCGCCCTCGTAGCACATCGTCTTGGTAATAGGTTCGTCGCCCCGGGCATCCGTGATGGTGATGGATAGGCCCGCATTCAAAAAAGCCTCCTCACGCATACGCTCGTGAAGGGTCTCATAGCTGTATACCACATCGTCGAACATCTCCGGGTCCGGCTGGAAGGTGACTTCCGTACCGGTCTTTTCGGTCTTGCCAACAATGGTCATATTCTGCAAAATGTTGCCCCGGGAGAACTTCATCTGGTAGATGTTGCCGTTCTTGTATACCCGTGCCTCCAGATGCTCTGACAGGGCATTTACAACGGACGCGCCCACGCCGTGGAGACCACCGGATACCTTATAACCGCCGCCGCCGAATTTGCCACCGGCGTGAAGCACCGTGAAGACCACTTCCAGAGCAGGCTTGCCGGTCTGGGGCTGGATGTCCACAGGGATACCACGGCCATCGTCGGTAACGGTGATGGAATTGCCGGGGTTGATGGTGACGGTGATGTGCTTACAGTAACCGGCCAGGGCCTCGTCGATGGAGTTGTCCACGATCTCGTACACCAGATGGTGCAGACCGGAGGCGGAGGTGGAGCCGATATACATACCGGGACGCATGCGCACAGCCTCCAGGCCCTCCAGCACCTGGATCTGTTCCGCGCCGTATTCTTGAGTTACCTTGGTTTCGTCAGACATAAATGTCCTCCTATATCATAAATGCAAAATTGGATTGTATTTACTCTTTCAATGACCCGTTTTCGATCTGGATGGTCCTTCCCAGCTTGGTAAAACGGCCCGGCTCACAGCAGGTGATGAACACCTGTCCCCGGGAGATCTGGTTCAGCACAAAATCCTGCCGGGCAGCGTCCAGCTCCGAAAGAACGTCGTCCAAGAGAAGCACAGGCATTTCCCCGGCCTCCTTGGCCATCAGCTCCCGCTGAGCCAATTTCAGACTGATGGTGGCTGTACGCACCTGGCCCTGAGAACCGAAGGACTTGACAGGCAGATCGTTCAGGTAGATTTCAAAATCATCCTTGTGCGGGCCGGTCAGACATTGGGCCGATTCCAGCTCCGCCCGGTAGTGGCTTTGCAGATGCTCTTTCAGCTTCTCCTCCAGTTCCTGCACCGGGGCGAAGGAATCTTGGATATTGGATACGGTCTTGTACTCCAGCCGGAACTGCTCTTTATCACCGGAAAAATGCTTGTGAAACACTTCTGCCTCCCGGCCCAGACCCGCAAAAAATCTGGCCCGGTAGGAAATGATCAGCGCGCCCACCTGGCAGAGCCTGATATTGAATTCCGGAAGGACATCCAAAAGGGCTGGGTTTTCGTACCGGTCTTTCAGAATCCGGTTCTTCTGCTCGATGATGTGGTTGTACTGGCTCAAGGCCGCCTCATAATTGGGCCGCAGCTGGCACAGGGCATTGTCCGCCAGACGACGGCGGCCGGCAGCGCCGCCCTTTAAAATCATCAGATCCTCCGGGCAGAACAGAACCGTCTGCAGCACCCCGGAAATATCCCCGGCAGAACGCTTTTTCACCCCGTTGCGCCAGAGCTGACGGGGACGGCTGCCGGAAAATACCACCCAGCGCAGCTTTTGACACCGCTCCTGGGAGCAGATTTCGCCCTCAATATCCCCGAAATCCCGGTTCAGCCGCACCAGTTCGTTGCTTTTTTGGGAGCGAAAGCTTTTTCCGCTGCCCAAATAAGCGATGGCCTCCAGCAGGTTGGTCTTGCCCTGGGCGTTGTCACCCACGATCAGATTCACACCCGGGTCGAAGCACAATTCCAGATGCTCGTAGTTCCGGAAATCCTGCAGCCTGATGTTATTCAGCGTCATAAGAACAGATGGTGTAGTGTCCGCCCATAAAGGAGAAGGTATCTCCTGGGTAGAGCTTTTTGCCCCGCATAGTGCAGACTTCCCCGTTAACCTTCACCTGCTCTTCCAAAATCAGCTGCTTGGCTTCGCCGCCGGAGTACACCACGTTGGCGTACTTCATAGCGTCCTGGAGCTTAATAAACTCCGTGTGGATGGCAAGGGGAGTGGTCTGGGGCTGTTTCTTTTTCACGACTACTTTCATAGGTTCTCCTTTTCGTAAGGGGATTAGCTGTTTTTGATACGCACCGGCAGGACCATATAGGCAAAGTCGTGCTTATCGTCCACGGGGGTCATTACAATGGGGCTCAGACCGTTGGTCAGCTCCAGCACGACCTCCTCGCTGGGGACTACCCGCAGCGCGTCTGCCAGGTAGCGCACATTGAAGCCGATCTCCAGCTCCTTGCCGTCGCCTGCGATAACGCAGCGGTCTTCAGCGGCGCCAATGGTGGTGTTGGTCCGCAGCTGCAGCACCTGGTCAGAGAAGACGCAGCGCACAGGACTCTTGTATTTTTCAGACACGATCAGACCCACACGTTCAATGGAGCTTGCCAGGTCACTGACGTGAGCAGTAAGCTTTACAGGACAATTGGTGGGGACCACCCGGCGCCAATCCAGGAAATCGCCTTCCAGCAGACGGCAGATCAGCGTTGCGCTGCCGATCTTGAACAGGATGTGCTTGCTGCCCTGGGTGAATGCAACCTCCTCATCGGAGTCTGTGAGGATCTTTTCTGCCTCTTTCAGACCCTGGGCAGGCACCACAAAGGATAGCTTTCTGCCGGTGGGTTCGGGAGTATGGTAGGTTCTTCTGGCCAGACGGAAGCCGTCCACAGCTATGGCGGAGATAGTCTCGTCCTCTACCTCAAATTTCACGCCTGTGTGGATGGGTCGGCCCTGGTTTTCGGACACGGCGAAAATCGTGCCGCTGATCAGCTCTTTCATAGCACTCTGGGGGATGCGGATACTCCGGCCCTCGCCCACGTCGGGCAGCTCCGGGTAGTCCTCTGCAGACTCGGCGGAGATGGTGAAGGATGCGTAACCTGCCCGGATGGAAACCTTGTAATTTTCGTCTACTACCACAGTCACCGGGCCTTCCGGCAGACGGCGGATAATATCACCAAAAAGCTTGGCAGGCAGAATACAGGAGCCCACGTCGGTGATCTCTGCTTCTACGCAGTAGGTGATTGCGGTTTCCATATTGTAGCCGGTGAGGCTCAGGTCTTCTCCGGCCCGGCAGAGGATACCTTCAATGGCGGCAAAGGAGCTTTTCTGGGCAACGGTACGGCCTGTGATGTTGAGGCCGGTCACCAACATACTTTTTTCACAGGTAAAACGCATTGTAAAACCTTCTTTCTTGAAAGATTATAGTAATAAATAAAAGAATGAATAATAAAAGGTAGTAATAACAGTAATAGTAGAAAGTTATGTGGAAAACTCCTTTTTGCCTTAGAGCCTCAAGGCTTTTTTATACACATCCCAATTGTTGAAAAACAGAACTTTTCAACAGGGCCTGTGAATGAATTTTTGCTAAAATTTTATAAACAGGTTATCTTTCCACATTCCACAACCCCTGTGGATAACCAAGCAGGGCTTGGAGCCAATGCGTGCTTGGCTGGCCAGTAATCGTTTTTACCCTAACCCGCTCGGTATCGGCAGTGCCGATAGACAATGCGCACTGGGATGGGCAGTCGTCGTTACGCATCCTGATAGCGCCCGGTAACGTTTTTGCTTATAAAGTATTAAATAATTATTTTTATGCAAGAAAAATACCGAGCGGTACCCAAGAGGAGTAACGACTACCTCCCAACCTAGCACGATATGACAGCGGTGGCACACCGCTTATAGGCAGGAATTGATGTTCGCGGTAATGTCCCGGATGTTATTCTGCAGGGTTGTGTTACCGCCCTTGAGGGCCACTTCCACCTTGCGGATGCCGTACAAAATGGTAGAGTGGTCTCTGCCGAATTCCTTGCCAATATCCGGCAGGCTCAAATTGGTCAGCTTGCGGATCAAGTAGATGGCGATCTGCCGGGCCTCCGTAGTACCCTTATTTTTCAGCGTACCCCGCAGGACAGTCTCGTCAATGGAATAGAACTTGCACACCTGGCTGATGATCAGACTGGGCGTGGGCAGTGCATTGCCTTCGCTCTTGAACATATCGTCGATGGCTCTGGAAATATTTGGAAGATCCAAGGGCATATTGTTCAGATCCCGGTAGGCCATGATCTTTTTCACCGTGCCTTCGATCTGCCGGACGTTGGTGGTCACATTGGTGGCGATGTAGTTGCACACCTCGTCATTAAGCTCCAGACCCAGATTGGTTGCCTTGTTTTTGATGATGGCCATACGGGTCTCATAGTCCGGCGGCTGGATATCTGCCAGCAGACCCCATTCAAAACGGGTCTTCAGACGGTCTTCCAGGGTGAGCATATCGCTGGGCTTCCGGTCGGAGGTCATAACGATCTGCTTATGCTCCTCGTAGAGCTTGTTGAAGGTATGGAAAAATTCCTCCTGGGTGGATTCCTTGCCGGCGATGAACTGAATGTCATCAATCAGGAACAGGTCAGCCTCCCGGTATTTGTTGCGGAACTCGATATTTTTACCGCTCTGGATGGCGGCAATCAGCTCGTTGGTAAATTGGTCACCCTTGATATAGACAATGTTGGCATTGGGATTGCTCTTGCGGATGCCGTTGGCGATGGCATACAGCAGGTGGGTCTTACCAACACCGGCAGGGCCGTAGATAAACATAGGGTTGTACACCTGGCCCGGATTGTTTGTGACAGCAATGGCGGCGCCGTGGGCAAACCGGTTGGAAGGACCGACCACGAAGCTGTCAAAGGTGAACTGTGGATTGAAATCCATTGAGGTGTTGGTCTTGTCTTTGGCCTCGTAGCTTTTCAGTTCCTCGTTGCCGAATACGATCAGCTTGGTATCGGAGGAGAAGATCTCCTTCAGCGCGTCCTGAACGGATTCCGTGTAGCGGCGGCGGATCACGTCCCGGCGGAAATCGGAGGGAGAGTACAAAATCAAGTGGTCTTCCGTCAGCTCTACGACCTCGGCATCGTCAAACCAGGCAGAAACGGTCACAGCACCCATGCGCTCTTCCATATGACTTAAAACCTTGGCCCAAACATAGGCAGATGAGTACATAATCGGAGCTCCTTTCTCTTTATCAAGCCCCTTATTTTCACAGATCTGTGGATCAAAAAGGGGATAATTTTTCAACCTAAATTTTATCATATAAACACCCAAAAAACAAGAGAATTTTGCCTGTATACAATATAAAAAAGAAAAGGCCATAAAGGCCTTTTCCTGAAGTTATGAAATATACGTCGGCAGTAACACTGTAACACAATTTTCCAAAAAAATCTTCCCGAAAAATTCCCACCTTATGAAACCTTATATAAAAAACCCCACCTATCAGGGTACCCAGCGGAAAAAATTCCCCCACCGTACAAAACAGTGGGGGAAAATGTAACGTTACCGGGCGCAATCAGGATGCGTAAAGATTACTGCCCATCTACGTGCGCATAGTCTGTCGGCACTGCCGACACCG
>JAZQDH010000077.1:0-20411 GCA_045546655.1 Faecousia sp.
ATGCAATGGCAAAGCTGTTCGCACCCATTCTGGCCTTCACCTGCGACGAGATCTGGCAGGCAATGCCCCACCGTGACAACGATGATGTGCGCAACGTACTGCTCAATCAGATGCCCGAGAGCTTTAACGCTTATACCCTCAACCAGGAGGCTATGGAAAAGTGGGCCCTGATTATGAAGCTGCGCCAGGATGTGAACGGTGTTCTGGAGCTGGCCCGTGCTGATAAGCGTATCGGCAAGGCTCTGGAGGCCCACGTAAGCCTGCAGACCCAGGATGCCGCACTGAAGGCAGCCTGCGAGGGACTGAATCTTTCCGAGATCTTCATCGTGTCCTCCTGCGACTGGGAGGATGCCGCCGAGGGCGCTACCACCGGCACCGGCACCAACCTGCCCCAGCTGACTGTGGGTGTCACCGAAGCCCGCGGCACCAAGTGTCCCCGCTGCTGGATGCATTCCACTGAAGCAGATGAAAACGGCCTGTGCAAGCGCTGTGCCGCTGTCGTCTCCCAGATGGATCTGGAAGTTTAATCACAAATGCCCCCGGACCTCCGGGGGCATTTCCATAAGCAAAAAGCGGCACAGGCCAATGGCCTGTGCCGCTTCTGATATTTTACACTCTGTCAGCCAGCTGGTTATCGTAGTGCAGGTCGTAAGCCTTCTCCTCGGGAGTGAACTTGCGCAGGGTGTTGATGGTTTCACCATTCTTCCACTTGCGGTCATTGATCTCCTCGGAAGTACCCATAACGGTAACGTTGACCTGACGATGACGGGCGCGGACATGATCCCAGTCGATGAAATAGACGTGAGCAAACTCGCCGCCGTCCAGGACACCGTCCTTGATGGTCATAGTCTCACTGCGGCAGAAGAATGCGGAGCGCAGGTGACCGTCGGTGTTCATAGAGGTGTAGTTGCCGGGCTCATCCACATAGCGGCCGAACTGAGCGTGGATGGGGCCGGGATGGCGATAGTCGCCCTCTTCTACGTAGTCGGGGATCATCTTGCGCATGATGTCCAGCAGGTCGAGCTGCAGGAACTCCAGATCGAAGGAGTCGAAATCGTGGGAGCACTCCTGGATCATCACACAGCAGGTAGTGTGGTGGGAAGCGATGCAGACAGTGCCGTTCTTAACACCGGACTCCTCCACGATGGCGATGATCTCCTTGGAGATGTCGTGGAAAGTGGGGATCCATCCCCGGGACTGCAGCTCCAGTTCCTTCTGATAGACGATAAATTCCATTGTTTTTTCCTCCATATGTATTATTATTGATTAAACATTTTTATTGTGGCGTTCATCCCACGCCCGGCGGACAGCGCCGATCATCTCGTCCACCATTGCATCCCGGTCGGGAGCCTTGACCACGCCGGAAGAAGATCCGGTTGCGTCCGCACCGGCAATGATGGTGTTGTATACATCCTGCCCATTGGAGATACCAGCGGCAGTAAGTACCAGAATGTTTTGGTTTACCTTTTTCACACAGTCGGTAGCAGCTGCCACATATTCCGGTCCTACGCTGACACCTGTGCCGATCAGCTCGGAAGGTTCCGCTACGATAATATCCGGATGCAGTCCGGCGATATTGGTGGCATCTGCCATAGAATCGGCACACACAATGGTAGTCAACCCCACCTCATCTGCACGTTTAATAGTAGCTTCCAGCACTTCAAAGCTCAGGGGCTTCTCCACGTGGTTGAGCATAACGCCATCGGCGCCAGCTGCCACAAGGGATTCTGCCAAGGTATCTGCCAGGCCTCTGCCCACCGGAATGGGATCCATATGGGGCGCGTAGACATGGATGTTCTTAGTTGCCTCTTTAACTCTGCGGATATCCACAACAGGACAGGTGAAAATGATATCAACACCATATTTCTCACTTGCCCGATCCGCAGCCAGTGCCAGATTCAGGATATCGTCACCGTAGAGGTAGGATTTGGGGCCGATCTCAAAGAACGGAGCTTTTACAACTCTTTTGGCCATATATAGAAAACCACCTTTCGTAATTGTCTTCTTAACTCTATATATATTTTAGATGATTTTTGATTTTAGTCAATATTATTTTCGAAAAAATTCGGAAATCGTTAAAATACCCAATATAAATAACAGTTAGCTGTTGAATTTGCAAATTTCTTTACCTAAACGAAAATAATATTTTCGTTTCCTTGACACAGCAGGATTGTTCTGCTATGATAAAATCAACATACGAAGGGACGTGGTCCTATGGCAGAGAGCAAACTGAAGATTGATGTTCGGCGAAGCAGAATTTTAGAACAGCTGCGCACAGACGGAAAAGTGTCCGTCTCCCGTTTGGCGGCGGATCTTGGTGCCACCCCTGTCACCATCCGTAACGACCTAACGGCTCTGGAGCGGGACGGATACCTGGTCCGAATCCAGGGCGGTGCAGTGATCTCCCACCGGCAGGACAGACAGTTTGCCACCGGGGCAGAGGATAAAACCTTTGCACAGAAGCAGGCTTTGGCAACAGAGGTAGCCCAGATGGTTACCGACGGTCAAACCCTGTTCCTAAACTCCGGCACTACCACAGTCCACATCGCCCGGGCGCTGAAATGCCGAAAGCATCTGAATATCGTAACCAATTCCCTTGCGGTTGCTATGGAATTGGGAAGCACTTCTACCTTTCATGTGCTGCTCCTGGGCGGAGAGATCAACGCTGTGTACAGCTTCACCTTCGGTGGAGACACACAGGAGCAGCTGGGCAAATACCGGGCAGACTGGGCCATTCTTTCTGTTGATGGCATCAGCGCCCAGGGCGGCATTACCACCTACCACCCGGAGGAGGCCATCATCGATCGGATGATGATGGCAAACGCCCGCAGCTGTCTGATTGCTGCCACCGGCAACAAGATTGGCAGAGCCGGTTTTACCCGCATCTGCGATTGCGATGGAAGTATCCAGCTGATCACAGACAACCTCTGTGAAAAAGAAGCGTTTCGTCAATTGCAGGAAGCAGGCGTCCGAATCTGCAAAGCATAAGCAGGTTGCGAATGATTCCCTGTGTTCCTTTGTATTCTTGCAGGTTTGTATTAAAAACACAAACCTACTGCCGCAAAATAAATAATGTAAGGAGTATTCTATTATGATCACTAACGAAGCATTACAAGCAGGTAAACATGCCTATGACATCGAGGCCCAGTGTCTGGTAGAAATGAAAGATTTCTTCGACGACGAGCAATTCTCCAAAGCAGTTGAACTGCTCTGTGCCGCTCCCCGAATCGGTGCCGCAGGCAGCGGTCACTCCGGTATTCTGTGTCAGCACTTCTGTCACTTGATGTGCTGCATTGAGCGTCCCGCCCGTTTCATCTCCCCCGCCGAGGCCGTGCACGGTGCTACCGGCTATCTCCAGGCAGGCGACGTGATTGTATTTGCATCCCGGGGCGGTAAGACCAAGGAACTGCTGCCCATCGTAGATATCTGCAAGGCAAAGGGCGTGCATATCATCACCATTACGGAAAATCTGGAATCCCCCCTGGCAAAAGCCGCCGATGTGGTACTTAAGCAGCACGTAAACCGGGAGACCGACAAGTGGAACGCCCAGGGTACTACCAGTTCCACTGCCCTGTGTATGATTTTTCACTCCCTGCAGGCCGCTATGGTAGAGCAGACCGGCTACCGTGCCGAGCAGTTTGCACTGATCCATCCCGGCGGAGCAGTGGGTGAGCGGCTAAACAACAAAGCATTGGACGTCTGAGGATTTATGGTACGCAAAACACCTGCCCTCGTCTTTGTGCTGACCGCCCTGCTGTTCTGTTACGGCTTTATGTTGGGCGGCCAGCAATTGATGCTCACACCGATTTGTGAGCAGTTCGGCATCGGTGTCCTGGGTATGGGCACCATTGTTGCCATTCTTCATGTTGCGTCTACACTGGCACCTGCCGTTATGGGCGCAGTAGCGGACCGGATCGGGAAAAAGAAGATCCTGGTGACCTTTTCGGTACTCTTCGGTCTTGGCTGTCTCATAGCGGCATTCTCCCCTGCAGCGCCTTCTTTCATTCTTGCGATGCTGGTGATCGGTGCAGGTTATAGCGTCTGCGAAAGTCTGACCTCCGCAGTCTGTGTGGAGATCAGTGCTGAAAACGGTGCGCGTTACATTAACCTGACTCAATGTCTATTGTCTGTGGGCGCCATTGTGAGCCCCATTCTGATGGGACTGCTTCCGGATTTTTCCTTCGATACTTGGCGGCTTCTGTATATCTTCTGCGGCCTACCGCTGATCGCCATCGGCATTTGGCTATCCCAGATGCCCTTCCCCGCAGCAGACACCGTCAAAGAAATCAAGACTTCAGCACGGCAGCTGTGGCTGTCTCCGATCTTCATCGCTTTGCTTGTTAGTATGTTCATATACGTGGGTCTGGAAAATGGCTTCGGCTATTTTGTGGAGATCCTCTTCGACGGAAAAACTTCCGGTGGCCAGCTTGGCGCGTACGGCATCTCCGCCTACTGGGCCGGCATGGCCTTCTCCCGTTTTATTTACAGTCTGCGGGCCTATCGTCCCAGGGCGGTGGTACAGCTGTCCTTCCTGGCAACTGCCGCCACCTTTGTCGCTCTGATCCTGGTACGGTCTGGTTGGCTTTGCGTGGCACTGTGCTCTCTGGTAGGCTTCACCTACGGTCCTATCTGGACCACCATCGTAGCCAATGCCGCCGCGTGTTTCCCTCAGCACAAGGCCAGCGCAACCGGACTGATGAGTGCAAGCTGCGGCCTGGGTGGGATTATCTATCCTGTGTTTATGGGTGCCATTGTGGAGTCTCTGGATATCCGGACCGGTTTTATTATTCTGGCGGTTTCTGCAGCCACCGGTGCAATTCTTTCCTTTGCTTTAAAAAACCATACACACTCTGATGGATCAGGAGGTTAACTTATGTACTGTGGTATTGACTTAGGTAGTACCAATATTAAGATCGCGCTCTACGATCAGGACTTTCATCTGATCGACCGTCAAAGCCGCCCCGTCAGCTATATCCGGGAGCATGGTTTTGTGGAATTTGACGCTGTTGCATACTGCCAGATCCTTTCTGACCTTCTGCAGGATATGGTGGTGAAAAACCATATCACCCATATCCGTCAGATCGGCTTGACCGGCCAGGCGGAGACCTTGGTGGTTCTGGGTGAGGACGGTCAGCCCTTGATGAACGCCATTTCCTGGATGGACGAACGCTCCACGCAGGAGTGTGAAGAGCTGAGTAAGCTTTTTGACAACGCTGTCTGCGAAGCCGTTACCGGCCAGATGGCAGTTCTGCCCACCTGGCCCGCCACTAAGATCCTGTGGCTGAAAAAGAACCGGCCTGAGATTTTTGGGGCCGCCGGCTGTTATATGCTTCTGAAAGACTACGTGGTGTATTATCTGACAGGTGTACAATGTTCGGATATGTCCATTGCCACATTCTCTTTCTATTTTGACATCTATAAAAAAACCTACTGGCAGGAGATGCTCTGTGCCATCGGTATTGATGAGCGTCAACTTCCTCCCCTGCGGGAGCCCTGCACCGTTGCAGGCACGCTGAAAACCGCGTTCTCCAATGCTATGTCCCTGGAGGGCTCTACAGCCATCAACATCGGCACTCTGGACCATTTTGCCGGTATGGTCGGCACTGGTAATATCGTACCCGGCGGTCTGACCCTTTCTACCGGCACCGTAATGGCCATCGCCACCCAGTGCCAGGAGCCTGCTCCCCAGGGTACCGGCATCGCAATGCACTACGGTTTCTGCCCGGACACCCACGTTATGCTTCCGGTGGTGGAAAGCGGCGGTGTCAGCCTGGAATGGTTCCGCCGCAACTGTATGGCAAACACCGGTTACGACGAGATGAACCGGGAGCTGGCTGAGCGGCAGCCCAACGAGCTGCTGTTCCTGCCCTATCTGGTGGGTACTAACGCACCGGAATTCCACAGCGATGCCACAGGTGTATTCTGGGGACTGCGGCAAGAACACGATGCCATCGATATGGCTGGTGCCATTATGGAAGGCGTGGCTTTCGTGCTGCGAAAAAACTGTGAACACATCTGCCGCAGCGGTTTGGGACTGTCTTCCATTATTGCCACCGGCGGCGGTTCCAAGAGCGCCATTTGGTGTCAGATGTATGCCGATATTACGGGATTGCCTGTGAAGATCCCCGCAGAAAAGGAGGCCGCCTGCCTTGGTGCGGCAATGATCGCCGCTGTGGCAGACGGACGTTTCCGTTCCTTTGATGACGCTGTTAAGGAACTGATTGCCTTCACACACCAGTACGAGCCCCATCCCAGCGCCCACTATGAGACCAAGTTCAAGCGTTTCTGCAAGCTCTACGATGCCGCATTGGAAATCAGCAACATATAAAAAAGCAGACGCCGTGTGAAGGTGTAAACTAACGGTAGACATACGGAAGAGAACCCGTGTGTCTACCGTTAGTTACACCTTCACTTTTTATTTATCCTCCTTTTTATTCTTTTCGTTCCCGTAACCGCTGTTTACAAATTTGCTATTTAGCGCTATAATGTGACCATCCACAACCGATTAGGAGGGTCACTATGAATCACTACACCATTACCCGCATCCATGGTCAGCCGGATTGGAACAGCATCCCTTGGCTGAGCGTAGAGAACCATCAATGGACAGAGCCCACTGACATCCGAATGAAGGTACAGATCTGCTATAACGAGGCCGGTTTCCATCTGCATATGCGGGCCTGGGAAAAGGAAGTCCGTGCTGTTTTCAACGAACCGCTCTGTGATGTTTGCAGGGACAGCTGTATGGAATTCTTCTTCCGCCCCGTCGCCGATGACATTCGCTATTTTAACATTGAGATGAATCCCAACGCCTGCTCTTACATTGGTTTCGGCAGCTCCACAGCGGATTTAATCCGTCTGGTGATCCAGAACGAAGACACGATTATGCAAAAACGGGTCAACTACACCGAAGACGGCTGGGAGCTGTATTATACCGTACCCGTGGAAGTAATCCGGGTATTTTTCCCTGGCTACCAGCTGGAATCCGGTATGCAGATCCGCGCCAATTGCTACAAGTGCGGAGACGATACCTCTGTTCCCCACTTCATTACCTGGAATTACGTGGACTACCCCACCCCCAGCTTCCATCAGCCCAGTCATTACGGTCTGATGACGCTGGAGTGATCACTCTGTCTGCGTATCCTCCAAAGGACATATCCAGCAAAAGCCTTCCGGACAAGCGTGCCACACCCTGGTTTTGGATTTGATTCCAGCGATCCGTGTCTGTGCAAACGGCTATATCACCCACCTGGCCTGCCTGGTAGCTGTGTCCCTCGTAAAAAAACGTCCAGCATAATTCCCACACAGCATAAATCATCAAATTGGGCCGGCTGCAAAAGCAGCCGGCCTTTCTATGCATTTTTAAATATCAGTTTTCCATCATTGCGCCGTGGCCTGGGAAAATATACCATTTTTCATTGCCCAGCAACTCCATCAACGCCCCTCGCTCCCGTTTGGCCTGCTCCGGCACCGTATCCACGGAAGTCATCAGATAGGGAGCCAGCCGGTTAAAGGCCGCCTGTTCCGGAATAAATCCCTTCAGATTTACCAGAATATCCCCTGTAAACACCAGCCGCAGCCTTCTTTCCACGGCCACAATCTCCCCGTTTACGTGACCGCCGTTTCCCTGGTACAGTTCAAAGTCCATATCTCCCACACGGAGGTGACCCATAGGCGCAAGGGGCAAATCCTGCCGCCCCGGCTCACCCAGAGAGCAAAGCCTGCGGGCCTGAGGCACCTTATAGTGGGACAGCAGCTTGGAGATCCGCACATAGGGTCTGTGCAGGGTATTTTCTTCCCGCCAGCCGTCGGTCTTTTGGGCCTCCCGGCGAAAATTCTCACACACTGCCTCACTGGCGTACACCTGGTCAAACCACCCGGTATTGCCTGCGTGGTCCACATCCCCGTGGGTCAGCAAAAGGATCTTCTTCTGTCGGTCAAAATTTGGAAATTCCCCGCGCAGCACCCCAAGCAGCTCGTCCTCATAGCAGGAGAAACAGCAATCCACAAAGAACAATGTGTCCCCCAAATCCATAACAAACACATTGCTGCCGCTTTGAGGTTCTATCAGCAGACAGGGTTTTGCGCCAAATGTGTAGCGGGTCAGCCGTGGAACGAATTTTTCTCCCTTGTAGTCATGGATTCCCTGGGCAAACCGCCCGATATAATCAAATGTTTTGTAGGGTGCTTCATTCTTGGCATCCAGCATCTGCATAATACGGTTGGCGTTGACGATCAGCGCGCTTTTTTGCTCCTCCGTCAGTGCGGCTCTGCTGGAAATTTCCTGGGCAAAGTTCAGATAGAACACCGTGTTGTCCAGAAATTTTTCGCTGTGGTTATAGTCCAGCACCTTCACCCGGCAAAGTTCCGATACCTCCCGAAGGAATGCGGAAATCTTCCGGGAATCGTCCACAAAAAGACCCATTTTGAACTGTTGGTACATACTCCCATCTCCCTGGGAGCTGATATAAGAGATGTTGAAGGCATACCGGCGGATCATCTCCAGCACCGGCTGCAGCGTGCCCGGCTTATCCTGAAGCTGAAATTCCAGCAATATGACACTGCCGCTGACGGTGTCCCGGCTCAAGTATCCCAAATTCCCCAGCTGCTCCTGGGCCTTGTCCAGCAGGTCCTCCGGTCCTTCCGCCTCGATAAACAGCATATGCACGTCCACAGCCTTGTTATAGCTGACCCGGGTCACATTCAGTCCCAGGTCGCTGAAGCACTGGTTGGCCGTCAAAAGCGCGCCGATCCGGTCCGGCATAATGGTGGTAAAGGTTCGTTTCATAATGCACTCTCCTGTGGGTATCTGTTGGAGATATTATAATCGTATCCGCCCCATATTTCAACAAAAAACAGGGCCGCCAAAGCGCCCCATCACGTCTAATCTATCAAATGATATTTCTTTTGTCAAGATAGAGCCTGTGCACTATTGCCAATTTCTGCGTTTTCTACATTTATAAATCGTGTATTTTGTACAATATTCCGTATTGCATTTCCTGAAAATGCGTGCTATATTATAGACACAAAGAGGTGATACCAATGTACCACTTAACCTTAAAGAAGTTGACTTCCTAAATTTCCGATAACATAGAGTTTGTAAGAATAACAACATGAATGCCACGGAAGCAATCAATCTTGACAAAGGAAAGTCACTTCGTATCCCGCAGAAAGAGAGGTTAACCAATGATGTTAGATACTAAGAGTTCAGAGAAATAACCCTTGGCTACAAAAAAGCGAATGCTGAGTAGTCAAGGGTTGTTTCTTTTTTACATATAAAAAGCAGAGGACACACGGCCCTCTGCCATTTTTTATATCTGCCGGATTACTACCTGCCGGGCAAGGGCCTCTACCTGTTCCCTATCCGGTGCCTGGGACCCATCCTGGGTCACGCTTGCCGCGCCCATTGCTACCGCCAAGGCCATCTGCTCTTTGCGCTCCAGTTTTCTGGCCACGCCGTAGGCCATAGCCGCTACCATAGAATCGCCGGCACCTACGGTGCTTCTAACCGTAACCTTTAACGCCTCCGCCCGGTAGACCCCCTGCCTCGATAAAAACAGGGCACCGTCACCGCCCAAAGAGATAACCACATCCCCGATCCCGGATGCCAGCAGTTCCCAGCCCGCATCCAACATCTGCTCCTGTGTAAGGCAAGCCACGCCCTTCAACCGGGCCAGTTCGTCATTGTTTGGTTTCACCAGATATGGAACACCCTGCAGACCGTGGGCCAGTGCCTCACCGTCCGCGTCCAGCAGTACCAATACGCCCATAGCGCGGAAATGCTCCGCCCATTGCTTATACAGATCCACCGGTGCGCCCGCCGGCAAACTGCCGGACAGAATTACAATGTCGCCAGTCCTCAGTTTTTCACTGATCTTCCTTTTCAGCGATTCCAACTGGCAGACATCCACCCTTGGACCGGGCTCGTTGATGTCCGTGTTGGTTTTTAAAACCGGGTCAATGACCTTCAGATTGGTACGGGTCTGGCCCTCCACCCACTGCACCAGCGTGGTAATACCCAATTGGCAGAGCATCTGCTCCAGTTCCCGGCCGGCCTTTCCTGCCAATACCACCGCCGCTATGGACGGTTCGCCCAGGGCGCGCAGGCACTTGGACACATTGATACCCTTGCCGCCCGGGTCCACCCGGACGGCGCTGACCCGGTTGACCTGACCTGACCGAAACTCCTCGATCACCACAGTTTTATCCAGCGCCGGATTCAGCGTCACCGTACAGATCATACAAACCGCTCCTTAGCATTGTTTTTCTGTATGATAGCATATGCTGTACTGAAAATCAATTGCGCAAAAAAGCGGACCGCAGCACAAGCTGCGGTCCTATCAAAGAGGAAAGAAAATGAAGAAGCTTTTTTAAAGGGTCAGCCCAGACTTAAAAATGCCTGGGGGTCAACAACCTCGTCATTGCAGGTCACGCTGAAGTGGACATGGTCCCCAATGGCGCTTTCCAGCAGGGCAGTCTGCCCCACACAGCCAATGACCTGGCCCATTTTGACCTGCTGGCCGGGCGTTACGGATACTTCCTCCGCCAGGGACGCATACTTTGTTACATACCCATCTGTGTGGCGGATCACCACCGTCTTGCCCATGGTGTCATCATCATACACCGTGTAGACCGTACCGTCCGCCGCGGCGCACACCTGGGTGCCTGCTTCGGCGGCGATATCTACGCCGTTGTGAACACGCCAGTCCCGGGTGGTCTGGTTGTAGCTCAGGCAGTCCATTGCGTATTCCGCCACCGTTTCACCGCTTAGCGGTGCCGCCGTCTTCAGTGACTGAGACTCCACCTGAGAACCGGCCGGCTTCGTTTCATCCTTTTCAGCCGGTGCATCGGGCACGGTAGCCGCCACCTGGGCACTTACACCCACATCCTCCTGCTGGCTTGATACTGCATCCTTTTCCAGGGCAGCATCCTGGGGGTCCATATTACGATAATACAAATAACCGGAAACACCGATCGCGACAGCACATAGCACCAGGGCTATGTAGTAGCCCTTGCCGCCGAATCTGCCGCCAGATTTTCTTTTGCTCATTTCAAGCACCTCCGTAGCTCATTATTGCCACTTTTTAGGTTTCCATACCATTGTTTGGAATTTTTTTGCAGAGGTGTGGAATGAATACAAATAAAATAAGGAAATACCGTTGACAACAGAGCCTTTTTGGAGTATATCTTATACTGTTGAAATTTATCGATTTCAGCAAATATTATAAAGAAACGGGGGAGGATAATGTCCAAAGAACTCATCAGACTCCAGGATCTTGTTATGGAGTTCGACGGGGAGCGGGTACTTGATGGTATCAATCTCTATTTTAACGATCATGAATTCCTCACACTGCTGGGCCCTTCCGGCTGCGGCAAAACAACCACTCTGCGTATTATTGGCGGTTTTTTGAACCCCACATCCGGCAGGGTGCTTTTTGACGGCAAGTGCATCAACGATGTACCGCCCTATGAACGCCAGATCAACACGGTGTTCCAGCGCTACGCGCTGTTTCCCCACCTGAATGTGTTTGACAACATCGCCTTCGGTCTGAAGGTAGCGAAGCTGTCCAAAGAAGAGATCCACGCCCGGGTCCACGAGATGCTGGAAGTGGTAGGTATGCAGGGATTTGAGCACCGCCGCATCGACAATCTGTCCGGCGGTCAGCAACAGCGCGTTGCCATCGCCCGGGCCCTGGTGAACCGGCCCAAGGTGCTGCTTTTGGATGAGCCCCTGGCAGCGCTGGACCTGCGTCTGCGCAAAGATATGCAGAACGAACTTAAACGCATTCAGCAGGCTATGGGCATCACCTTCATCTACGTCACCCACGACCAGGAGGAAGCACTTTCCATGTCCGATACCGTGGTGGTTATGGATAAGGGCCGCATTCAGCAGATCGGCAGACCTGAGGATATCTATAATGAACCGAAGAACGCGTTTGTAGCGGATTTCATCGGTGAGAGTAATATTTTGGATGGCATTATGCTCAGTGACTACAAGGTCAAATTCTTCGGCCGCACCTTTAAGTGCCTGGACGCAGGATTTGCCCCCAACGAACCTGTGGACGTGGTCATCCGTCCCGAGGACATTGACTTTGTCCCCGTGGAGGAGGGTCACCTGACCGGCACCGTTACTTCCGTCACATTCAAGGGTCTTAACTATGACATTATCGTGGACTTCAAGGGTTTCAAGTGGCTGATCCAGACCACGGACTTCCAGCCTGTGGGCGCTGCGGTCGGCATCCGGCTGAATCCCGAGGATATCCACATTATGCATAAGAGCGAATATTCCGGTATGTTTGGTGACTACAGTTCTTACTCTGCTGAGTATGACGAGCTTGCGGAGGATGCCGGGGATGAAGAAGAATAATTCTTTACTGCTCAGCGGCCCTTATGTGGCCTTTATGGTGATCTTCACCCTGATTCCCCTGGGCGTAGTGGCTTACTATGCTCTGACAGACCCCACAACCGGTGTTTTCACCCTGGGCAATCTGAAAGATCTGGGAATGTATCTTCCCGTTTTGGGTCAGTCTGTGCTGTACAGCCTTGCCGCCGCGGTGATCTGTTTGATCCTGGGCTACCCCGTGGCCTATTTTATCGCCCACCGCTCCGCAACCGCGCAGAAAATCCTGTATATGCTGGTTATGCTGCCTATGTGTATGAGCTTTCTGCTGCGCACGCTAGCCTGGGTGGGCCTGCTGCAGGATACCGGCATCATCAACACCCTCCTGGGAAAGATCGGCATCGGCCCGATCCCTATGATCCGTACCCCCGGCGCGGTGATCTTGGGTATGGTGTATAACTATCTGCCCTATATGATCCTGCCTCTGTACTCTGTGATCGTCAAGATCGACAACCGTTTGGTAGAGGCAGCAGAGGATCTGGGCTGCAATGGCATCCAGGTCTTTGGCCGGGTGATCCTGCCGCTGAGCATCCCCGGCATTCTGTCGGGCATGACGATGGTGTTCGTCCCGGCAGTCTCTACCTTCTATATCTCCCAGAAGCTGGGTGGTACAGACACGGTGCTGATCGGCGACGTGATCGAGCGTCAGTTCAAGCAAGGTAACAACCCCAACCTGGGCGCTGCTCTGAGCCTGGTGCTGATGATCCTGGTGTTTGTATGCACCGGCATTATGAACCGTTTTGGCTCTGATGAGGAAGGCGGTGTGGTGGTATGAAAAAAGCCAACCGTATTATGACGGTCCTCATCTTCATTTTCCTGTATATCCCTATGGCGGTGCTGATTGTTGCGTCCTTCAATACCGGCAAGGATATCACCCATTTTGAAGGCTTTACCCTCCAGCGCTATGTGGAACTGTTTCACGACGAGGATCTTCTGAAGCTGCTGGGCAACTCCATTCTGATCTCCGTCCTGGCCAGCGGTATCTCCACCGTGTTCGGCACCTTTGCGGCGGTGGGCATCCACAGACTGAAGCCCCGGCTGCGCAAGGCGGTTATGAGCCTGACAAACATCCCTATGACCAACCCGGACATCGTCACCGGTGTGTCTTTGTCACTGCTGTTTGTGTTCGTGGGCAGCAACCTGCTGGAACAGAAGAACAGCCTTACCTTCTGGACACTGCTGATCGCCCACATCACCTTCAATCTGCCCTATGTGATTTTGAACGTGATGCCCAAGCTGCAGCAGATGAATCCGGCTTTGACGGATGCCGCTATGGATCTGGGCTGTACTCCTGTCCAGTCCTTTTTCAAAGTGACTCTTCACGAGATTATGCCCGGCATCGTTACCGGTGCTATTATGGCCTTCACTATGAGCCTTGACGATTTTGTTATCAGCTATTTCGTCCACGGTCCCAGCTTTGTGACTCTTCCCATTGAGATCTATTCCTATGTGAAGAAGCCTACACCCCCCAGGATCTACGCAATGTTTACCCTGCTGTTTTTGATGATCCTGGTGCTGATGGTGGCTATGAATCTGGTGCAGATCAAAGACGACCGGAAGGACCGTCCCCGGCGCAAGCCTATGAAGAAGGCTCACAAGATCTGGATGGCAGCGGCAGCAGCTGTCGTGATGGTGGCTTTGGTGATCGGCCTGTCTGCCGGTTTTGCAGGCAGTGCCCCCAGTGATCCCAACCCCTCTGCCGAGGGTGATCAGGTGACCATCAACGTGTACAACTGGGGCCAGTATATTGCTGACGGCAGCGATGAATCCCTGGATATCATTGCAGCCTTCGAGGAAGCATACCCCCATATCAACGTCAATTACTCCACCTACGACTCCAACGAAATCATGTACTCCAAACTGGCCAACGGCGGCATCACCGTGGATGTGATCTTCCCATCGGACTATATGGCCGCCCGTATGCTCCAGGAGGGTATGCTGTTGGAGCTGGATTACAGCAACATTCCCAATTTCCAGTATGTGGACGAAGCCTTCCACAACGCCTCCTATGACCCCCAGAATCAGTACACCGTTCCCTACACCTGGGGTACTGTGGGCATCCTGTACAACACCAAGTACGTGGATGATGCAGATATGACCGGTTGGGAAGTGCTGTGGAACGAAAAATACGCCGGTAAGATCCTGATGTTTGACAACTCCCGGGATGCCTTCGGTATTGCCCAGCTTTTGCTGGGGTACGATCTGAACACCACTGACCCCAACGAGCTGCAGGCCTGCACCGAGAAGCTGGCGCAGCAGAAACCCGTGCTGCAGCAGTACGTGATGGACCAGATCTTCTCCACAATGGAAAATGAAGAGGCCTGGATCGCCCCCTACTACGCAGGCGACTGTCTGACGATGATGGACAACAATGAGAATCTGGCATTCTATCTGCCGGAGCACCAGGGCTTCAACCGCTTTGTGGACGTGATGTGCATCCCCTCCTGTGCCGAGCAGAAGGAGGCTGCCGAGACCTTCATCAACTTCCTGTGCGACCCGGAAATTTCCGCCGCCAATATGGATTGGGTGGGTTACTCCACACCCATTTCCGCAGCCAAGGACTTTATGGATGAGGAAACCGCCAGTGACCCCATCGCTTACCCCGATGAGGAAACGCTGAGCAGAGGAACTTATTACGAGTTCCTTCCCCCGGAAGTGTCCCGGTATGTGGAAGGACTATTTATGAAAGTCCGAAACGGATAACAAAAAAGCACGATGGATTTTTCCATCGTGCTTTTTTACGGGAAAACCCGGACGGCTTTGAGCCGTCCGGGTATCTGTTTACTTCAGATGTGCCTCGTTGATGAGGATATGCACATCGTCCAGCTGCTTCTGGGAAACGCTGGTCGGTGCGTCCATCATCACGTCCTGGGCATTCTTGTTCATGGGGAAGGTAATGACCTCACGGATGGATTCCTCGCCGCACAGCAGCATGACGATGCGGTCAATGCCGGGGGCAGCGCCTGCGTGGGGAGGTGCGCCATAGGTGAAGGCATTGTACATTGCGGGGAACTTGGCCTTCACGTCCTCTTCACCCAGACCCACCATCTGGAATGCCTTGACCATGATCTCGGGGTTGTGATTACGCACAGCACCGGAAGCGGATTCGTAACCGTTAACCACCAAGTCGTACTGGTTGGCATTGATGGCCAGCAGCTTTTCGGTATCGCCCTCTGCCTCCAGCAGGGTCTTCATACCGCCCTGGGGCATAGAGAAGGGATTGTGGCAGAATTCCAGCTCGCCGGACTCCTCGCCCATTTCGTACATAGGGAAGTCCACGATCCAGCACATTGCGTACTGCTCTTCGTCGAAGTGACCGGGGATGCGCTTACCCATCATATTGCGGATAACGCCCGCGGTCTTCTGGGCTGCGGACCTCTTGCCGGCTGCCATACACACAAAGCTGCCGGGTTTCAGACCCAGAGCCTCCACAAATGCCTCCTTGCAGGGGGCCAGGAACTTGGAAATACCGCCGGTCAGCTCGCCGTTTCCGTCCACACGAACCCAGCAGGCCTTGTTACCGGTCTGCACTTCCACGTCGTTGAGGAGCTTGTCGATCCACTTGCGGCCCTGGTTGAAGTCGTGTACCTTAACAGCCTTGACGGTTGCGTTCTGGAAGGGACCAAACTCGGTGGCAGACACCACCTGGGTGATATCCTCCACCTCCAGATCAATACGCAGGTCCGGCTTGTCGGAGCCGTAACGCTCCATAGCCTCATTGAAGCCAATGCGGCGGAAGGGGTAGGAGGAAACTCTCTTGTATTTACCAAACTTGCAGAAGATCGGCTGCAGAACTTCTTCCAGGGTGGTCAGCACGTCGTCCTGGGTGGCAAACGCCATTTCCATATCCAGCTGGTAGAACTCGCCGGGGGTACGGTCAGCACGGGCATCCTCATCACGGAAGCAGGGTGCGATCTGGAAGTACTTGTCAAAACCGGAGGTCATCAGCAGCTGCTTGAACTGCTGAGGTGCCTGGGGCAGAGCGTAGAACTTGCCGGGGTGATTTCTGGCGGGAACCAGGTAGTCACGGGCACCCTCGGGGCTGGAGGCGGTCAGAATGGGTGTGGTGATCTCCAGGAAGCCCTTCTCGGTCATAGCAGCCCGGATGGCAGCCACCACCTGGCAGCGCAGAATGATGTTCTTCTTCACCGCAGGATTGCGCAGGTCAAGATAGCGGTACTTCAGACGCACATTCTCGTCCGCATCCCGGCTCTTGTTGATCTCAAAGGGCAGGCTGTTATGGACGCACTTACCCAGCACTTCGATGTTCTGGGGCACCACTTCGACTTCGCCGGTGGGCTGCTTGGGGTTCTTGCTCTCACGCTCCCGGACGACACCGGTAACGGAAATGGTGGTCTCTTTATTCAGGCCCTTGATGATTTTCATCATCTCCTCGGTCTCCACTACCACCTGGGTGGTGCCGTAAAAGTCACGCAGGACCAGGAAGGCAAAGTTAGCGCCCACTTCGCGGACGTTCTCCATCCATCCCACCAGGGTCACGTTCTTACCGGCATCGGCCAAGCGCAGCTCGCCGCAGGTATTGGTTCTGGATTGCATCATAGGTATATCCCCTCATATTTAAAATTTATCGACTTATTTTCTCACAAAAACCCGAAAATGTCAATCGCCACTTGTCTTCTCTGCCCTGCTTTTGCGGTGTGTTTTCCGGGAAATCTGCAAAATTCACAAATTTCAACGTCAGCGGGCATTTTTTATGTGAATACTATGAAAAGTTGATTTTTTTGCAATTTTTAGATTGATTTTACAGGTGGTTTGGCATACAATAGCAAATAGACGTGCCAGAATACCCATTTTGTGGCACCACCGTATCCTAGAGGTGAAGATTATGCTCAATGTCGTTCTGGTGGAGCCGGAAATTCCCCAAAACTGCGGCAATATTGCCCGTACCTGCGCTGCCACCGGATGCCGCCTGCATCTGATTCGCCCCCTGGGTTTCGACATTTCCGAAAAAGCAGTCAAGCGGGCCGGCTTGGACTACTGGGATCTGGTGGAAGTGCTGGATTATGAGGATCTGGACGACTTCTTCCGGAAAAACAATGTAGAGCAGATGTGGTGTCTTTCTACCAAGGCCCCCCGGTGCTACACAGAAGCAGTTTTCCAGGATGGGTGCTACTTATTCTTCGGCAAGGAGACCAAAGGCCTGCCCGAGGATTTTCTGGAAGCCCACCGTCAGAGCTGTATCCGTCTGCCTATGCGGCCGGAGGCCCGGAGTCTGAATTTGAGCAACGCCGTGGCCATCACCGTATTCGAGGCGTTGCGCCAGCTGGATTTCCCCCAACTGCAGGACTTCGGAAAAATGCGTCCGTAACCCCTTTTAAAAAGTAAATAACCAAAATATGGAGGAATCATAATGAACTACAACAAGAAGTCTATTGAAGATATCAACGTGGCTGGCAAGCGCGTTCTGTGCCGCTGCGACTTCAACGTTCCCACCAAGGACGGCAAGATCACTTCCGACAAGCGCATCGTAGCCGCTATGCCCACCATCAAGTATCTGGTTGAGCAGGGTGCAAAGGTTATTCTGTGCTCCCATATGGGTAAGCCCAAGGGCGAGTGGAAGCCCGAACTGAGCCTGAAGATCGTGGCTGACCGTCTGAGCGAGCTGCTGGGCAAAGAAGTCATTATGGCATCCGACGTTGCCGGTGAGGATTCCCAGGCTAAGGCCGCCGCTCTGAAAGACGGCGACGTGATGCTGCTGGAGAACACCCGTTACATCAAGGGCGAGACCAAGAACGATCCCGAGCTGAGCAAGGCTCTGGCAAGCCTGGCTGACATTTTTGTCAACGACGCTTTCGGCACCGCTCACCGCGCTCACTCCTCCACCGCAGGCGTGGCTGACTATCTGCCTGCCGTTTCCGGCTACCTGGTTCAGAAGGAAGTTTCCATTATGGGCAAGGCTCTGGCCAATCCCGAGCGCCCCTTCGTGGCAATTCTGGGCGGTGCTAAGGTTTCCGACAAGCTGAACGTTATCAATAACCTTTTGGAGAAGGTGGACACCCTGATCATCGGCGGCGGTATGGCTTATACCTTCCTGGCTGCCCAGGGCAACACCGTAGGCAAGTCCCTGGTTGACAACGAGAAGCTGGAGTACTGCAAGGAAATGATGGCTAAGGCCGAGGCTAAGGGTGTCAACCTGCTGCTGCCCGTGGACTCCGCCGTTGCCGCTTCCTTCCCCTCCCCCATCGACGCTGAGATCTCCGTAGAGTACGTGGACTGCACTGCTATCCCCGCAGATATGATGGGTCTGGACATTGGCCCCAAGGCTTGCGAGGCATTCGCAGCAGCAGCCAAGGCTGCCAAGACCGTGGTCTGGAACGGACCTATGGGCGTGTTTGAGAACCCCACCCTGGCAAAGGGTACCATCGCTGTTGCTCAGGCTCTGGCTGACTCCGACGCAGTGACCATCGTCGGCGGCGGCGACAGTGCCGCAGCCTGCGAGCAGCTGGGCTTCGCTTCCCACATCACCCACATTTCTACCGGCGGCGGCGCTTCCCTGGAGTTCCTGGAAGGTTTGGAACTTCCCGGCATCGCCTGTCTGGAAGACAAGTAAGATAAAACAACCGTTTCCCACCGGGAAAACCCGGTGGGACAGAGAAAAAATTTCGCGCCGGCGTGCCCGACGCTTTTGAGAAGGAGAACAGGAAAATGAACAGAAAGTACCGCAAGACCGTAATCGCCGGCAACTGGAAGATGAACAAGACCCCCTCCCAGACCAAGGAGTTTATGACCCAGCTGAAGGCCATTATGCCTAAGGGCCGTTGGTGTGACGTGGCCCTGTGCGTTCCCGCAGTATGCATCCCCGCCGCTGTCCGCGCTATGCGCGAGACCAGAGTGGGTATCGGTGCAGAGAACTGCAACGCAAACGCTTCCGGTGCATACACCGGTGAGATCGCTACCAATATGCTGGTTGATGCCGGCTGCAAGTACGTAATCATCGGCCACTCCGAGCGCCGTGCTATGGGCGAGACCGACGCAGATGTCAATGCAAAGGTTCTGGCTGCCCTGGACGCAGGCCTGATCCCCATTATGTGCTGCGGCGAGTCCCTGGAGCAGCGTGAAGCCAACGTGACCTGCGAGCACATCACTATGCAGATCAAGCTGGGCCTGCAGGGCGTTCCCGAGGAGAAGATCCGCAAGGTGATCATCGCCTACGAACCCATCTGGGCTATCGGCACCGGCCGTACCGCCACCCCCGAGCAGGCTGAGGAAGTCTGCGAAATGATCCGTGCCGTAGTGCGCAAGCTGTACTCCTCCAAGAACGCCCGTGCGATCTCCATCCTGTACGGCGGTTCTATGAACGAGAAGAACGCTTACGAGCTGCTGGCACAGCCCGACATCGACGGCGGTCTGATCGGCGGCGCTTCTCTGGTTCCCGAGAAGTTTGTTCAGATCATCGAAGCTGCTAACCAGCCCACCCTGTAATCACGAATAAGGGAGCAGTAAATACTGCTCCCTTTTCCTTTTATGCTGTGCAGGGGCGAGGATTGGCTATCGGCAATATTCGCCCCTGCATAGGATAATCCTGTATATAAGGAGAAACGTATGAAAACACTCTTATTACGGGCCGACGCCCCGGATACCGCGCAGATTGCGGCAAATATCATTCAAAACGGCGGTCTGGTGGCCATTCCCACAGAAACGGTCTACGGTCTGGGTGCCAACGGTCTGGATCCGGATGCCGTGATCAAAATCTTCGAGGCAAAGGGGCGCCCCCAGGACAACCCTCTGATCCTCCACGTGGCTGATGCCGATCAGATGGAAGCACTTTGCCACAGCATTCCCGACGCAGCCTACCGTCTGGCCGAAGCCTTCTGGCCCGGGCCGCTGACGATGGTGCTTCCTGCCAGGCAATGTGTCCCGGAACGCACACGAGCGGGACTTCCCACCGTGGCTGTCCGCTGTCCGGAAACCCCCGTCACCCGTCAGATCATCCGGCTCTCCGGTGTGCCCATCGCAGCCCCCTCCGCCAACATTTCCGGCAAACCCTCCACCA
>JAZQDH010000078.1:0-12970 GCA_045546655.1 Faecousia sp.
CCCGCTGGCAATGACCTGCCCACCATCGTTTACAACGTCAACCATGAGACCCTGACCAAGGAAGACAACATCATCTCTGCTGCTTCCTGCACCACCAACTGCCTGGCTCCCATGGCTAAAGCTCTGAATGACCTGGCTCCCATCGAGTCCGGCATCATGTGCACCATCCACGCTTACACCGGCGACCAGATGATCCTGGACGGCCCCCAGAGAAAGGGCGACCTGCGCCGCACCAGAGCTGGTGCGATCAACATCGTTCCCAACTCCACCGGTGCTGCTAAGGCTATCGGCCTGGTTATCCCCGAGCTGAACGGCAAGCTGATTGGCGCTGCTCAGAGAATCCCCACTCCCACCGGTTCCACCACCATCCTGAACGCTGTTGTTGCTAAGGAAGTCACCAAGGACGAGATCAACGCCGCCATGAAGGCTGCTGTCACCGAGTCCTACGGCTACACCGAAGACGAGATCGTCTCCTCCGACATCGTCGGCATGACCTTCGGCTCCCTGTTCGACGCTACCCAGACCATGGTCAACAAGCTGCCCGGCGGCATGACCCAGGTTCAGGTTGTTTCCTGGTACGACAACGAGAACTCCTACGTTTCTCAGATGGTCCGCACCATCAAGCACTTCTCCACTCTGCTGTAATTAAACAATTGCACGTCAAAGCCGCTGTTCTTTTGGACAGCGGCTTTTTTGCATATAATAACAAAGGACGGGGGAAAAGCCCGTCCTTTGTGTATGTTACAGGATCAGCTTTACCGCGCCGTAGGCGCCTGCGTCGTTGCCCAGCTGGGCAAGCTTGAACTGCACGCCCTTCACCCCGGGGAAGGCGTTCTTCAGGAAATAGGGGTATACCCCGTCGATCAGACACTGGCCGGCTTTGCTGACACCGCCGCCCAGCACCACCACCTCCGGGTCCAGTACGTTGCACACGTTGGCGATCAATTGGCCCAGGTAGCTGTAAACGATGTCCAAAATGGCGATGCAGGTCTCATCTCCTGCTTTTGCCAGGTCGAACACATCCTTGGCGGCAAATTGCTCCATAGAAGCCAGGGGGGAATTGGTTTTGTGCTTTGCCAGATATCTGCGGGCCACCCGCACGATGCCGGTGGCGGAGCAGTAATACTCGGCGCTGCCGTAGTTGCCGCAGGGGCTCGGTTCTGCTTCCTCCCGGTCCAGCACCATATGTCCGATCTCACCGGCAGAACCGTGGACACCGTTGATCACCTTGCCGCCGATGACGATGCCGCCGCCTACGCCGGTGCCCAGGGTCACCAGCAGCAGGTTCTGATAACCCTGACCGCCGCCCTTCCAGCACTCGCCCAGGGCTGCCACGGTGGCATCGTTGCCGGCAGTCACAGGCAGGCCTGTCAGCGCCGACAGTTCTTCGTGGAGATTGAACACACCCCAACCCAGATTCACACAGCCGTTGACCACGCCCTCGTTATCCACAGGCCCGGGAACACCGATACCGATGCCCAGCACATCCTCTTTGGGGATGTTGTTGTCTTCCAGATAGCCCAGTACAGAGCGGGCAATGTCCGGCAAGATCTGCTTGCCGCTGTCGGCGGTCACGGTGGGGATCTCCCACTTATGGAGCATAGTGCCCTCCTGGTCAAAATAGGCGATCTTTACGGTGGTGCCGCCCAGATCCACACCAAAGCCGTATTTCATAGCATTTCCTCTTTTCATAGTTAATGGGCCGCCTCCAGGGGACGCAGAACACCATACTGGTCAAAACGGGTGTCATGCACGTGGGTGACGAACACCAGATTCACATCCAGGTCCGCAACGCCCGCCCGGTCCACTGCCTCCTGGATCTGGGAGGCCTCCACATCTTCCATATACAGCCGGGAACGGCCGGAAGGTGCGGACCAGCTGCCGTCGCCCACAAAGGACACGGCGAAGCTGGAAGTGCCGCAGGTGGTCAGCAAATTGCTGGCGGTTGAGGCCAGGGTCTGCACTTTATCTCCGTCAAACAGCATAGCGTCGGTGTTTGGAAAACGGAAGTCCGTCAGCACCACTTCGTCAAAGCCCAGATCCTTGATCTCCTGGATGATGTTGACCACAAAGGTCATTGTGCCGGTGCTGTTGGGATTGAGCCAGTAGCAGCCGGCGTCATCCTGGTAAAGATAAGCTCCGGAGGAATGGTGGATACCGTCGGGCACGTGGTTCAGACCGTAGTCATAATCCCGAAGAGCCGGGAACCGGGCAATGGTATACATTCCGCTGCGGTTCAGATAAGTCAGCAGCTCATCCATAGCTTTGGGGTCGATGCTGTCGCTGCGCAGGGTGCTGACTCTGGAGGAGTAAAAGAATCGGCCATAGATGTTTTTCACATCGATCATTACAGGCGTTCCCTTTTCCAGAACGCTGATCTGCTGGCGGATCTCATTCATATCCCCTCGCAGGGCAGCTTCGTCAATGTAATAGCCCACCACCTTGGCAAGCTCCTGGGAGGCCTTGATCTGGTCCTCACCCTCGTTGTAGTAAATGGGTACGGTCTGCTGCTCAGGCTCCACAGCCAACTGACCCTGGGAGATCTGTTCGCCCAAATCGAAGCGGAACTGGGCACCTTCATTGCGGGTGTACACCACGAAGCGCTGCAGCCACAGCACCCAGCAGCCCCAAACCACCGCTGCCACCAGCGCGATGATCAGCAGTATCATCAAAATGCGCCCGATCCGTTTTCGGGTGCGGTAAGGTATTTTCATAAGCCTCTCCTTTTGGCACTGACACAGCGCCAATCTTCCTGTGCTTTGGTCTGGGTAATGGTCAGACCTGCCTTTTCCAAAGCGGCCATTACCTCCGGCAAGCGCACGTCCAGAATGCCGGAACAGATCAGCACGCTGTCTTCACCCAAAAACCGGGGAAGGATCGGTGCCAGACCGATGATCACATCCGCTACAATATTTACGAGCACCACATCATAATGGTCCTGGCCCAGCCGTTCCATCAGTTTTTTATCCGCGGTCACGTTTCCGGTCAGAGCGGTAAAGGCGGGGGAAAGGAAGCCATTGTAGGCGGCGTTCTCCCGGGCAATGTCCTCGGCCTTGGGGTCAATGTCCACGCCAACGGCGGTCTTCGCCCCCAGGCGCAGTGCCGCAATGGACAAAATGCCGCTGCCGCTGCCGAGATCCAGACAGGCGCAGCCGGGCTTTACGGATCCCTCCATCAGGGTCATCACCATCTGGGTGGAGGGGTGTGCTCCCGTGCCAAAAGTCAGACCCGGATCTAAGATTATCGGCAGCCGGTCCGGCCACTGCTCCCGGTCACACCAGTAAGGCAATACCACCAGTTTGCTGCCGACGCACTGGGGCGGATAGTTGTCTTTCCAGCACTCCTGCCAATCCACCTGGGCCATAGGGGATGCCTTCATTTCCAGCGTGCCCAGCTCCTGCCGCTGGCGCAGCTGCTCCAAAAGGGTTTCCAGCCGGGAAAGACCGGCTGTGTCCGTATCTTCCAGATACAGCTTTATGCAGGAAAGTCCCTGCAGCTTCTGCTGCAGGGTCTCGTCGATATAATCCCAATACCCACGGTTCTGATCCAGAAAGCTCTCGTATTCCGCTTGATCTTCGATCACCAGGTCTTCAAAGCCCCCGGCGGTCAGGGCCGCGGCCACATCCTCGATGGTGTCCGGCTGGGTCTGCACCGTAATTTCTAACCAATCCATTTGCCTGCTCCTTGCTTTGCTTTGCCTATATTCTATCGTAAAAGCAAATAATTGACAACCTCTAAGCTTGTAAAATTTTTGTCAACCTCTATCTATTTCCCGGAATTTCATATATAATAAGGAAAAAATCTGTTTGAGGAGAATGTATGATCCAAACCATTTCACTTTACCCCGGGATCACCCTGCGGTGTTTTCCCGATACCCGGTTTAAACAGAGCACCCTGACGGTCCAATTCCTGCGGCAGATGTGCCGGGAAGAGGCATCGCTGAATGCGCTGCTGCCGGCGGTGCTGCTGCGGGGCTGCAAGAGCGCACCGGATATGCGCTCCATCACCGCAAAGCTGGATGATCTTTACGGCGCGTCCGTGGGTACGTTGGTCCGCCGGGTGGGCGATTACCAGACCACCGGTTTTGCCTGCGGTTTTATGGAAGACGCGTACGCCCTGGAGGGTGATGCCATTCTGGCACCGATGGTGGACTTTTTGCGGCAGCTGCTATTAGAGCCTGTGCTGGAGGGAGATGCTTTTTGCGCTGACTATGTGGAAAGCGAGAAGAAAAATCTGATCTCCGCCATCGAATCTATCATGAATAACAAGCGGGCCTATGCCAACGTCCAGCTGTTGAAGGCTATGTGCAAGGCCGATTCCTTCGGTATCCCTCAATTTGGTGAACCGGAGCAGGTGGCGGCCATCACGCCCCAAAGCCTGTATGACCACTACCGTAAGGTTCTGCGTACCAGTCCCGTGAATCTGTTCTACGTGGGGTCGGCCCGGCCGGAACAGGTGGCGGCTCTTTTGATGCCAGTCTTTGCAGACCTTTCCCGGCAGGCCGATGCCCTGCCGGAGCAGACCGGTTTCCACGACTGCCCCTGCTCCGATACCAGCCAGGTGATGAATGTGGCCCAGGGCAAGCTCTGTATGGGCTATGTGACGGATATTACCCTGCGCCACCCGGATTTTGCCGCTATGCAGGTGATGAATACAGTGCTGGGCGCCGGTATGACCAGCAAGCTCTTTATGCAGGTGCGGGAGAAGATGTCTTTGTGCTACGACATCGGCTCTGCTTACCACGGCAGCAAGGGCATTGTATTGGTGGAAGCCGGTATCGATTTTGACCAGGAGCAAAATGTGCGCCGGGAGGTGGAGCATCAGCTGCGGCTGTGCCGGGATGGGGACATCTCCCCGGAGGAGCTGGAGGCAGCCAAGGAGCAGCTGCAAAGCTACCTGACCGCCATCCACGATGCGCCCAATTCCATTGAAAACTACTATTCCACCGGAGTTCTCAGCGGTCTGAATATGGACCCGGACCGGTATTGTGCCGCCATCAAGGCCGTGCAGACCGGGGATGTGAGCCGGGCGGCCCGTTCGCTGGGGCTGCACAGCGTATTTTTCTTAAAGGGGGAAGCATAAATGGAACTTCGCAATTACCCCCGGCTGGGAGAAAAAGTGTTCTGGGATACGCTGCCCAACGGCTTGACCCTGGCGGTGATCCCCCGTCCCGGGTTCAGTAAAAAACTTGCCTATTTCGTAACGGATTTCGGTGCGGTCCACACGGAGTTTTCCGCGGATGGAGAGGTCTGCCGGGTGCCGGACGGCATCGCCCATTATCTGGAGCACAAGCTCTTCGATATGCCCGGCCGGGACGTTACCGCGGAATTTGCGGCTCTGGGCGCTATGCCCAATGCCTTTACCAGCTTTGATATGACCGCCTATTACTTCTCCTGCACTGATAACTTCTACCCGGCTCTGGAGCTTCTGCTGGAGTTTGTGTCAACGCCCTATTTCACCCCGGAGAGCGTTGCCAAGGAGCAGGGCATTATCGGCCAGGAGATCGGTATGAACGAGGACAACCCCGACTCCCGCAGCTTCGAGCTGCTGATGCAGACGATGTATGAAAACCACCCGGTCCGCGTCCCTATTCTGGGCAGCCGGGAATCCATCGGCCGTATTACCCCCGAGACCCTTAAGCGCTGCCACAAGGCCTTCTACCGGCCGGACAATATGCTGCTGTGTGTGATCGGCGATGTAGACCCGGAGCAGGTGCGGAAATTGGCAGAAAAGCTGCCGGCACCCCAGGAGGAACAGCCGGTACCGGTGCGGTCCTGGCCCGAGGATATGTTCTGCCGGGAGCACTTCGTCAGCACCAATATGGAAGTGGCTATGCCTATGTTCCAGCTTGGATTCAAGTGTGAACCCCAGGAACGGGGTTTGCAGGCTGTGCAGATGGAAATCGTTGCGGAGCTGGCGGCGGAGGCCCTGTTTGGCGAATCCTCCCGGCTGTATATGCAGCTGTATCAGCAGGGTCTGATCGACAGCTCCTTCAGCGGCGGCTACGAGACCATCGAGGGTATGGCCCTGCTGCTGGCCTCCGGCGACAGCTATGAACCGGAAAAGGTCCGGGACGCGATCGTGGCGGAGGCTGTCCGAATCGCCAGGGAGGGCCTGGACGCTGGGGAGTTCCTGCGGATGAAGCGCAGCGCTATGGGCCGCAGGATCCGGGCCCTGGACAGCTTCAATTCGGTAATTTTCCGGGTGTGCGCTTACTATTTCGACCGGTTCGACTATTTCAATTTCCCGGATATCTACCGGGACGTGACAGTGGATCAGCTTCAGCAGTTCCTGGGCCGGGTGGTAACACCCGACAGGATGTGCCTGTGCGTGATCAATCCTGAACAGGAGGAAACAGAGTAATGTATACAACGATTTCATTTCCCGCCCTGGGGATCGAGATAAATCCCCCCAGAAGCCTGTCTCTTGGGTCTTTTGATATCCATTTTTACGGCGTGATCATCGCCCTGGGTCTTATCCTGGCGGTGGTCTACGGCCTGCGCCGCAGAACTCAGTTCGGTCTGACTGAGGACGACCTGCTGGACGGTGTGCTGACGGTTGTTCCTTTTGCCATCCTCTGCGCCCGGTTGTATTACTGCATTTTCTCCTGGGATATGTATAAGGACAATCCCATCGAGATCCTTTATATTTGGGAGGGCGGACTGGCCATCTATGGCGGTGTGCTCGGCGCCCTGGTGGGAATTCTGGTGTACGCGAAGGTTAAAAAAATAAATCCCTTTGCCCTTCTGGATCTGGTGAGCCTGGGGTTTCTGATCGGACAGGCATTGGGCCGCTGGGGCAATTTCTTTAACCGGGAAGCCTTTGGCGCGGAAACGGAGAGTTTTTTACGGATGGGTCTTTACAATCCTCTGACCGATACTACCTACTATCATCATCCAACCTTCCTGTATGAGTCCCTTTGGAACATCACGGGTTTCGTGATTCTGCATATGTTGTCCAAAAAGCGGCGCTATGACGGCCAGATCGCCCTGGGATATGTGGCCTGGTACGGCCTGGGCAGGGCGCTGATTGAAGGCCTGCGTACCGACAGTCTGTACTGGGGCAATTTCCGAGTCAGCCAGGTGCTGGCAGCGGGAAGCTGCCTGCTGGCAGCAGGAATTCTGGTCTGGCAGGCATTCCGCCGCCACAATCCAGAGAACCTTTTCTGCAACCGGCGGCTGGCGGAAAAGGATGAAACAGAACAAGACGGCCAAGAAAAAAACACAAGATAGTCGTTCAAAAAGCCTGCTGTTAGAAAAGACAGCAGGCTTTTCTCTATAAAAGTTTCAAAAGCTTAGCTGCTCTGGCACTTTGATCAAAAGAAACAAAAGAAAAGGTGATAATTTATTTATAACGGCAATTGAAATCCCAAAAATTTCATTTAGAATGTATTATAAGTATAGTGGTTTTTTCTGTGCCTTGGTGTGTTCTGCAGGTGGAGGCAATCTTTACTTCCCGGATATGCTTGGGATCGTTCCCGCGGAAAGAGCCTACAAATAAGGTTGTTTTTACCCGGGCAGCAAATCTGCCCGGCAGGGCAGTCTTTGACTGTCCCCACATATTACGAAAGAGGGTAATCTATTTTATGAATGCAGTAATGTATGGCGGCGGCAACATTGGCCGCGGTTTCATCGGCGGCCTGCTGAGCCAATCCGGCTATCGGGTCACTTTTATTGACGTAGCGGAGCCTGTGGTCAAGCATCTGCAGGAGAAGGGCTGCTATCCCGTGCGCTATGTTTCCAGCGACGGCTACGAGGATGTGCTGATCGAGAATGTTACCGCTGTTAACGGTAATGACACCGAGGCCGCATCCGATGCTATCGCCAATTGCGACATTATGGCCACCGCTGTGGGTGCCAGAATTCTGAAGTTCATCGTGCCCAACATCGTTGCCGGTCTGCGTAAGCGCTGGGCCGCAAACGGCGCACCGCTGAACATCATCGTCTGCGAGAACCTGATGGATGCCAACCTGGTTGTGGAAGGTATGATCAAGGAGCAGCTGACCGATGAGGAAAAGGCAAAATTCGACGAGACCGTAGGTCTTGTGGAGGCATCCATCGGCCGTATGGTCCCCATTCAGACCGAGGCCATGAAGGACGGCGAGCCCATGCGTGTATGCGTGGAGCGCTACGGCTTCCTGCCCACCGATAAGGCAGCCTTCAAGGGCCAGATCCCCCAGATCAAGAATATGGTCCCCTTTGCTCCCTTTGATTTCTATATCAAGCGCAAGCTGTACATCCACAATATGGGCCACGCTACCTGCGCATATCTGGGCGACCTGCTGGGCCTGGAGTACATCTACCAGTCCATCGATGTGGCAGACGTGCGCATCCTGGTCCAGAACGCAATGCTGGAGAGTGCTGTGGCCCTGTCCGGTAAGTACGGTGTCAATATGGCCGAGATCGTGATGCACGTGACCGACCTGCTGAACCGGTTCACCAACGCAGCTTTGGGCGATACCTGCTTCCGCGTTGGCGGCGACCCCGGCAGAAAGCTCAGCCCCGATGACCGTCTGATCGGTTCCTCCACCCTGGCGTTGGCACAGGGCATCACCCCCGCGTACATCGCTGTGGGCGCGGCTGCCGGCCTGCACCGCTATATCAAGGAAGCCCAGATGGAGCAGGGTATGGATTCCGCTGCAAAGGTTCTGGCAGAAGTTTCCAAGCTGAATGCAGACAGCAGGCTTGCCAAGCTGATCCTGGATATGTACGCCAAGATCCTCTCCGGCGCCACCGTTACCGATCTGCGCCACGCAGCAGACGCTGTTAAGGCCGCAAGCCTGGATGCCATCATCTGACATACAGGAAATTACGGCGCAGCCAATTTGCAATACGTCAGTATCCATTCACATATCAAAACAAACAGAGCAAGAATAAAAGGAGAACATCCTTTTATTCTTCCTCTTTCTGCTTTAATTGGGGTTTAGCCTGCATTTACTTCCGGCCGGTCAACCGCAAGGCCTGCTTTTTGGCAAAGGTGCAGCTTCTCCGCAAAATACCGCGCTTTTGTGGGTCGTTTCTAGCTCACAGGGGCAGTTGCTTAATCTTGGCGTAGCGCCGGGGGTATTTGGCAGGTGTGGGGGAGACCTTTTTCAGCACGATCACCGTATGGGCGGTGTCGTCCACAGGGAACTGTCGTACTCCCTCCAGCTTCAAACCCAGTTTGGAGATGGCATTTTTGGCCTCTGCCAGCTCCTCTTTGGCCGCGGTTCCCTTCATAGCCAGCACGTAGCCGCCCACCTTTACAAACGGGGCGGTCAGCTCCAGAAGGATGTTCAGCCGGGCCACAGCACGGCTGGTGGCAACATCAAAGCTCTCCCGGCAGGAGGTTACAGCCTCCTCTGCCCGGGCGGTGACACAGTTGGCCTCCACGCCCAATTGGGGCAGGATCGTCTCCAGCCAGTTCATACGCTTGCCCAGAGAGTCCAGCAGCGTCAGCTGCGCTTCCGGACAGGCGATCTTCACCGGCACACCGGGGAATCCCGCACCGCAGCCTACATCGATGATCCGCTTGCCCTTCAGATCTTGTACTGCCAGCAGCGACAGACTGTCCAGCAGATGCAGTTTTGCCACCTGATCCGGCTCTGTGATGGCGGTCAGGTTCATCACCTTGTTTTGTTCCACCACTGCAGTGCCGAAGTCACACAGCTTTTGTGCCACGGCATCGTCCAGGGTCAGATTCAGTTTGGGAAGTCCCTCCAGAAGGGTGGCTTTCATTACCATACTTACGCTCCCGCATTTACAATGCCGCTCAGATCCACCTGGGTCTCGTCCATAGGGTCAAAGAGGATCTCTTCCTCTTTCTGCAGCGGCAGGATCTGTTCCTGAATGTACAGGCTTACCAGCAAACCGCAGAGATCTTCCGTATATGCCGCCATCTGTGCGCCGTAGAACTGATCCAGAAGCGCCATATCTGCCGTCAGAACGGATTCTTCCTGGGACTTCAGCTTCTCAGCGGTGTTGCTGCCGGTGGCTTTATCGGCACTGCTCAGCAGCTGATAACAGGCCCGGTAGGCCATCAGATGGGCTGCGTACTGGAATTCCAGGGCCTCGTTGCTGCGGCTTGCCAGGAATGCGGCAAACTTGGCATCGTCATCGCCGGAAATGCACATTCTGCGGGCCATCTGCTCGCAGATGGCAAAGGGAAGTGCTGCCTGGGGGGTCTGGGGGTTCACAGCGGCTTCGCCGGTGATGCCCACCATAAGGCCGTCGACGCCCTTTTTGGTATAAAAGTCGGCCCAGGAGAGGGTCTTAACAGGATCGGTGCTGCCTGCGAAAATGCTCTTGAATTCCTGTTCCGTCAGATAACGGAACCCATCGGCAGCCAGTTCGTTGAGCGTATTGAGGTCTGCTGCCTGGGAACTGCCCATAGCCAGCTGGGAACCCAGCTTGTTTGCCTGGGTCAGGTGGTGGTTGGCGGTATAGCCAACCTCTGTCAGCGTGTAGTCCTCCCCGGACAGGCGCAGATCCTCAGAGATGGGGCCTGCGTATTCGTTCAATCCGTATATTCCGGTGTTCAGCAGCACAACAATGCTCGCAGCCGCCAGAACCCAGCCGAACCACTGGATGGGATTCCACTTCAGAACCACCATCAGTACGGCGCTGGCCAGAATCAGCACGCCCAGGGCGATCAGCAGGACCTGCCATAGACAGAAGTCCACACCGGCGCTCCAACCGGTCAGATAGGTCTGTGCCATACGGGATACGTAGGGGTAGATCATATCCACCAATTGGGAGTGGCTCTTTGCGAACTCTTCAAGGCCCCAGCTGCAGGCGGCGATGATGGCTGCGACCAGATATCCTCGCCAATATTTCAAAGGAAACCCTCCTTAAACGTTAGTCTATACAATAGCATTTTATAGTATAACACATTTTCCCGGGGTTGTCTGCCCCTAAATTCTTAATTTTCCTTTAACGCTCAGGGATTTACACCAGTGTTCCCAGCAAACCGTCCCGGTAGAGGGCTGTGATGCGTACATCCCGGACGCAGTTGTGCAGCTCCTGACCGCAGACGTAGACTTTTACATAATTGGGAGCGTGGCCGGTGAAGTATCTGCCGTCCGGCTCTTCAAACAGGACCGGCAGGACGCTGCCCACCAGCGCTTGCCGGTAGCTGCGGCTCATCCCCTCGGCCACAGCAATGGCCCGGCGGCTGCGTTCTTCCTTGGTGTCGTTACCCAACTGACCGGGCATCTTGTCCGCCGGTGTTCCGGGCCGGCGGGAGTAGGGGAAAATGTGCATATCCGCAAAGGCACATGTTTGAATAAATTCCAGACTCTGGGAGAATTCCTCCTCCGTCTCGCCGGGGAAAGCCACGATCATATCTGTGGTCACGGCGCAGCCTGGGAAAAACCGCTTCAAAAGTGTTACACTTTCCAAATACCGGGCGGTATCGTACTTGCGGCGCATCCGTTTAAGCACACTGTCGCAGCCGGATTGCATAGAAAGGTGGAACTGGGGACACAGGTTGGGATGGGTTTTCAGTTCCCGGCAAAATTCTTCTGTTACGATCCGGGGCTCCAGGCTTCCCAGACGGATCCGCAGCTGGGGAACTTCCCGGCACACGGCGCCGATCAGCGCTGCCAGTGGTGGTTTTCCCGGCAGATCGACACCCCAGGATGCGATCTCGATACCGGTGACAATGATCTCCCGGTAACCCATAGCCGCCAAAAGACGGGTCTGTTCCAGCACCAGCTGGGTGGGCGCGGAGCGGACCGGACCCCGGGTATAGGGGATAATGCAGTAGCTGCAGAAATTGACGCAGCCGTCCTGGACTTTCAGCATTGCCCGGGTCCGGCCTTCCAGGCCGCCGGCCGGAAGCACCTCAAATTCCCGGCGCTTCAAGGCTTCGTCCAGGACCGTTGCAGGCTGCTGGGTCCGGGCGGTTTCCAGAAATTGCTGCACAAAAGCCTCCCGGCCGCCACTGCCGCCCACTACGTCCACGCCCAGGCCCTCCAGCGCCTGGGGCGCGTGCTGGCTGTAACAGCCGCACACACCGATCACCGCGTCTGGATTCTCCCGGCGGCACCGGCGGATGACGGCCCGGTTTTTCTTATCTGCTACAGCCGTAACGGAGCAGGTATTGATGATATAGCCGTCGCAATGCTCCCGGAACGGGGCGATTGTATGGCCCTGAGCAGCCAAAAGCTGCTCCATTGCCTGGGTCTCATATTGATTTACCTTGCAGCCAAGGGTGTAAAAGCCAATCTTCATCGTGAAAACCACCAAATGTGAGTATAGTAATTTGTGAAAATCGTCGAATTCATCTATTGAAATCTTTACACAATCTGATATAATGGGTGACAGTGCACCGTTCTTCTATTATAAACGAAAAACAACGGTTTGTACAGTTCGGGAGGTTGATTTATGGAATTTCATGTGGTTCTTTCTTCTTTCGAGCAGGTGCAGCAGTTTGTGGCGGCCGCGGTGAGACAGCCGTTTGATATTCGCGTAGGCAATGAACGGCAGCACATCAACGGCAAGGACATTATGGGGATGTTCAGTCTGGATTACACCCGGCCGGTTCGGGTTCTCGCCCGGTGCCAGGAGGAAGACTTCCTCCGTTTCCGCAAGGAAGTTGCACAGTTTCTCGTTTGACCAAATATGGCTCTATGAGCACCGTCCCGGGAATACCTGGGGCGGTTTTTTTGTCCGCGGGGCGGACGGCCAATGCGCACCAGCCTGGTCGATAATCGTTATGCATCCAGATTGTGCCCGGTATCTTTCCTGGGGAGGATGCACAAAGGTGTTTGTCCGCGGGGCGGACGGCCAATGCGTGCTTGGCTGGGAGCACATCGTTCCTGCCCTAACCCGCTCGGTAACGTTCCTGCGGAGATTGCGTGGGGGTCTTTGCCCGCGGGGCGGACGGCCAATGCGTGCTTGGCTGGGAGCACATCGTTCCTGCCCTAACCCGCTCGGTAACGTTCCTGCGGAGATTGCGTGGGGGTCTTTGCCCGCGGGGCGGACGGCCA
>JAZQDH010000079.1:0-20490 GCA_045546655.1 Faecousia sp.
GAACTTGGCTGGATAATGGCTTTCTCTAACCAAAGTGAACTCTTTGCCGGTAGATACCGGCCCATTTGTTTTTCATTCCGCGCTAAACTTTATGGAGCTGTTGGAAACAATAACGTTTTGCTTTCTTCGAAAGATGACCAGTGTTCAGAAGCTATGGAAATCTGGGATTACTCCACGTCGATCCAGTCGGTCAGCCAGACTCCATAGGTAATTGACCACAAACGCTTTTGGAGCTTGCCATTATAAGTGCGGGTGTACCACACATTCTCTTCAGCTCTTGGTTCAATGGTGGACTGAGGTTCTTCCACAGGCTCCGCATCTGCCGCAAACGCGGGCATACAGCAAATGGAAAAAATCAGGGACAGGGTGACGAACCACAGGATAATTTTTTTCATGATATTTTATTCCTCCTCTGGAGATATATTAACGTCAAGAATGGGCATACCGGAAAAAGGTTCTATTTGCAATTCTTTTGCATCAATTTCCGCATACAATTGGTGATCAAGGAAAACTTTCAACGTTCCATCTGGAAACCGCAAGATATACGAGTTTTCAAATGAAGCGCTGTCCGCTTCATAGAGGTCACCGGCACCTTCAGGCATACTACCTGGTTGGAAGAGAATCATATAGGAACCAATGAACGCACAGACGGCTATCGAAACAATCAATACAGACAACCCTTTTTTCTTTGGGTGGGACGAGGCACTGAGGATCTGCGTGAACCGCTGCTTCACCCGCTCCTTGTTGGGGTATCCTAAGTATTCAGCGGTAACGTAACTGGGCCGATGTACGGGTTTCTTAAAAGAATTCAGCAGGGTCTCAGAATACATCAATTGCTGATGGGGATCCAAGGCGTCGCATACCAGGCTGTCACACCGCATTTCCAAAAGCTGGCTAATACAGATACGGAGTAGGTAAACCACCGGATTCCACCAAAGGGCGCAGCATAATAATTCTGCCAACAGCTTGATCCATAGATCCCGGTTCTGAAAATGGGTGATCTCATGCTGAAAGATGCATTTCAGTTCCTCTTCCGTCAGATTCTCCATCTCCCGGGGAAATAAAATGTGAGGCCTGGAGAAACCGGCCATCATAGGTGTTGGGAATTCGTCAGACATACAGATGCTGCCGACAGCGTTGCATGCTATTTCCCGGAGTACATCCCGGTAGATCCGGGTGAGCCTGTGGTCTGCGCCAACGGTGTTTTTTCGAATCGTCCTGCATTGTACATATAAGCGATAAAACAAGCGCAGTAAGGATATGAAGCTTCCTGCTATCCATATGGCCAGCAAAACATCAAGCGGCGTTGTCCCCTCCGCAGCATAGGGATTTAACCAGTGGTGCAGGTCCGAATACCAGCCACCGAACTCAATCAGCTTCACCCCGGGAAACTCAAGGGGTAACAAACACCGCAAAACAAGAAGTGCAACACCAATGCCAAACGCACGGAGGGTACGCCACCCCACCTTCCTACAGAGAATACAGCAGACCAGTGCGTACAGGGTGAAGAAAACCAGCGCGGAAAAAATGGAAAAATCAGATAACGTAGGTTTCCAAATCACGGGTTATTCAGCTCCTTTTTGCGGACAGCCAATAACTGCTCCAATTCATTGATCGTTTCAGCGTCAATGCCTTCTTGATCCGTCAGTGCGGCGACGATTCCCAGAAGCCGTTCCCTGGGGGAAAGCTGCGGTGTGATCTCTTGCGCACGGAGCACCAAAAACTCTTGCTGTGTCAAAGTGGGTGAATAGGTTCTGCCGTATACTTTTCCGCAGCGGGCCAATCCTTCTACTTTCAGGACACCTTTTTTCATCATGCTGTTTAATACCTGGTGGATAGAATTGGGATTCCAGTCCTTACCTTCCAGGTGGGCAAGAATCTCAGGACGGCTCAGATCTTTTTTTTCCTGCCACAAAAGCTGCATAATGTCCAGTTCTGTCTCAGATAACAGAGTATACTTCATAGCTGTCTCCTTGCATAAATGGATTGTATAATACAGAGTTTAATCATATAATTTATGAATATAATACTTCGCGTATGCCTTTATGTCAATAAAATATTGCAAACTTCAGCTTTTCAAATCACGGGGAAATATTGATCCCATTGACGAAGGCAAGGATGTGATAGATAAACGGACAACCATACACGGAATTTTCCGCACTATGGCGTTGGAATTCCATTTTGCGCCGATATGGGCACTTATAAAGAACTGCCGGTTTTGCGGATAAACAGATCAGTGTTTCAGTTCCAAATGCTGTGGATATCGGTATTTCCCGGGGCCGTTTTTAGGGAAACGGCCGATGTGTTCTGATAAATACTTATGTTAAACATAATTAATCTTGACAATATGACTGAAAGCTGATATCATACTATTGAAAGCTACAAGAGAGGATTGATACCAATGGGCTGACGGATTATGGTGAGTATCAATTATCCGGCGTTTGGTGATTAGTTAATTAGGTGGTGGCCGGCGATAATCAAAGGCCACCTCCTTGTTTTTTCAAAAGGGGAACACTATATGAAAAAAGTTTTTTTAATAGGGTTAATCGTTTGTGTATGCATTGCGCTATCTGCCTGCACCGCAACAGACCCGGAGAATTTGTTTGAAACCACATTAGGGAATTCGGGTACGGAGAGTGCCCAATCCGGTTCTGAGGAAGTCACTTTGCATACAGGGACGTATCAGTACGGAAATATGCAGAAAAATCTGCCGTCCGGCAACTTTATGCTTCTGGGTAATGAGGTAGTGTTTTACCCTTTCCGAGATGGGAAAACCATACTTTTCAGCTATGACTTGCTCACAGGCGAGGTCCAGTGTTTTTGTAAAGACGCCACATGCGAACACAATACATGTGTAGCAGCAATCGATAGTAATTTGGAAGTATACAAGGGCAGACTGTATGGAAAAAAACAAATAGTACATGAAGGGGACCTGATTTCACAGCCGGTTATGGTCAATGGGAACGGGATAGAAGTTATCACCCCTGCGGATATCAGAACGTTCTTCCATCATGAGGATAAGCTGTATTTAAATACCCGGGATTCGTCCCTTGTGGTGTTGAAGGAAGGCCAGTCTGAGCCTCAGATGGTTATTGAAGAGTATACTGCCTTTTGGAATGTGATTTTCGGTGACTATCTGTATGCCAACACCATTGACGCAAATATCATCAGGACAGATCTGACGGCAGGGGAACCCAAAGAAGAGGTGGTCGTCACAAATGCTACGGGTATGACTGACGGACAGCACATCTATTATGTTGATGAAAAAACCTGCCAATTCTACCGGTGCAATATGGACGGCAGCGATCCCCAAGTGATAGAGGAACGAAAAGTCCAAAGTGGAAGTATGAATTTTGATGACGAGTATTTCTACTACCGGCTTTATACTGATGAGAAATTGGATGGGACCGAGGATTCTTGCGACATTTACCGGTTCCCAAAAGAAGATCCCACCCAGATAGAAAAAATAATTACTCTGCCGGTCTCTGCCTATCAGGTATTTACAGTTCCGGGAACCGGGAAGATCTTTGTAACGACCATTGCGCCGGGAGGCGGGCACGGATCTATTTACGTTATGGGAACAGACGGCAGCGATTTGAAGTTGCTGGAGATCCCCGGATAAATGCCTGATCAGACAGACCAACCAATAACAATGGGAGGTTAAAGGAAGGGGAACACTATATGAAAAAAGTTTTTTTAATAGGGTTAATCGTTTGTGTATGCATTGCGCTATCTGCCTGCGCCGCAACAGACCCGGAGAATTTGTTTGAAACCACATTAGGGAATTCGGGTACGGAGAGTACCCAAGCCGGTTCTGAGGAAGTCACTTTGCATACAGGGACATATCAGTACGGAAATATGCAGAAAAATCTGCCGTCCGGCAACTTTATGCTTCTGGGCAATGAAGTGATATTTCAACACGCTGTAAGTAATAGCTCCTTACTACTATACTGCTATGACCTCGTCACAGAAGAGGTCCGTCCCTACTGCAAGGATGCGACCTGTAGGCACGGGGACTGTGCATCAGGTATAGTAGAGGGTAATCTGGAAGTATATAAGGGAAAACTATATGCGTCGAGTGCGCCTGAATTAAAGGATAGACCGGGAATAGTCTTTCAGCCGGTGGTGTTGAATGGGGATAAGGCAGAGGCCATCCTACCTTCTGCAGGCAAATTTTTCCACCACGATGACAAGATGTATATATGCACCGCAGATTCGTCCTTTGCGGTATTGGAGGAAGGCCAGTCCGAGCCCCGGGTGATTATTGAAGAGTATACTGGCTATTGGAATGTGATTTTCGGTGACTATCTGTATGCCAACACCAGTGACTCAAATATCATCAGGACAGATCTGACGGCAGAAGAACCCCAAGAAGAGGTGGTCGTCACAAATGCGGGAGGTATAACTGACGGGCAGTACATCTATTATATTGATCAAAAAACCTATCAATTCTACCGCTGCGATATGGACGGCAGCAATGCCCAGCTTTTGGTTGATCAGCCGGTGCTTTTGGCAAGTCTGAACTTTGATGATGAGTATTTCTACTACCGGCTTTATACCGGTGGGCAATTAAATGGGAACCCAGACTCTTACGATCTTTACCGGTTCCCAAAAGAAGATCCCACCCAGATAGAAAAAATAATTACTCTGCCGGTCTCTGCCTACCAGGTATTTACAGTTCCGGGAACCGGGAAGATCTTTGTAACAACCCATGCGCCGGAAGGTGAGGATAGGCCCGTTTACGTTATGGGAACGGACGGCAGCGATATGAAGTTGCTGGAGATCCCCGGATAAATGCCTGATCAGACAGACCAACCAATAACAATGGGAGGTTAAAGTATGAAAAGAATCTGGCTGGTTTTGACTTTGGCACTTCTTTGCTTACTGCTGGGCTGCAGAACCATCCCGGACCACCCGCAGACTCCTTCCGCAGATGATGATACCGTAACCGCTGCGTTAGAAATGCCGGATGAAATGAAAGAACTTTCTGAAAATCCAAAAGTGGGATGGATGGTAGGAATGCTGGCTGTATTGGAAGATTCTAAAATGATCTGTGGAATGTCTTCGGAAAGCTTTGAAGTGTTTACGGATCCCGGCGATGTGATCAGGGCGACAGTGATTGCGCAAAACGGTCTGGACAGAACCCAACCGTTTGACCTGATGGTATTCGCGGACGGTATTCCGGTAATGTTCAGGGTCGGCGGAGAAGAATATCTGTCTTATCCTATCGACCTTATACCTGAGCAGAAAGCAATTGCAATAGAATTCGAAAAAGACTTTTCTTTAAACTTAGGACGTTTGGATTTTGTGCTGTCGTATGCGGAGAATCCCCAGGTGACTTATCACCTTGTCAGCTACACTGTATGGATTCGCCAGGACGATGAAGCGCTGGCGCCCGATGCGCTTTGCACCACCGTTGAACAGCGGGAGGGGCTTCGGGGAAACTATACAGGTGAGGTCTATGACGCGTGGATATGGAACGAGGGCGTGCTCCCTGCTGACATAGATTCCGTGGGAGCAAGGGTGGTGAGCCTGCAACCCGGTGAAACCATCCTTTTGGAGGCAGTGGCAGCTAAACCCGGTTTGTACAGGACTGTGTTGGTAGTGAACGGAAATCCTGTAACTATTGAAACAAACGGCACACAGTATCCGTACTTGGACTGGGAGTCTACCGGTACCAATATGATACAGCTGCCTGTAAAAATAGCGGATATGCCCACCGTTGGCAGCATGTATACGGTTACCACACCGCTGGATGCGGATGCTTCGGCGCAGCAAATCGCGGCATCCGGCAGGATCGAGTTGACAGAAAACAAGGGAGGAAACAATGATGGAACTGCGGATTGAGAACTTGGTAAAGCAATATCCCAAGAAACGGGCACTTGATCATGTTTCCTTTACACTGAATGAGGGCGTCTACGGCCTGCTTGGGCCCAACGGTGCGGGCAAGACCACGCTGGTCAACATCGTTGCGGGAATTCTGAAGCCTACTGACGGCCGGGTGCTGTGGGACGGCGAGGATATCGAGACGCTGGACTGGCGCTACCGGGATGTGCTGGGCTTCCAGCCACAGACCCCATCGCTGTACAAATCCTTCAAAGCGGAGGAATTTCTGCAGTATATGGCTGCGGTGAAGGGCTTGAAGCTGAGCCGCAAGGAGCTGAACTGTAAGGTGGACGGCCTGTTGGAAATCGTTAACCTGCGAGAGGACGGCAGACGGAAGATCGGAGAATTCTCCGGCGGTATGCGCCAGCGGTTGGGCATCGCACAGGCACTTCTGAACGATCCCAAACTGTTGCTGTTGGATGAACCCACTGCCGGATTGGACCCCAAAGAGCGTGTCCGTCTGCGGAACGTCATTGCCACCGTGGCTCTGGACAAGATCGTGATATGGACTACCCATATCGTCTCCGATGTGGAGTTTATCGCCCGGGATATTCTCATGCTGAAAGATGGTCACCTGATTGCCCGGGGCACACCGGAGGAATTGGTGGAGAATATTCGTGGCAAGGTCTTCTCACTGCCTGTTTCCCCGGCGGAAGTCCCCCGGTGGCAGGAGAAGGCACTGGTGGGCAACGTGCAGCGGCGGGAAGACGACGTGTTGCTGCGGATCGTTGGGGACAGCTGCCCCGGCGGTCAGGAGATCACCCCAGATCTGGAGGATGTATACCTGTACTACTTCCGGGAAACCGCAAGGGAGGGGTGATTATGTTTCGGAAACTGGTTCATTTTGAACTGAAAAAACAGATCTCCGGCCCGTTTTTTATCACCGTTCTGTGCCTGCTGTTGGTGGTAAATGTATTGCTGACCTGCGGCATTCGGGAGTATAGCAATGAAAAAAAGAACTACGAAGCAGGAACGGGCGAGGAATTTCTGTGGAATTTTTGGGAGTACCGGGGCGGATTTATGGAAGGCGTCCTGGCCGCTACAAAAAGCGCCCGTGATAGCTACGCGCTGATAGAGGAGAATGGAGAGGACTTTGCCTCCGCAATGGTGAAAAAATACGGAGCAGAGGTCCTTGATCCTGTGGGTATGCTGCCTGTAGAAATGTATGAAGCCCCCGGCTACTTCGGCGAAAACTGGAGCGACGGCACTATGTTGAACGCTTACCGGGGGGTTCAGATCTGGAATGAGAATCTGCAGACGGCATTGAGCAAGGCTGTGGAAGCGGCAAAAGGCTATGGACGGGATGCTCTGGGGGAGGGGGATAACTACGGTATCCGCCGCAACATAAACGTTATCCAGCTGTATTCTGTCCCACGTGGGAAGATCACAAGTCCCATCAGAGGCTGGGCCTCGTTCCTGTTTGACTCTCCCACTATGCTGTTTGTATTCCTAATGGTGCTGTTGGCCTGTGGCGGCAGCTTCAGCAGTGAACGGGAACGTCAAACAGTATTCCTTCTACATACCTCCAAGAATGGCAAAGGTAAGACACTTGCGGCAAAATACCTGTCCGGTGCTGTTATAGCTGCGGGCCTGACGTTGCTGTTCCAAGCCGTGACTCTGGCATCCGTTTGGTTCAAGGAAGGCCTTTTGGGACTGACTCAGCCGGCCGCAGCGATGGGACAGCTGACTATGCTCTCTTGGCCTATGACAGTGGGACAATATGTGATCGTGCAGCTGCTCTTTCAGACCCTGGCTGCCGTGCTTCTGTCTGTGCTGGTAAATACCGCCTCCGCTCTGAGCAAAACCTCGGTGATCTCCTATGTGGTGAGCGTGCTGGTGCTGGGGCTTCTGCTGGTGGCGCAAAGCGCCAAAACAGAATGGCTTATGGGACCGCTGTCACTTGCGGACACTGTCCGGTACTTTGATTCCTACTGCACCGCAAACCTGTTTGGGTTCCCGGTACTGTGGGTCATCCTTCAAAGCACGCTGTGGCTGATGCTTTGCGGCCTGTGCGTTTGCGTTGCCCACCGGCTATTCCACCGGAAGGGAGTGGCCGTCTAATGCTGTGGAAGTATGAACTGAAAAAAACGCTGATCAATCAGAAGGGAATCTGGATATTGATTGCCTGCCTGCTGCTGAAACTGATCGTACTCAATGTGTATCCGGAGCAAAAGGATAGCCGCATCAAGCTAAGCCAGAGGCAGTATGATAAATATCTGGCGCAGCTGCAGGGTGAGAATACCCCGGAAAAAGCGGAGTGGATATTGACCCAGCGGGACAGCTTCCAGCAAATCATCAGCCAGCAGAAGATAATGCAGGAAGCATATGGGGCTGATGAGATATCCGATCAAGAATGGGAGGAATTCTGCAAAGCCAGCGTCGAAGCGGAACTGAAGATCAATTCCGCTACCATTTTCGCGGAGAAGGCGGAGCAGTTCATTATTCAGCCGGAGGAATTACCCACTGCCCATTATATTTATGAATACGGATGGCAATCGGTTTTTGCCCTGCAAAAGTTCCCGGATATTTTCCTGTTGTCCGGGATTCTGCTGCTGTCGGCCCAATCCTTCCCGGCAGAGGCGCAAAACGGTATGATGCCTGTGTTGCTGGCAGCAAGGAACGGAAGATTGAAGCTGTACCGGGCAAAGTTGGGAATGCTGCTGGGAGTGTGCGCCGCGGCATTCGCTGTGTTCGCGGCAGTGGAGTGGGCGGTATTCCAACAACGGGGATGGATGAACGATGGGAATGTACCTATGTATTCCATCACCGTTTTTGCAAAGTGTCCGCTGAATATGAGCTTGTTGGAAGGTTATGTACAGTGCCTGTGGGTACGTCTGCTCACTGCTATGGCCTTTACAGCGCTGATGTTTGGACTTTCTGCTTATTTGCGCAGCACCACCGAATCCCTGTTTACCGGGGTGTGTCTGCTGGGACTGCCCATACTGTGGGACGGCGCGGGTATGCTCTTTACCCACAGCGGATTGCTGCGTGGGACAAAGGTGCTCCTTTGGCTAGGCGAAACCGGGATGCAGCCGTGGTTGCCGCTGGCAGTCGTGGGTGGGTATAGCGTTCTCGTCGCCGCATTCAGCGGAAAACGGCTGAAAAGAGGCTTGTGAAAGAAAGTGTCCGGTTTTTGCTTTTAGCAATAACAGGATTGTTGCGCACAGGTGACATAGCAACACTGTAATAATTTAACATTTTGGATCCAAAGCACTATAATGAAAAGAGTACAGCCATTTTGCCTGTGCTCTTTTTTACCTATATGACAGTTTAAATGATAGTGAATCATTTATAAAAAGTATAGAAAGGAGATTTCCTAATATAAATGGGTTCAAATCCCCATATAAAAAACAAGCATATCCCGAATGGGATATGCTTGTTTTTGGCGGAGTGAGAGGGATTTGATTTGCATTTTCGCTTCAGTGAAAATTAAGGTAGTCACCAGTGTTTGCACTGGTGTCAGCAGATGTCCACCGGACATCTGCGTATAAATGGGTTCAAATCCCCATATAAGAAACAAGCATATCCCGAATGGGATATGCCTGTTTTTGGCGGAGTGAGAGGGATTTGAACCCTCGCGCGCTTTTTAGACGCCTACTCCCTTAGCAGGGGAGCCCCTTCGGCCTCTTGGGTATCACTCCGAATCAATAGATCATATTCTTTTGTTGCCAAGTCATTCTAGCATAAGCCTTTTGGTTTGTCAAGACCATTTCCAGCAGAGTTCTGCCGGAAACAGTGCATAGACCCAGCTGCTTGAAAATAAATACTCAGTTTCCCTTCTTTTCTACCTTTTTCTTGGTGCCGTCAGGGTAGAGAATGTAGGTGTTTTCCAACTGGCCGGTCAGACTTGCCTTCACGGAGTCGATGTAAATACGGCGCAGCTTGTCTCGCTCGGCCAGTTCCTCCGGGTTTAGACCCACAGATTTAGCCTTTGCGGCCAGTTCATTGATCCTGGCGATTACTTTGTTCATATCCATACGATTACCTCACACATAACGGTGGATCGCCACCGAAATTCTTCCTTTTTTTGTTTGGCCGTTTACCTGGACCAGCTTGATCTTTCCCAGACCCCTTACTGATATTTTAGCACCCTCATCAACTGATTTGTCCGGCTTTTCGCAGGGCAGCCCGTCGATTGCTGTCCCGCCAGAAGTTACATACTGCGCCGCAGCTGCCCGGCCTACACGAAATCCGGCGCTGATCACACTGTCCAATCGTAAGGATGCCAGCGTATCTTTAATGACCTTTACCTCCGGCTCCGGCACTTGCACCTGGGAAAGGCTAATTTGCTCCATATGCAACTTGGTTCTGCCGGCACTGGTGAAATTCTGCAAAAGATAGGGGGCTATTTCCGCTGTGACAAAGAAGTCACAGCTGCCTTTGCCGGTACAGATATCCCCCACGGTGTCCCGGGCGATGCCGGAACCCATCAGCGCACCCAGAAAATCCCGGTGAGAGGGGGTATCTCCCTCATAAAAGCTGGCACGCAGGCAGACAAGGGGAGCATCATCTTCCAAAAGTGAATCTTCATCCAGGTATTCCGGAAGGTACACAAGCATCTGGCGCTCTGCCTGGGCGTATCCGCCAAAGACCACAAGTCCTTGGAGATTGCCAAACAGATACCGGCACATATCCAGTTCCCTGGGTGAGAGAAATGGAGTGTTGGCCATGATATTTTTCCGGATTCCAGCATTGATCTTGTCCCAGACCTTTGCCAAGAGCATCCGATCTTCCGGTGTTTTACCGATTTTCTCAATATTCTCCCGCTGCATAGCTGCTCCTCGATACGATACTGAATGTATTATAGCATAGGTTTTTCCCTTTGCAAGGAAGTTTTTCTTGTTTCCTTGGGATATATTCTGTATAATAGCAAAAGAAAGTGGGTGAGGGTATGATCGTAGGTATTATTGGCGGTGGTGCTTCGGGTATGGCTGCCGCGTTGGCGGCTGCGGAGAACCCCAATACGCAGGTGGTTCTTTTGGAGCGCCAGGCCAGGGTTGGCAGGAAGCTCCAGGCTACCGGAAACGGACGGTGCAATCTGTCCAATGTGCATGCCGCACACAGGGGTTACCATGGGGATGACCCGTCATTTGCCTCTGCTGCCATCAGGGCTTTTCCGCCGGAGGACACCTTGCGGTGGTTTGACAGTCTGGGCCTTCTGACGGTCACTGAGCAGAGCGGTAAGGTCTACCCCTATTCCGATCAGGCCAATTCTGTGGTGGATGTGCTGCGCCTGGCACTGGAAAGACCGAATATTACGGTTGTTACCGGGTTTGAAGTGATAAAAGCCACCAAAAATGAAACAGGCTTTATACTCAGCGACGGAGGCCAACAGATTCTGTGCGACAGGCTGATCGTTGCGTGCGGCGGCCTGGCCGGGTCTAAATTGGGCGGCACGATGGCCGGGTACAAGCTGTTAGGAAAATTTGGACACAAGAGCACCCGCCTGCGTCCCAATCTGGTGCAGCTGAAGACATCCTGGAGCGGCATTGCCGGACTGAAGGGCGTCCGTGCCAATTGTGCCGCCAAGATTTTGAGGGATGGGGAATTGTTCTGCCAGAGTACAGGGGAGATCCAGTTTACGGACTATGGCATCTCCGGCCCTGTGATTTTTGAAATATCCCGGGACGTGTGCTACGGACCCGGCAGATTCACCTGCTGTATGGACTTTTTGCCCCAGGTTGACTGCGATACGTTGAACCAGCACCTGCAGCGCCGCCGGCAGACGGATCTGCCTATGGATGAGCTGTTGACAGGAATTCTCCACAACCGCCTGGGCAGAGTGCTGACCAAAGCTGCCGGGATCAAGGGCAAACAGTATGTCAATCAGATCAGCAACCGGGAGCTGGAAGAAGTGATCCGCTGTGTGAAAGCATTTGAGGTGGAACTGACCGAACCGATGGGTATGGACAGCGCTCAGGTCACGGCAGGCGGTGTGTATACAGACGGGTTTGACCCTTATACGATGGAAAGCAAACTGGTGCCGGGTCTGTATGCCTGCGGCGAGGTGCTGGACATCGATGGCGACTGCGGCGGCTACAATCTGCAATGGGCCTGGAGCTCCGGGCGCAGTGCAGGATCAAATGCCGGAAAGGAAACGATATGATCAGAATACGGGAAATCTCTTTGCCGCCGGAGCATTCGGTGGCCCAGCTTTCCTATGAAGCAGCCAGACTTTTGAAAGTCTCCAATTCTAAAGTGCGGCGTATCAAACTGGTGCGGCGCAGCGTGGATGCCCGGAAAAAGCCGGATATCCGAATTGTCTACACCATTGATGTGGCGGTGGATGGAAATGAAAACAAAATCCTGAAGCAAAGCGGCTGCAAGCGGGCGGTCATTGCGCCCATCTCTTACTACAAAGTCCCCAAGCCCCAAAAGGAAACCACCATCCGTCCGGTGGTCATCGGCTTCGGCCCGGCGGGTATGTTTGCGGCGTTGATTTTATCCCTTGCGGGTCTGCGTCCGCTGGTGCTGGAACGGGGTGAGGATGCGGCAACCAGACACGAAAAGGTGGAAGCCTTTTTCCGTACCGGCAAACTGGACACCAAAAGCAATGTGCAGTTTGGCGAGGGCGGCGCGGGTACATTTTCCGATGGCAAGCTGAATACCGGCGTCAACAATCCCAGGATCGGTTGGATTCTGGAGCAGTTTGTGGCGGCTGGGGCAAGGGAGGATATCCTCTTTGATACCAAACCCCACGTGGGTACGGATGTGCTTCTGGGCGTTGTCCAGAATCTCCGTCAACGGATCATCAGCCTTGGCGGAGAGGTCCGCTTCAACGCTCAGGTTACGGACATCCGCTGTGAAAACGGCAGACTTACCGGCCTGGAAGTGAATGGCGATGAGGTGATTCCCTGTGAACGGGCGATTCTGGCAATTGGCCACAGCGCCAGGGATACCTTTGAAATGCTCCACAGCCGGAAAATTCCCATGGAACCAAAACCCTTTTCTATGGGTGTGCGCATTGAACACAAGCAGGAAACGGTGGATAAGGCCCAGTACGGCAGGCAGGATCCTGTGCTGCCCCCGGCGGACTACAAGCTGGTGCGGCACCTGGATGAGGAGACGGTGTACACGTTCTGTATGTGTCCCGGTGGTTATGTGGTGGCAGCGGCATCGGAAGAGGGCCGATGTGTGACCAACGGAATGAGCCATGCTGACCGGGATGGAGACAATGCCAATGCGGCTTTGTTGGTCACCTTGAATCCCAAGGATTTTCCCTACGGGGGTCCGTTGGGCGGTATGCATTGGCAGCGGGAACTGGAACAGAAGGCATTCCTGGCCGGTGGCGGCAATTATTATGCCCCAGCCCAGCTGGTGGGGGATTTCCTGGCCGGTCGGGCTAGTACCGGGGCAGGACAGGTTCTGCCCACCTACCGCCCTGGCGTTACCTGGTGTGACCTGCACACCGTGCTTCCGTCCAAGATCACCAGTGCGCTGGAAAAGGCCATTGTTCAGATGAACGGTAACTTGAAGGGATTTGCAGACCCACAGGCGGTGCTGACTGCACCGGAGACCCGCAGTTCCAGTCCTGTCCGCATCCTTCGCAAGGAGGACAAACAGTCCGCACAGCTGCTTGGACTGTACCCCTGCGGCGAGGGCGCAGGCTATGCCGGCGGTATTATGTCGGCAGCCATTGACGGCATTGTGTGCGCTGAGGCACTTATGGAGAACTTATAAACGCAAAATCCGCAGCCCTTCCGGCTGCGGATTCTTTTATGAGAAGATAAAAATGCACACAAGTACCTGCAATGCTAGCATCACAGGCAGACCGATGGAAAACAGGGGTTTTCTGGTTTTGTGGCGAAACAGGCGCATTCCTGCGATGCAGCCGATGCTGCCGCCGGCAAGACCTATGCCCAGCAAAACCCTTTCCGGGATCCGCCATTGATTATTTGCTGCGCGGTGCTTATCAGCCAGCATAAAAATAAAGCCTGCCGCATTCACTAGAATGAGATAAATCAGCATAGAAACAAACCTTTCGGGAGGAGATAAGTATGAAAATCTGTATAATCCTTTTGCTGGTGCTTTGTCTGTGTGGATGCAGCAAGCCTGTGTACGAGACAATCGCCGATGAACCGGCGGTAAGTGTGTCGGCAGCAGCAAAGCAGATCGTGGTGAATTTGCCCCAGGAGGCGGTGGTGGCCGTATCGGACCAGGAAAACGGTATGAAGATGTATGAATGTGAAGGGTACACACTCAGTGTCCAGACGCTGCCAGCTGGCGACCTGGATGAAACGCTGCATAAGCTCACCGGTTACCATCGGGATCAGTTGCAGCTGGTGGAATCCGTTAAAGGGGATGAGAAGCGTTATGACTGTGTCTTTACCGCCGCTGGAGAGGATTCCCTGCAAGTGGGCAGAGTATGCATTCTGGACGATGGGAATTATCACTACTGCCTAAGCGTATTTGCCCCGGAGGAAACTGCCGGGCAGCTCCGCCAGTGCTGGCAGGACCTGTATATGTCCTACTATGTAACGGACGAGACCTGGGATCTCAGTACTGGCTCATAGCATCCATACACATCTGCCTGCATTGCTGACGCACAGACTCCGGGTAGAGTATTACAGCTTTGCTGCCAAAGCCAATGACCCAGCTCAAAAACATAGGAGAGACAGCCACTTTTACCGTGAAGTTAAAGTGTTCCGGTCCATCGGGAATGAGCATTGTGTTCTTGCCAAACCGGTCAATGACCACGTTGAGTAGACTGTTGTGAAAGCGCATTTTGACATCTACAGCGTCGCCGGAAAACATCTGGAACAACCGGTTGGCGTGATCGTGGAAGGCTTTTCCGGTAAGTTCGGGGCAGGGGATACGGGCAGTATCCATCATATTAATATCTGTCATACGGTCCACCCGGTAGGAGGTGATGCCGTGGCGCTCCGACAGCGCCAGCAGATAGCAATTTTCGTGGTCCTGGCACAGCCCGTAGGGACTGGCCATGTATTCCTTTTCACGGTACTTCCGTATGCCTCCAAAGTCCCAGTCAAAGTAGCGGAACCGGATCTGCTTGTTGGTGGCGATGGCGTCCTGGATAGCATCCACATTGTAGTAGATGGTCTCGTTCATGCTCTTGACCCGGCCGGATACCAAAACGGTCCTGCGGAGCAATGAAGCGTCCTGCTGGTTGCATTGGTCACAGAGCTTTTCAATCAGTTCCCGGGATTTCTTTTCGGTCAGATACCGGCTGGACTGGACCGCGTCGATCAGCAGCTTCAGCTCATAAGGTTCAAAGATCCGGGAGGCGATGTAGTAGCCGCCGTTCTTTCCAGGGACGGAAACGATGTCCATACCATAGTCCTGGAGGGCGGCAATGTCAGAATACACGGTCTTCCGGTCGCAGGAAATACCGTGCTGCCGGTCCAGCATAGAGATCAGTTCAGAAGCTCTCACGAGGTGATCCTCGTGGGAGTTTTTTTGCAGGTAATCGAGAATATAGAAAATCTTCAGTTTCTGGTTGTCGGACTTGGGCATAGCCATCCCTCCTTTGTGTCTATTATAGCAGTATGCCTGGCCCTTGGCAAAGGAAATTTGCAATTTTGTAGGAAATATGGTACTATACAGATTCAAGGAGTGGTGTTAATGTTATACTTAGGATGTCACTTATCCTCATCCGGCGGCGCGGTCGCAATGGTGGAGACCGCGAAAAAGCTGGGTGCCAATACCTTTGCGTTTTTTACCCGTAACCCCAGAGGCAGCAAAGCCAGGGCAGAGGACCCGGCAGACAGCGCCAAAGCGATGGAGCTTATGGTCCGGGAGGGATTTGGCCCCCTTGTGGCCCACGGCGCGTATACGATGAATCTGTGTACGGCAAAGGAGTCAGACCGTGCCTTCGCGGCGGAAGTTCTGTGCGACGATCTGCGGCGGATGGCAGCGCTTCCGGGTAACTATTACAATTTCCACCCGGGCAGCCACGTGGGCCAGGGGACGGATACAGGTATCAGTCAGATCTGCGACAGTCTGAAGAAGGCACTGGCACCGGGTTATCCCGTGACCGTCCTGCTGGAGACAATGGCAGGAAAGGGCAGTGAGGTGGGCGGCAGCTTCCAGGAGCTGAAAGCCATTATAGACGGTGTGGGCAGCAGTAATGTGGGCGTCTGTCTGGATACCTGCCACGTTTATGATGCCGGCTACGATATTGTAAACAACTTGGATGGCGTACTGGAGGAATTTGATCGGATCATTGGCCTGGATAAGCTCTGCGCCCTCCATCTGAACGATTCCAAGAATCCCTACGCCAGCCACAAAGACCGGCACGAATGCATCGGAGCAGGCTCTCTGGGCCTGGATACCTTCCGTGCTATTGTGAATCACCCCAGGCTCGTGGGTAAACCGATGATCCTGGAAACACCCAATGAGCTGCCCGGCTACCAGGCGGAGATCGCTCTGCTGCGGCAGCTTGCAACCGACTGATTTCTAGAAAGGAGGCAGCGTTATGACCCAAGTGATCGACCGGGTGCTCCACGCACAACAGGTTTACGCAGATGTATTTACCACAGTATTCCGCTGGGCGGCACCGGTTTTGTCGCTGTTGATCCTGCTGCGGTGTGTCCTGCCCTTGCTCACATTTCGCCGGGAGCCGGAGATCTGGGCCTGGCTGTGCCTGAGCGACGGCTCTAAGCTGCCCATTACCCACTGGGAAAACGTGATCGGCCGCAGCAAACGCAGCGACATCGTGATCGACTTTCCCACCGTGTCCAGAAACCACGGTGTTCTGACCCGTTATGACGATGGAAGCTGGACGATTACAGATACAGATTCTTCCGGCGGCGTGCTGGTCAACGGGGAGCGGGTATCCATTTATGCTTTGCAGCCTACGGACGTGATCTCCATCGGCGGCATCGAAATGAGCCTTCAGCCAATCTCCCGGAAGCAGGAGCTGAAGCTGGCTCAACTGCGTACAAAGGGGTCATCCTTTTTCGGTTCCCTTTTGAACGTGTTGCTGCTGACGCTGTTCCAGGCCCTTTGCTGTGTGGGATTTATCCTCCGGGGCCCGGAAGAACTGCAGACGATCCTCACGGGTTTTGCCGGTATTGCGGCAATGCAGTGGACATTGATGATCTTTTATACCTGTATCCGCAAACCCTCGTTTGAGATCGAAACCATTGCGTTCTATCTGTGTACGCTGGGTATGGCGGCTATTGCCACGGTCTGCCCGGATGAGGCAGTCAAGCAGCTGATTGCCGCGGCGATGGGCCTGGCTCTCTATTTGGGTATTGGCTGGTCACTGCGGGATCTGGAACGGGCGAAGAAGATCCGCTATCTTGCCGGTCTGGCGGGCATCGGCTTTCTGCTGATCACCCTGGTGTTTGGTCGGGAGTATTACGGAGCAAAGAACTGGCTTGTGATCGGGCCTATGTCTCTGCAGCCGTCAGAACTGAGCAAGGTCTGCTTCGTGTATATGGGCGCGTCTACTATGGACCGGCTGATGAAGCGCAGGAATCTGATCCTGTTTATTGCCTATTCTGTGGTGATCTGTGGCTGCCTGGCACTTATGAATGACTTTGGTACAGCGCTGATCTTCTTCTGCGCTTTCTTAGTGATTGCCTATATGCGCTCCGGCAGCGTGGGAACTCTGGCTCTTGCCATTACGGCCCTGGCCTTTGCAGGCGTGGTGGCCATTAAGATCGCGCCCCACGCGCTGCGGCGGTTTGCCGCATGGCGACATATTTGGGATGACCCCTGGAATGCAGGCTATCAGCAGACCCGTGCGCTGATGTGTATGGCATCCGGCGGCCTGCTTGGCCTCGGCCCGGGAAAGGGCTGGATGAAAAATGTATTTGCCGCCGACTCCGATGTGGTGGTTGCCACCATCAGTGAAGAGTGGGGTTTGCTCATATTGATTATGGCCATATGCTGTGTGGTTGCGCTGGCACTGTTCGCGGTGCGCTCGGCGGCGGTGGGGCGCAGCAGCTTCTATACCATCGGCGGCTGCACCGCGGCCAGTATTTTGCTGGTGCAGGTGATTTTGAACGCACTAGGCACGGTGGATGTAGTACCCCTTACCGGTGTGACATTCCCGTTTTTGTCCAACGGTGGCTCCAGTATGCTGGGGGCTTGGGGACTTTTGGCCTTTGTAAAGGCTGCCGACACACGGCAGAACGCAAGCTTTGCGGTGCGTGTCAGTAAAGAGGGGGTGCTGAAGGATGAATAGAGTTGCGTCCCGGGCGGGCATCACGGTGCTCATTGCCCTTTTGCTGGTGGGAGGCCTGTGCTTCTTTTTGACGGAGTATGTGACCCGGGCGGATAATTGGGTGGTCTATGAGGGATCGCCTCACGTTTATGACGGCGGAAATATCGGCACCGGTGCCATCGTGGATCGGGAGGGAGTCCTGCTTCTGGATATGAATGAGGGCAGAACGTACTCCTCGGATTCTTTGCTGCGTAAAGCGACCCTGCACTGGCTGGGTGACCGTAACGGCAGCGTCAGCGCTCCGGCGGTGACGGAGTACTCCGGCAAAATGGTGGGTTACGATCTGATATCCGGTGTGTATACCCATGCGGATCAAACCGGTGTGGCGGAGCTTACGCTGTCCGCTCAGCTGCAAAGTGCGGCTCTGGAGGCTATGGGGGACTATGCCGGTACAGCCGCGGTGTATAATTACAAGACCGGGCAGATCCTGTGTGCTGTCAGCACGCCGACGTTTGACCCGGACGATGCCCCGACAGCGGAAGAAGCGGAAAACTATGACGGCATCTATCTGAACCGCTTCACCCAAGGCAGCTATATCCCCGGTTCGATCTATAAGATCGTTACCCTTGCGGCGGCACTGGAAACTACTCCGGATATTTTGGAGCAGACCTTTGAATGTACCGGCAACTACCAGATTGGTGACGAGGATGACCTCATTACCTGTGAGGTGGTCCACGGTACTCAGGACCTGCAAAACGCCTTCCGCAATTCCTGCAACTGCGCATTTGCGCAGGTGTCACAGCAGTTGGGAAAGGAAACATTGAAAAAATATGTGGATAAGTGCGGCGTGGCCGGAAGCGTCAGCTTTGACGGGATCACCACAGCTGGCGGAAGCTTCCGGGTGGATGATGCCTCGGAACTGAGTGTTGCTTGGAGCAGCATCGGCCAGTACGAGGACCTGATCAATCCCTGCGCCTTTATGACCTTTATGGGCGCCATTGCAGGTGACGGAAGGGGAGCGATACCCTATCTGGTGGAACGGGTGAATCTGGCAGACAGCGTTACCTACCAGGCCTCAAATCGCAGAACCTCCCGGGTTGTTTCAGAAGAAACCGCGGAAACGATCCGGCAGTTTATGGAATATAATGTACAGAGCCTGTATGGCGCGCAGAATTTCCCGGGATTGACGGTTTGCGCCAAGACCGGTACTGCCCAGGTGGGCGGGGACAGAAAACCCAATGCCATGTTTACCGGCTTTACTGCCGATGAGGATTGTCCTCTGGCCTTTATCGTTTGTGTGGAAAATGCCGGATATGGCAGCTCTGTGTGCGTGCCCATTGCCTCAAAAATTCTGACAGCCTGCGCCCAGATTCTGAAAAACTAATACCCTTGTGTGTTTTGCACAAATGTGATTTGTCAAACATACGATAATTGTGTAGTATCGGTGGTTGACATTTGTGCGTCTGTGAGATACAATGTGTGCATGCTCACAGGAGGTATGGAATAATGGCTGCATATTCTTCTTCTAAGTTTTATCAGTCTGGCTGCTGCAGTTTTGTAGGAGCTGATACCTCTGCGCCCAAAATGATGATAATGGACACTGCATGGCTGGCAGTGTCCATTCTTCTTGTGCAAATGCTGGCTGTTCTGGTATTTCACACTTGAATACAACCGTTTAATTTGGTATAATCAAGCGGTTGTGAATAAGCACAACCGCTTCTTTATGATATTTAGGAAATGAAAAGGAGAAATGAAATATGAAAAAGGTACTTGCCATTGTATTGGCTGCTCTGATGGTAGCAGCAATGTTCGCTGGCTGCGGCGGCGAAAAGGCAGACCCCAACACCATTAAGATCGGTATGTCCGGCCCTCTGACCGGCGGCGCTGCCGTTTACGGCACTGCTGTTGAGGCAGGTATGAAGATCGCTGTAGAAGAGATCAACGCCAAGGGCGGCCTGCAGATCGCTTTCAATTCCCAGGACGATGAGCACGACCCGGAGAAGGCTCTGAACGCATACAACAGCCTGAAGGACTGGGGTATGCAGTTCTTCGCAGGTGCGGTCACCACCTCTCCCTGCCTGTCCATCGCTCCCAGCACCGTGTAAGATCAGTTGTTTATGATGACTCCATCCGGTTCTTCTGACAAGATCCCCAACACCGGCGACAACATCTTCCAGATGTGCTTCACTGACCCCAACCAGGGTGCCAACGCTGCCCAGCTGGTTGCTGACAAGAATATGGCTACCAACATCGGTATCATCTACGATAACTCCGATGACTACTCCAAGGGTCTGATGCAGGGTTTCAAGGATCGCGCGGCTGAGCTGAACCTGAACATCGTCTGTGAGACTTCCTTTACCGCTGACAACAAGACCGATCTGACCACCCAGGTTACCGAGTGCAAGGATGCCGGCTGTGACTTCGTGTTCCTGCCCTTCTATGCACAGGAAGCTGCTCAGGTTCTGTCCTAT
>JAZQDH010000080.1:0-31492 GCA_045546655.1 Faecousia sp.
TTTTTAATGCCGGACAGATACTGTCCGGTCACAGACCGGGGGTTAGCGCATACCTCTTCCAGCGAGCCCACCTGCACGATCTCACCGCCGTGGGCTCCTGCACCGGGCCCCACGTCCACTATATAGTCCGCCGCACGCATCGTATCCTCATCGTGTTCCACCACGATCAGCGTGTTACCCAAATCACGAAGCCGTTTCAGTGTGGCCAGGAGCTTGTCATTGTCCCGCTGGTGCAGACCGATAGAGGGTTCATCCAGAATATACAGCACACCCATCAGGGAAGATCCGATCTGGGTGGCAAGACGGATTCGCTGACTCTCACCGCCGGAGAGTGTGGCCGAACCACGGGAGAGGGTTAGGTATTGCAATCCAACGTCCGTAAGGAACCGCAGACGTTCCTTGATCTCACGCACGATCTGCTCCGCCACCACGGCCATATTGCCTTCCAGCCGGAGCTCCTCCATAAAGGCCAGTTCTTGGGCGATGCTCATACGGCAAAAGTCCATAATGCCGATGCCGCCAACCGTAACTGCCCTTGCAATATCGGACAGGCGGTCACCGTGGCATTGGGGGCAGGGTGCGGATGCCATACACTCTTCCAATTCTTTCCTGGCTGCGTCAGACTGGGTCTCCCGAAATCGACGGCTGATATTATTGAGAATGCCCTCAAAGGACTGCTCCAAGACACCCATACCATTGCCCCGGTTATAGGTCATACGCAGCTTCTCGCCCTTTGTACCATAAAGGATCACATCCATAGCTTCCCGGGACAGTTCCTTCACCGGAACGGTAAGGGAGAAATGGTACTTCTGAGCAAGGGCCTCAAAGTACATCCGGAAAATGGAATCCGTGCGAACACTGTTCCATCCGCTGGCCTGGATCGCGCCGTCAAGAATGGATTTATTTTTATCCGGGATCACCAGGTCCTCATCCGCCACAAGCTGAAATCCCAGACCGGTACAGGTGGGACAGGCGCCGGCCGGGTTGTTAAAGGAAAACATTCTGGGTTCCAGCTCTGTCAAGCTGATACCGCAGTCTTCGCAGGCATAGTTCTGGGAAAAGCTCAGTTCCTCGTCTTTATCAGGCAAAGAGATGATCACAAGTCCGCCGGAATGGTTGCAGGCCGTTTCAATAGAGTCAGTCAGTCTGCGGCGCTGGCCTTCCCGGATTACCAAGCGGTCCACAACCAACTCAATGGTATGCTTTTTGTTCTTTTCACAATGGATCTGCTCGTTCAGATCATACATAATGCCGTCCACACGGACACGGACAAAGCCGCCCTTACGGGCATCCTCAAACACCTTAACGTGTTCGCCTTTTTTGCCCCGGACCACCGGCGAGAGCACCATAAACCTGGTTCCCTCTCCCAGTGCCTCCACCCTGTCAACAATCTGGTCAATGGTCTGCCTGCTGATTTCTTTTCCGCATTTCGGACAATGTGGAACACCGACACGGGCCCATAAAAGACGCAAATAGTCGTAGATCTCCGTAACCGTTCCCACCGTGGAACGGGGATTCTTGGAAGTTGTCTTCTGATCAATGGAAATAGCGGGAGAAAGACCGTCAATGGAATCTACATCCGGCTTGTCCATCTGGCCTAAAAACTGGCGAGCATAGGAACTCAAGCTTTCCACGTACCGCCGCTGGCCCTCGGCATAAATTGTGTCAAAGGCAAGACTGGATTTTCCCGAGCCGGACAGTCCAGTAAAAACCACTAGCTTATCTCTGGGAATGGTCAGCTCAACATTCTTAAGGTTATTCTCTCTGGCACCTTGAATATGAATTTTATCGTTCATAGTTCACTCCTGTATGGGCAAAAGTCTTCTGATTATTATACCATAGCAGCGCACTTTTCACAAGCATAAATTCAAACATAATTTCGTCTTATGCTCATCTTGTCCTGTGTTTTCCCTTGCATTTTACCGCATATACGGTTATAATAAACCAAACCATTTAACAATCCGAAAATTCAAATTTGATGTACGATACGAGGAAAATATGGCATTAAAGATTTTTGGTAAGAAAGAAGAAGCCTGGCTGATCGTGGGTCTTGGCAATCCGGGTAAGGATTACGAAAAGACACGGCACAACTGCGGCTTCCGGGCAATCGATAAGCTGGCTTCTGATTTGGGCTGCAAAGTGGACCGTCTTAAATTCCAGGGTCTTTACGGCCAGGTAAACTATGGCGGCAGAAAATTGTTTTTTCTCAAACCCCATACGTATATGAACCTGTCCGGCAGATCTGTGCTGCAGCTGTCCGCGTATTTTCACATTCCACCCCAGCGGATCATCGTAATGTTTGACGACATTTCCCTGGAGCCCGGCAGACTTCGGGTTCGGGCGGATGGTTCTGCCGGTGGGCATAACGGCATAAAATCCATTATCACCGAGCTTGGTTCTCAAGCATTCCCCCGGGTTAAGATCGGCGTAGGCGCCAAAGCCCATCCCCAGCAGGATCTGGCCGATTGGGTGCTGTCCACATTTTCCGCCAGTGAGGAAAAGGCCCTTTCCTTCGCCCTGGACAATGCCGCAAAAGCTGCCCTGTGCATCATCGACCACGGTGTTGCCGAAACCGCAAACCGATACAACGGACAACATCCGTAATGTTTATCATTTATAGCCACGGGAAGGGGGGTATTTTCTCCCTTTCCGCGTTCGTGCGTGGAGCAAAAGGAGACCTATGAACAAACTTCTGTCTGTACTCAAAACGATCCCTGACTACAATTCTCTAATTGGGTGCGTGCGGGAAAATTCCTGTGCGGCAGTTACGGGAATCGGACAAATCAACCGCTCTCATTTTATTGCGGGCCTCTATCACGAGCTGGGAAGACCCATCGTGGTGATTTGTCAGGATGATATGGCCGCCAAACGGATAAGCGAAGATCTGGCCGCCTTTCTAGGTATGACCGCTCCCATACTGCCCAGCCGGGAGCTGACACTATACGACAGCGCCGTCGTGTCCCGCGGCTGGGAGCAGAAACGGCTGCGTCAGTTGTATGATCTGCGGTGCGGGAAAACACCCCTGCAGATCATCCCCTGGAATTCTCTGAGCCAGCGCACTATGCCGCCTGCCACATTGGAAAATGCTGCTTTTACGATGTGTGTTGGAAACGAGTATCCCATCGATATTCTGCTGGCAAAACTAAGCGGAGCCGGATATACCCGATGCGGTATGGTGGAGGGTCCCGGCCAATTTGCTGTGCGCGGCGGCATCGTGGATATCTACTCCCCCGCCGCTGACTACCCCATCCGTGCGGAGTTTTTCGGTGACGAACTGGATACAATGGGATATTTCGACCCGGATTCCCAGCGCCGAACTGAAAATGTTGATTCCATTACGATCCTTCCTGTGGGTGAAACCCAGCCCCGCCTGCACGAGGCCGGTCTGGAGGGCTTGTGCGCCGATATTCGCAATCTGATTTCCCGGCAGCGCCGCAGGAAAAATGTCAACGAGACGCTGATCAACACCCTGGAACGGGATCTTGATAAATACGAAAACGGTCTGCAAAACCCGGCCTCCGACCGCTATATGGCACTGATCTACAAAGAATTCACCGACGCACTGGACTATATCCCCACGGATGCCGTTGTGATCCTTTGCGACCAAGGCAGCCTTCACCGCTGCGCACGCAGTGCCGTGGAGGAAATGGGAATGCAGCTGGATAGTCTCCTCCAAGGTGGACTGTTGGCAGGTGAATTATGCGACTTCATCAGCCAATGGGAGGATATCACCCATCGCTTGAAAAACCACACGGTGGTGTATCTGGATACCTTCGGCGGCACTGCCTATCCGGAAGACCGTCCTCCCAGGCACCTGCTTCCCGTCACTGCCAAGCAGCTTCCCGGTTATGGCGGTAATTTGGACACCGCCGTCTCGGATCTGTCCCATTATCAGAAAATGGAGTTTTCCAGTCTTGTTCTGTGCGGTTCCCGCCGCAGGGCAGAGCTGCTTCAGCAGATGCTGGCGGAAAAAGGTCTCTCCGCCTTTCTTTGCATTCCGCTAAACACCCTTCCCCAGCCCGGACAGATTCTGCTCTCGGAGGGGACTTTACCCTATGGTATGGAATACCCCACCATTAAACTGGCGGTGCTGACGGAGGGTCAGCTGATCGCCCGGTCTGCACCCAAGAAAAAGGCAAAAAAGAGTGCCACCAACCGGCAAAAGCTCAACTCCTTTACAGATCTCGCTCCCGGCGATCTGGTTGTCCACGAAAATTACGGCATTGGCCGTTTTGTGGCAATGGAGCAGATCCGGGTGGACGGCGCGGTCAAGGACTATATTAAGATTGCCTACCAGGGATCTGACACGCTTTTTGTCCCGGCAACACAGCTGGATATGGTCAGCAAGTATATCGGCGGTGGTTCGGAGGACAGCAACGTACGGCTTAACCGCATCGGTACGGACACTTGGCAGAAAACAAAGGCAAAGGCGAGAAAAGCCGCGAAAGATATGGCCGCGGAACTGATACAGCTTTATGCGGCCAGAAAACGCCAGGAGGGTTTTGCCTTTGCCGCAGACTCCCCGTGGCAGAAGGAATTCGAGGACAATTTCCCCTACCCGGAAACCGATGATCAGCTGCGGTGCATCGCAGACATCAAATCCGATATGGAATCACCCACACCTATGGACCGGCTTCTGTGCGGTGATGTGGGTTTTGGCAAAACAGAGGTGGCCCTGCGGGCCGTTATGAAAGCTGTTATGGACGGAAAGCAAACGGCGATCCTGGTCCCAACCACCGTCCTGGCTCAACAGCATTATCAAACCGCCATAGCCAGATTCCGTGGTTTCCCTGTAAATATCGATGTGCTCAGCCGGTTTCGTACACCGACCCAGCAGCGCAGAACACTACAAAATCTCCGGGCCGGGCAGGTTGATCTGATCATCGGCACCCACAAATTGCTGCAAAAGAGCGTGGAGTTTAAGGACCTTGGTCTTCTGATCGTAGACGAGGAGCAGCGTTTCGGTGTCTCCCACAAGGAGCGTCTGAAAGAAATCGCGAAGGGCGTGGACGTTCTGACCCTGTCCGCAACGCCCATCCCCAGGACACTGAATATGGCCCTTTCTGGAATCCGGGATATGTCTACCATTGAAGAACCCCCTGCCGACCGTTACCCCGTGCAGACCTATGTGATGGAACACAGTAATGCCATTTTGGATGATGCGATCCGCAGAGAGGTGGACCGGGGCGGCCAGGTCTATTATTTGCACAATCGTGTGGAGACCATTGACCAATGCGCCGGTGCGCTGAAGCGGCGTATGCCCGGTGTGAGCATCGGTGTTGCCCACGGAAAAATGGGAGAAGATGCCCTTGGAGACGTAATGCGCGCTATGGCTGACGGCGAAATTCAGGTACTTGTGTGCACGACGATCATCGAAACGGGATTGGACATTCCCAATGCCAACACCTTGATTATCGAAAATGCCGATCGGTTCGGTCTGAGTCAGCTTCATCAGCTCCGCGGGCGCGTGGGACGTTCCACCCGCCACGCATACGCATACTTCACCTATCGTCCGGATAAATCCCTGACAGAAATCGCAGAAAAAAGGCTTGCTGCCATCCGGGATTTTGCTGAATTCGGCTCTGGTTTCAAGATCGCTATGCGTGACCTGGAGATCCGCGGTGCGGGCAATCTCTTAGGTGCGGAGCAATCCGGCCATATGATGTCGGTCGGCTATGATATGTACCTGAAGCTTCTGGACGAAGCGGTTCTGGAGGAGCGCGGTGAGGCACCCAAGGTGCCGGACTGCACAGCGGACCTGAACGTTACTGCCAATGTGGATAAGGATTACGTATCCCGTGGTGAGGAACGTATGGACCTGTATCGCCGAATGGCCGCCATTCGCTGCCAGGAGGATGCCGACGACCTGCTGGATGAGATCATTGACCGTTATGGCGAGCCGCCGAAGGGTGTGCTGAACCTGGTGGAGATCGCACTGCTTCGTGCCAACGCCAGAAATGTGGGCATTACCGACATTAAGCAAAAAGCCACGGACATTCTGTTTACGCTGCACAATCTCAACTTTGAGGCCGTCACCGCCCTTTGCGGTGATTCCGATTACAAAGCACGTGTGCAGTTCGTAGCATCGGCAAAAGAACCCACATTAAGACTAAGACTGGTATCCGGTGTGGACAGTTTAAAACAGGCAATAGTTTTTATTGAGCGATACAGAAAGTATTCTGTCTAAACCCAATTGTTGTATATTCAACGCAATTATGTTATTATAGCAAAAGAAACAGATAAGGAGGTAGTTTATGGAAAAGAAAGATACCATCCCTACTACCACTAATGAACTGGAATTGGCCTACAGCAGATTCCAGATAAAACGCAAAAAAGGCACTGTCCTGCTCATCGTTTTCCTCGTTATCCTGATTCTAAGTGCCGTAGGGGGATATTTCCTCTTGATCCACGGCACCGTTCCGGGCAAAATTCTTAGCAACATTACCATTGCCGGTGTTGATGTGGGTGGGATGACCCGTGAAGAGGCTGTTGCCGCAGTGCAGGCCGCAACCGCAGACACCTATGACACCATCCCAATGGAAGTGGTCGTAGGGCCATACGAAACATTTATTCCTGCTGATGTCGCCAATGTGACCCTGGATGTCCAAGACGCAGTAAAAGAAGCCTATGGCTATGGCCGTACCGGCAGCTATGCCCAGCGCAGAGCTCAGCAGCTTACCGCCGCAGCCACCGGGTACCAGGTGGATACCCAATCCCATCTCAGTATGGACACACAGGCCGTCAAAGACCATCTGCAGTCCTTTATCTCCCAATTTAACAGCGTTCTCTCACAAAGTACTGTTGAGATCTCCGGTCCTTCACCCGATTTGGGTGCGCCCATTGATGCGCTGAAGCCCCAAACTTTGGTGATCACCAAGGGAACCTCCCTTTATGAGCAGGACTTGGATGGTCTGTATGATGCAGTTTTGGATTCCTATCAACGCAATGTGTTTGTCACCGAGTTTGCCTGTGCTGTGACTGCACCCGACCCGTTGGATCTGCAGGCGGTGTATGATCAATACGCATCCGTTGGCGTGGATGCAGTAATGGATCCCGAGACATTCCAGATCACCCGGGAAATCAACGGCTACGATTTCGATCTGGAACGGGCATCAGTGGCCCTTGAGCAGCTTCCGGAGGGTGGATCTATCGAAATTCCATTCCGTTTTAATCCGCCGGAACAAACCTATGACAAGCTTTATGCCAGCTTGTTCCAAGACGAACTGGCATCCTACACAGCATACGAAGCAAGCGACTCCGACCGTGCAACAAACCTTCGTCTTGCCAGCGAAGCTATTAACGGTATGGTCCTGTATCCCGGCCAAACATTCTCATACAACGAGGTCTTGGGTGAGCGTACTACCGAAAAAGGATACAGGCCCGGAGATACCTTTGCAGGCGGGGCAGTCGTTTCCTCTATTGGCGGCGGTATCTGCCAGGTTGCTTCTGCTCTTTACTACTGCAGTTTGTATGCGGATCTGGAGATTGTAGAGCGCAGCTGGCATATGTTCCCCGTCCCCTATGTTCCCTATGGTATGGATGCCACCATCTACTGGGGCGCATATGACTATAAATTCAGGAACAACTTTAATTACCCCATCCGTATTGATGTAGAGGCCGTCGGCGGCAGCGTTGACGTCCGGCTGATGGGCACCGATGAAAAGGATTATTACATCAAAATGGATTATGAGATCGTCAATGTATTGGAGCCAGAAACCATTGTGGTGGAAATGCCCGCAGACAATCCCTACGGCTACAAAGATGGCGATGTGATCACCTCACCCCACACCGGTTACTTCGTCCGCAGCTACAAATACAAGTACAGTAAGGCCGATGACAGCCTTATCGATTCGGCTTTCGTGGCCAATTCCCATTACCGCAAGTGCAATAAGGAAGTCGTAAAAATCATCGAAGAACCTGCACCCTCAGAACCAGTGCCGGCAGATCCGTCCGGTGTCCCTGGAACTGTTACACCGGATATCTAAGATTTTCAGAAGTATCAATATATAAGTATACAAAGAAATCCCCAATGGCACGTTAAGCTGCCATTGGGGATCATCTTATTTCTTGGGGGTAATTTTCAAATGATAGACAATCATACCTGCGGCATTTTGTTCGATCTCAATGGAATACACCAAATCAATAGTACCGCCGTCCTCTGACAGATCCGCAGACACCTGCGTGGCGCATACAGAGAGCATTAGTGTACCGAATTCCATCTGATATAGGGAGTCATGCACCACATTTTCTTGAAATACCATTTGGGAGTTAAGCTTTCCGGTACGCTCCAACGTAACCTTTCCCTGCTCCACAACAAAAGTGGTCGTGACACCGTCAAGGCCCGTCAGAGCAGACTCTTGATACTGAAGATGCCAGGTACTTCCCTTTTTCTCCAGCGTGCCCTCCGTTACCAGTTCAATGACTTCGGGCTCTTGACCTGCGTAACTCTGCTGTCCACGTACCGACAGCACAACATCCAGTTTCATATCAGGCCTCCATTGCCAGCTTCAGCAGAGTATCGATCAGCTCTCCATAGGGGATACCGCTTGCCGCGAACAGTTTAGGGTACATAGAGATGGACGTAAAGCCGGGCAGCGTGTTGATCTCGTTGAATACAACACGGTTTTCCTTATGGGTAACAAAGAAATCAACGCGGCTCAATCCACGGCAGCCAATGGCCTGATAGACCCTGACCGCCTGCTCACGAACGTATTCAGCCACATCCTCCGGAATTCTTGCGGGGATATAAGCCACAGAGGTGTCCGTAACGTACTTTGCGTCATAATCATAAAAATCCGCACCGGAGTATATTTCGCCGCAGACGGATGCCACAGGGCTTTCATTGCCCATAACCGCAACTTCGATCTCACGGCCATCGATAAATTCCTCGACCAGGATCTTTTCGTCGTAGATTCCTGCCTGCAGAAGGGCCTCCCGGAGAGATACCCGGTCCGTGGCCTTGGACACGCCCACAGAGGAACCCGTACCGGCGGGTTTGACAAACACAGGATAGGTAAACTTCTTCTCCAGAGAATCCAGAATCTCGTCCATCTGATTTTGCAGACAGCTGTTTCTGACCAGCTGCCAATCAGCCTGCGCCACGGAGGCATTATCCGCCACCAGCTTGGTGAGCGTCTTATCCATCGCCACAGCAGACGCGGACACGTGAGGGCCTACATAGGGAATCCCCGCCATCTGCAGCAGTCCCTGCATCGCACCGTCTTCGCCGTTTTCCCCGTGCAGCACAGGGAATACAACGTCGATCAGCTCTCTGACAACGCAGTCGCCTTCAAAGCTGAGCAGTCCCTGGCCTCTCACGGGAGAAATCGCTGCCCGACGGTTACCGGGATAGTCCTGCCACTGGCCGGTGGGCAGTTGAGAGTAGTCCGTACCGGTGTAAAGGATCCAGTCCCCGTTTTTTGTAATACCAACAGGAAAAATATTATATTTCTGAGGATCCATATTGTTTAGTACGGATTCCGCCGAACGCAGAGAGACCTCGTGTTCGGGACTGATACCGCCAAATAATACACAAACATTCAGTTTACGCAATTCAAACGCCTCTTTTCCGTAATCTCATTTCAAAAGTGCTTCACCGGCCCGGAAGATGTCTCCGGCGCCCACCGTCAAAATCACGTCACCATCACGGGCAACGCCGCGCAAGTACTCTGTGACCTGCGGCAGCGTTTTGCAGTACACGGATCCAGGGATCTGCTGCTGCAGGTCCTTTGAAGAAATACCGATGGTATTGCGCTCCCGGGCCGCATAGATTTCAGCAAGAACCACGTGGTCAGCCTTGTTCAGTTCCCGTACAAAATCCTCAAACAACGCACTTGTTCTGGTATAGGTGTGGGGCTGAAAGGCCAGCACAAGGCGCTTATATCCCATCGAACGGAACGCCTCGATGGTAGCCTTCACCTCGTCGGGGTGGTGTGCGTAATCGTCATATACATCCGCGCCGTTATATCTACCCTTGAACTGCATTCTCCTGTCCGCACCGGTGAAGGTTGCAAGGCCCTTTGCTGCCGCCCCGCCATCCACGCCAAGCATCCAGGCCGCGCCAACCGCGCCTAAGGCATTCAGCGCATTGTGCTTGCCTACAACCGCCAAATCCAGATGGCAGTACAGCCGTCCATCACAGAGCACATCAAGGCTTCGCCAGTCAGAAGAAATGTTCACAGCACGCACCCGGTTTGTTTCTCCCAGTCCGAAGGTCACATACTCCATTCCCTCCAGCGCCTGTGCCACATGGGGGTCATCACCATTGGCAAGAATTCCATCTCTGGACAGGCCGGCAAAAGCACGGAAGGATTTCTGGACATCCGCAAGATCCTTGAAATAGTCCAGATGATCTGCCTCCACATTCAGAATAACCGCAAGCGTGGGGAAGAAATTCAAAAACGAATCACAATACTCGCAGCTTTCCAAAACAATGGTGTCGCCCTTACCAACTCTGTGGCTCGCATTCAGAAGCGGCAAGAATCCGCCGATCATTACCGTTGGATCCAAACCTGCCTGCATCAGAATGTGTGTAACCATAGAAGTTGTAGTGGTCTTACCATGTGTACCGGAGATGCATACCGCATTCTTATAGGCCAGCATAATCACACCCCAGGCCTGCGCGCGCTCAAACAGGGGGATTCCCTGGCTTCTGGCTGCGGCAATTTCCGGGTTATCATTATGGGCAGCAGCAGTACGGATCACAAAATCCGCACCCTTGATGTTATCAGCCTTATGTCCGATTTCCACGTGGATTCCCTTGGCAATCAGCTCATCTGTAGAAACAGAGGAATTCATATCCGACCCCGTCACGGTCAGACCCATTCCCTTAAGTACCAGGCCCAGAGGTCGCATAGAAATACCGCCAATGCCTACAAGATGTACGTGCTTGCCGGCAACCAGGTACTGCTTCAGTTCTTCACTTCTATTTTCCATTGGGTAGATTCTCCCTGCAATATATTCATATAACCTTTATATTATATAATACTTTCACACATTTTACAACTGCTATTTCGTGGATCCGGGGTCATATCCACTAGATATCCCAATCATTCATACCGAAAAGTCAATCCATTCCCACGGTTTCCTGTGCAAAGCACTAATTTGTTTTTAGCTATGCAGTGGCTGAATCATACTGTCTATTTGCATTCTAGCATTCAGTATTTGTGTATATTATTCATTTATAACTTATGCTTCATTATCCTTATATATGCATATATGTGTAAATATATGCATATTTTTGTTTGTTTTAACCATATCAACTTGTATTAGTTGGTCATTGTTGTATTATTAGCCAATTGACGATGTATAATATACGGTGTATAATACACTCATAAATAATTCCTCCTGCCGGAGGTTTGAAAAGGAGTAATGAAAATGAAAAAGTTGGTTGTTATCCTTCTGTCTATTGCAATGATTCTGGCCCTTTGTGTTGGCTGCGGCAGCAAGAATGCTGAGTCATCCGGTGTCAAGACCCTGGAAGCCGGCAAGCTGATCATGTCCACAAACGCCGCCTTTCCCCCCTATGAAATGACTGATGACAACGGCGCTTACATCGGTATCGACGTTGAGATTGCAGCAGCCATCGCTGAAAAGCTGGGTCTGGAGCTGCAGATCGACAATATGGGCTTTACCGCTGCACTGGAAGCTGCGCAGAGTGGCAGCAGTGATATCGTTATGGCCGGTGTTACCGTTAACGAAGACCGTCTGGCTGTTATGGACTTCTCCGAAAGCTATGCAACCGGTATCCAGGTTGTTATCGTCAAAGAGGATTCCGACATCACCTCTATCGACGATTTGGAAGGCAAGACCATCGGCACTCAGATGGGTACCACCGGTTACATCTACGCATCTGACACCCCCGAAAACGGCGGTTACGGTGAAGATAACGTCATCCCCTACGACAACGGCATCACCGCTGTGAACGCACTGGTCAACGGTCAGGTGGATTGTGTCATTATCGACAACGGCCCTGCTAAGGAGTTTGTCAAGTCCAACCCCGGTCTGAAGATTCTTGAGACCGAATGGCTCACCGAAAACTACGCAATCGGTATGGCGAAGGGCAGCGAATTGTTGGAGCCCATCAACAAGGCACTTGCTGAGCTGATTGCAGACGGCACCGTACAGAAGATCGTCGACAAGTACATCACTGCCGAATAATACAGATTGAAACGGAACAAAAAGGACGGCTTTTGCCGCCCTTTTTGCCGTGATTATTCTTTACTGAAAGGAATCTGCTATGGAATTGTATTTACAGTGGAAAGAACTGATGCGAGCAGGCACACAGCTTCCCATCTGGCAGGAGGCCTACGTTAAGTTCTTCCAGGCCTTTGTTGACAGCAACCGCTGGCTTCAGTATCTGGAGGGCGTTGGAAACACCCTGCTGGTAACAGCACTTTCTTTGATTATCGGTGTGATTCTGGGTGTGTTGGTTGCCATCGTCAGAACCGCACACGACCAGCAGCGCCCAGGCAAACACAATCCCGCCCTTGGCTTCGTGGACAAGATCTGCAGGGTCTACGTTACTGTGATCCGCGGCACACCAATGCTGGTGCAGTTGCTGATTATGGGTTTTGTTATTTTTAAGTCCAGCCGCAATTACACAGGCATCGGTATTTTAACCCTGGGCATCAACTCCGGCGCCTATGTGGCCGAGATCATCCGGGGCGGTCTGATGTCTTTGGACCCCGGTCAGGCAGAGGCAGGCCGTTCTCTGGGACTGAATTATATTGACACCATGCGCTTTATCGTCATTCCCCAAGCTTTCAAGGCGATCCTCCCCTCCCTCGGCAACGAATTTATCACCCTTCTGAAAGACACAGCTTTGATCTACACCATCGGCGGCAAGGAACTTGTATACGCAGCCCAGGCAATCGCCACACGTACATACGAGCAGATGTTCCCACTGGTAGGTGCTGCGCTGATCTATCTGATGTTGGTTATGCTGTTTACACGGCTTCAGGAAATCTTAGAAAGGAGACTGCGGCAAAGTGATAGACGTTAAAAATCTTTCCAAATCTTTTGGCAGCAATCTTGTCCTTGACAATATCAGCGAACACATCTATCCCGGAGAAAAAGTGGTTATTATTGGTCCTTCCGGCTCCGGCAAATCCACCTTTTTGCGCTGTCTGAACCTTCTGGAAATTCCATCCGCAGGTACGATCAACTTTAACGGCAACGTTCTGACAGATCCCAAGAACAATATCGACTTGATCCGGCGGCAGATGGGTATGGTGTTTCAGCACTTTAACCTCTTCCCCAATATGACCATTCAAAAAAACATCACGCTGGCCCCCATACGCACAGGTCTGATGAACAAAGAGCAGGCAAACGAAACAGCTTTGCAGCTGCTTCGCCGTGTTGGTCTGGAGGAGAAAGCGGATGCCTATCCCAATCAGCTCTCAGGCGGGCAGAAGCAGCGTATTGCCATTGTCCGGGCGCTGGCTATGAACCCCAGGGTCATGCTGTTCGACGAGCCCACCTCCGCCCTGGATCCGGAGATGGTGGGTGAAGTTCTGGAAGTAATGAAAGAGCTGGCAGCCGAGGGTATGACGATGGTTGTGGTTACTCACGAGATGGGTTTTGCCCGTGAAGTAGGAAGCCGTATCCTGTTTATGGATGGCGGTAAGATCGTTGAGCAAAACACCCCCGATCAGCTCTTTGGCAACCCGCAAAACCCCCGTCTGCAGGATTTCCTTTCAAAAGTTTTATAAAAAGCACCCCACCGGCAGCGAATACCACTGTCGGTGGGGACTATTTTATTCACTGAGCCAATTGCGGACCAACTGGATCTGTGCCTGCACCGACGCAACAGACGTACCGCCCATGGACAGACGTTTTTCAACGCATACGGAAAGATCTATATCCCGATACAGGTCCTCCTTGAACAATTCGCTGTATTGCTGATAAATTTCCAGCGGCAGTTCTTCCAGCACCGTATCCTTTTCGATGCACAGCGCAACCAACTGTCCGGAGATCTTGTAGGCACTGCGGAAAGGCATGCCCTTTTTCACAAGGTAATCTGCCAGGTCTGTGGCATTGATGAAGCCTTTCTGCGCGGCCTTTTTCATATTTGCGCAATTGGCGCTGAGGGTCTGGATCATACCGACAAACACCTTCAGGCACATTTTCACCGTATCACAGGCGTCGAAAATACGCTCCTTGTCCTCCTGCATATCCTTATTGTAGGCCAGGGGGATGCCTTTCAGGGTGGTCAAAAGCGCCATCAGGTCGCCATAGACGCGGCCGGTCTTACCACGGACCAATTCTGCCATATCGGGGTTTTTCTTCTGTGGCATAATGGACGAGCCGGTGGTATAGGCGTCGGACAGGTCAACAAACTTAAACTCCCAGCTGGACCACAAAATGATCTCCTCTGAAAATCGGGAAAGATGCATCATCGCAATTGCGATATCGCTGAGCATCTCCACACAAAAATCCCGGTCAGAAACACCGTCCAGGCTGTTGGCGCAAACAGAATCAAAGCCCAGGCGTTCCGCCTCGAAAGCCCTGTCGATCTGATAGGTCGTTCCTGCCAGGGCACAGCAGCCAATGGGAGACTGATTCATACGTTTACGGCAATCCCGGAGCCGCTCCACATCCCGCATCAGCATCATCGCGTATGCCATGAGATGATGGCCGAATGTAATAGGCTGCGCCCGCTGCAGGTGGGTATATCCGGGCATAATCGCTGCCTTGTACTGGTCAGCCCGCTCAACGATCGCGCTTATGAGCCCGGTCAGAAGTGTCAGGATCTCATCGATCTCATCACGCAGGTACATACGGATATCCAGCGCTACCTGGTCGTTTCTGCTGCGGGCGGTGTGCAGCCGTTTTCCCACGTCTCCAAGGCGGTTCGTCAGCTCCTGCTCCACGAACATATGGATATCTTCCGCCTCCATATCGATCTGGAGCGTTCCCGTTTCCAGATCTTCCAGAATACCGGCAAGGCCCTCCGCCAGGACATCGGCATCCGTCTTGCTGATGATCCCCTGTTTTGCAAGCATCTGCGCGTGGGCAATGCTTCCGGTAATGTCCTGCCTGTACATTCTGCAGTCAAAACGAATGGAGGAATTGAAATCGTCCGCTATCTTTTCTGTTGCGCCGCTGGTCCTGCCAGCCCACATCTTTGCCATAGTCTGTCATCTCCTGCAAAGTGATTATTCTGGCGCTGATTATACACCTTTATTCAACTTGTGTCAACACAGGCACACATCTGCCTTTGCGCCTACTTCCCTGTTTCCGCTACAAGGAATACCTTTACATAGCCACGAACATAATAGGGCGGTGAGAATTGCCGGCTTTGCCCCGGAAGAATGGAATCCGACTGCAATTGCCGTGTGATTCCTCCTATGTAGGTATCCGTCTGCTGGAGATAGGTTTTATAATACAGCTGGATTTCCCCTGTTTCTTTTTCCGATTGGTTTTCCAGCGAGAGGATATCCTGTGTGTCCTCCCGAAGGACCAATGTGCTGCCCAGCAGATTCACTGCTTCGGACAGCTTCTGTCTGCCGGCGCAATCCAGGATCGGTTCATAGTGATACTGTTTTTTATTGGTTTCCAGTAGGACGCAGCGGCTCTTAGGCGGAAGAAACCAACCCTCAAATTGCAGCAATTCTGTCTGTGTGGACACGGTAATATTGGCCTGTTCCATAGCAGTTTCCAGCGGATTGTACACTACCAACGCCGCCACATCACTGACCTCTCCATTGCTGCCATCTTCCAGGAACGGTCCCTCGTAGGTGGTCAGTTCCTCAATAACCAGGTCTGTATCCGCAGGCGTAAACGGTAATTCCAACTGCTGCGCCTGCTGGGTGGTCTGCGGCACATACATCGTCAGCACGCTGTCTGTTTTCGTCACCTGTGTTGTGGAAGTCAGAATATACGCCGCGCCAACCAATCCCAAAACGACTCCCAAGCTTACCAGAAACCTCATAGTGATACCACCCTTTTCGGAAATACCACCATTATAGAGCGCCCCGTGTTGTTATAAACGAGAAACCCGTTGTTTCTTAACGGACTGCGGGCAAAATCGTTAGACAAATTCCGGAGCAATTTGGCGTTCTGTCCCAAAACAGAAAGAGGCAGGGAGTTCCCGGGAACTTCCTGCCTCTTTTTCTCACTCCAGCACGTGCTCAAGGCCCATCTGCAAGATGGTACGCACGTGGTCATCCGCCAGGGAATACACGATATTCTTTCCCTCTCTGCGGTATTTGATCAAATGCATCTGTTTCAGGATCCTTAGCTGATGCGACACAGCGCTCTGTGTTAGCTCCACAGTGTCTGTGATCTGACCAACACACAGCTCCCCCTCTTTCAGCAGCAGAAAAAGGATCTGCACACGTGTGGTATCTCCAAACGCCTTAAACAGATCTGCTATATGTTCCATATGCTGTCTGCCAGGAATCTGCTCCATAGCCGTCTCCTTTCTACATTAAGCAAGCAGGTCCCGGTAATATTCGTCCAGCTGCTCCATAGTATCACAGTTAACCAGATGCATAATGTTGCCCATAGCATCGGACAACACATCTGGGTTTTAGTAGTGTTCATATACTGCTTCATTTCCCAGCACTTACCATAGATGGCACCCGGGTAAAAGAACACATTATGTCCGTCAAACATATATAGTATACCCGCAAACTGCAGGCTTGTCAAATCCTGGGCAAATTCACATTGCTCTTGATTGGCTGCAAAAAATCTAGTATACTCTTAGCACAGAAAGCAAGTGAGGTAATTCATTATGTCCTATTCAAATGAGCGTGATTTTCTTCTGCATCATATACCCCACGCGTTCAACACCATCGCCGCAAAAGAACCGGAGCAGGTCCGGCAAAAAAGCGCACACGACCTGGTAACGGAAGTGGATATCCGGATGGAGAAGTATTTGTCAGACGCCATCCGGCAAACATTCCCCGGTGACAGAATTCACGGCGAGGAGCTTTCCAGCAGCCAGACCGTAGACGGCAGAACCTGGACCATTGACCCTATTGACGGCACATACAATATGGCCAGGCAGCTGCCCCTGTACGGTGTTCAATGCGCACTGATTGAAAACGGTGAGCCGGTAGTATGCGCCATCTACCTCCCCTTCCACGAGGGACTGCTGTATGCCGTTAAAGGTGAAGGCAGCTACTGCAACGGAAGACGCTTGCAGGTCAACACCAAAACCCCAATCACCAATGCAATCGTAAGCTTTGGTGACTACACCCGCAAAAACCAGGACCTGGCCAAACGGCAGCATACCACAATCGGCCGGCTTTACCACCATATCTGTAAAATCAGGATGTTTGGCGCCGCCTGTCTGGACTTCACCCGGGTCGCGCTGGGTCAGACCGACAGCACCTCCATCATCACAAAAAACATCTGGGATGTTGCTCCCGGGATCCTGCTATGTAGGGAGGCCGGTGCCACTGTGACCAACATAGACGGGCAACCTTATCGATATACCGACGACGGTGTTACAGTCAGCGCAACAAAGGAACTGTCTGCACTTATGGCACAGTGCTTCCGGAAAAATGTATGGCTTCGGACTCCATCTGGCCAAAAGCAGCTTGTGAGAGGCTGCCTGTTTGATTTTGACGGCGTTGTAGTAGACACGGAATCCTATCATTTCAAATCCTGGAACTACGGTGCAAAGCCCCTGGGAACCCAGTTGACCTGGCAGGAATATCTTCCTCTGAAAAGCACCGGCGGAACCAAAATCAGCCGTTACATTATGGAAAAGGCACAACTGACCTTGCCGGTGGATGAAATGCTTCAAATCGCCGTACGGAAGGACGAAAACTTCGTGGAGCTGATGAAATCCCTCACAGAAAAGGACATTCTCCCCGGTATAGTAGATTTTCTTTGCTGGCTCAGACAATGTGGGATCAAAACGGCTGTGGCGTCCTCCAGCACTGCCAGCAACCGAATTGCCGCAGGTTTCGGCCTGGACAAATACTTTGATGCTATGTTCGACGGAAACACAAAGATGCCCCGAAAACCGGCACCGGATGTATTTCTTACGGCCGCAAACGCGATCGGTGCAGAACCCAATGATTGCGTCGTCTTTGAGGATTCTCTGGCCGGTATTGACGCAGCCGTCAATGCAGGTATGCGGGTTATTGCCGTGGGCGGTATTCGAAGCGAAAAAGCCATTGCCCACATCCAGGATTTTTCCGAGATTGGTACATTGTTTTATTATGAATAAAAATTGGGCGGTACTGCAAAAGCAGTACCGCCTGAATTACGCTCCAAAGACCACACTTTCGTGTGGTCTTTGGAGCGGGTGACGAGGCTCGTCTGCATTCCCGCTTTGCGGGAATATTCGTTCCCATCGGTCAAGCCCGATGGGCCAACTGTCCACCGGACAGTTGGATTGAATGGTTCGAGCCTCGCATATAAAAAAGACCACACTTTCGTGTGGTCTTTGGAGCGGGTGACGAGGCTCGAACTCGCTACCTCCACCTTGGCAAGGTGGCGCTCTACCGGATGAGCTACACCCGCGGAACAAGTGGTATTATAGCATATCTTTCTCATAAGTCAATACCTTTTTCAAAAAATCGCCATATTTTTTCAGATCACTGTTCCTGATTGTCATCCTGGCCGAACGCAGAGTAATCCCAAACATAACCAGCCATTTCTTCGTGTGTTTTGCCCTGGAACAATCCCACATCCTTACATTCCAGCAAATCTATATGCGCAGATACACCATCCAGCTGAATCAGATTCCAATACCAGGCCTCGCCTTCTTTTGTTCCCGATACAACCTCACACGGCAGTCCAGCCTGTTCACACATCTGCGCATACACCTGGGCAAAAGCTTTGCTGTCGCCCACACCATGTCGCAAAAGGCTATACGCAGGGGTAATGGAGGTTTCAACCGTGTAATCATACCGTTCCATTAAAAACGAGTACAACTGCGCGTATTTCTCACTATTCTCGCCGTCACCATGCACGTACAGCTCAGCGGACGAAAATACAGGCTGCACAGTAATCTGCATATTGCGCAGGGAATCACGGCTGGTCTGGTATGTAAAGGCAATGGAGATCACCCGGTCCAGCCCCAGCTCGGGATAGGACAAGACCGTTACTTGGGGCAATTCCATACAGATATGGGGGTTTTCGTTTACATAGTCCTCCACCAACTGGGCAAAGTCGGTAGATACGTACTTTTCTATGCGGAATGTAACACCGGCGCTGCAGTTGTCCAGCGCTGACGTGACGATCCGTTTGACTTCAGCCATTGAATCTGTACGCTTAATTCTTAGGATCTCAGACCGGCTGTGGGTATACGCAATGTTTACCGCCACAGCCGGCGTTGCGGCATTGGTCCCCAGTTCATACTCAATGCTTTCCACCGCATAGGCACCAATGGCATTGCTCTTGGTGGCAAACTTCACAGCGTTGTCCATATGCCCAATCATCTCATCCTGGGTAAAGCCTTCCGTATAGATAACACCCTCCGATGTTCCGTTTTCTACCATATCAACCAGAGCATCGCGAATCTCCGTATAGTTACGGCATACGGACTGGGTCTGACTCTGCTGGGTATTCTCCAAAAGGTGGGGTGTGACATTATGATACTGACCGTCCAGCCAGCTTCCGCAGCCACACAGGGAAAGACAAAGAATCATAACAATTGGCAATTTGAGCTTTTTCACGCACACCCCTCCTTATCACAAAGAATCCTTTGTATTTCTTGCAAATCCGTCGCCCAACACCTGGTGCGCCTCCTGGACTATGATAAACGCATCAGGATCCAGTTCCGCAACCAGTGCTTTCATTTCCGCAACCTGCTGCCGTTTCACCGCCGTGAGTACAACCTTCGTTTGCTTATGACTATAAGTTCCCTCTCCGTGCAGGTATGTGGCACCTCTGCCCAACTGCTCGGAGATGGCCTCTGCAACGGCTTCATATTCTTTGGAAATGATCAACGCAACCTTTGAGTAATCAAACCTGTATACAACGATGTCAATCACCTGTCCGGTGATGAAGATCGCCACACCACTGTAAAGCGCCGCACCAATATCCCGATAGACGATACCGGTCAGCACCGCCACGCAGGCATCAAAGCAGGTACTAATCACACCAATGGGCACATTGCGCCAACGCTTTTTCAGCAGTCGTACAATAATATCCGACCCGCCGGTGGAAACCCCAGCTGCAAACACAAAGCCAAGACCGAAGCCGCAGACCGCACCGCCATACAAACAGCTGATCAACGGTTCCAGGTCAAATCTAGGCAGGCGGGCAAACAAATCAATGAATACAGAGCTGAGAATCATACCAACAAAAGATCCCAAAAAGAATTTCTTGCCGATCTTCATACCAGCCAGCACGAAAAGAGGAACATTTAAAATTGCCGCCACAAGGCCAACTGTACCCAAATCCGTCAGATGCACAAAAACCATCGCAAGACCGGAAATGCCGCCGGCATTGAGGCCGTTGGGCTCCAAGAAGAAGCTGAAGCCAAAGCCAAACACTGCACAGCCAATGGCCGTGACCAATACATCTTTCAGGAAAGAAAACCAAGTATACTTCATATAACCTCTTTACATATCAAAACTGATTTGTTTTTCCGGTGCGTCATCTTCCTTCAGCAGCGCACCCGCACCGGGCAGGCTCTTCGTACGGTAGCGGCCCGGATTGGCAATACCGCTCTCTTCCAGCGCCACAGCGTGGCTCAAAACCGCTTTTTTCTTCAAAGCCATTACATTCACACCAATGGTATTTCGGCTGGTCTTGGGCAGCAGCAAAGCCGTGGAAATGATCAGCGCCCTGTTATCCGTTGCGTACAGAGCCACCTGGCAGTCCTCGTTAATGCTCATAGCTGTCTTCAGCGGGGATTTGTCGGAGAACGCACCCGTCAGCCTGCGGCGGTTGGTCTTCGTTTCATACGCGCTCAAGGGCACTTTGGCCACCTTACCGTTTTCGTAGAAGAACAGCATATGTCCTTTGTAGTCCCCCGGAAGGATCACTTGCAGCACTGTCTCACCGGGATCCATACCCAGCTTCTGAGGCAGATACTCACCCAGCAGGGATGCCTTACAATCCTCAAAGTCAGACAAATGTGCCTTGTAGCACTGGAATTGGTTGGTAAACACCAAAATATCTGCCTTATTGGTAGTCTCCCTGGAGAATGCCAGACTGTCACCCTCCTTGAACTTCTGCTCGCCGGACATTCTCAAACTTGCCTGAGTGATCTTTTTAAGATACCCCTCTCTGGAAACAAACACCGTTACAGGATAGTCCGGCACATCGTCCTCTTCCTCATCCAGCTCAATTTGCTGCGTCTCATAGACGATCTGGGTTTTACGGGGTTTTCCGAATTTCTCAGCCACCTGCTGTAATTCCTTAATGATCACACCCTTGAGCTTCCGGGCGCTGTTCAGCGTGGAGCGCAGGTCTTCAATTTCCTTTTCCAGATCGGTGATGGCCCTGGTCTGTTTCAGGATGTACTCTTTATTAATGTTGCGCAGCTTGATCTCCGCCACGTAATTCGCCTGGACCTCGTCGATGCCAAAGCCGATCATCAAATTGGGAACCACTTCGCTTTCCAACTCAGTTTCCCGGATGATGGCAATGGCCTTGTCGATATCCAGCAAAATCCGCTCCAGGCCCTTCAGCAGATGCAGACGGTCCTCTTTTTTCTGGATCTGGAAGTACAGCCGGCGGCGTACACATTCTTTTCTCCAGGCCGTCCACTCCTCCAGGATCTCACCCACGCCCATCACCTTGGGCATACCGGCAATGAGAATATTGAAGTTGCAGGCAAAGCTGTGCTGCAAAGTAGTCATACGGAACAGCTTCTGCATAAGCTTATCCGGATCAGCACCCCGTTTGAGGTCTATGGTCAGCTTCAAACCGCCCAGGTCAGTTTCATCACGCATATCCGCGATCTCTTTGATCTTTCCGGCCTTGATCAGCTCCGCCACCTTGTCCATAATGACTTCGATGGCCGTAGAATACGGAATCTCCGTGATCTCAATACGGTTTCCGGTCTTATCATAGTTCCACACCGCCCGGAGTCTAAAGCTGCCTCTGCCGGTAGAATAGATCTCCCGGGTGGTTGCCTCATCAAACAGCAGCTGCGCTCCTGTGGAAAAATCCGGGCCCGGCAGGGTTTCCAGGATGTCGTGATCCGGGTTGTTCATCAGTGCGATAGCAGTCTCACATACTTCCGCCAGGTTAAAGGAACAGATATTGCTGGCCATACCGACCGCAATGCCCTGGTTCGCGGACACCAGCACGTTGGGGAAGGTTGTGGGCAGCAAAGTGGGCTCTTTCATAGTGGCATCGTAGTTATCCACCATATCCACGGTTTCAAAATCGATATCCCGGAAGATCTCAGAACAGAAGCTGTCCAGCTTGGCCTCTGTATAACGGGCCGCCGCGCAGGCCATATCCCGGGAATACACCTTGCCAAAGTTACCCTTTGAATCCACAAAGGGATGCAGAAGGGTCTCGTTGCCCCGGGCAAGACGCACCATTGTTTCATAGATCGCCGCATCACCGTGGGGATTCAAACGCATAGTCTGGCCAACGATATTGGCAGATTTTGTCCTGCCGCCATTCAAAAGGCCCATCTTGTACATAGTGTACAAAAGCTTTCTGTGGGAAGGCTTAAAACCGTCGATCTCCGGGATCGCACGGGAGACGATCACCGACATTGCATAGGGCATATAGTTGATTTCCAGCGTTTCAGAGATCGCCTGCTCAGTAGTGGATCCAACAAGGCCCATAACACCGTCCGTATTCACTTTTTTCTTCTTTTCCGGTTCTTGTTTCTTTCGTGCCATTTAGGAACCTCTCTTAAGAAATATCCGCCAGATCCAAATACTTGGCGCCGTTTTCGGAAATAAAATTCTTTCTGTCCTGGAGACTCTCACCCAGCAGAACATCAAAGTAGTAAGCCGTACGCTCAGCGTCCTCGGGCATAATTTTTATAAGCCGCCGGGTCTCGGGGTTCATTGTAGTCATCCACATCATCTCGGGATCGTTCTCACCCAGACCCTTCGAGCGCTGGATCGTAACCTTTTTCCCCTCAAGATTCTTTAAGATCGCTGTTTTCTCCGATTCATTGTAGGCAAACCAGGTCTTGTCCTTACAGGTGATCTCGAACAAGGGGGATTCCGCGATATACACATAACCGTCCCGGATCAGCGTCGGGCACAACCGGTACAGCATCGTGAGAATCAGTGTGCGGATCTGGAAGCCGTCCACGTCCGCATCGGTACAGATGACGATTTTGTTCCAGCGCAGATTGTCAATATCGAAGGAGGAAAGCTCCTTGGCTTTCTTTCCCTGGATCTCCACACCGCAGCCCAGGACCTTCATAAGATCGGTAATAATGGGGGAGGCAAAAATACGGTTGTAATCTGCCTTCAAACAGTTAAGGATCTTGCCGCGGACCGGCATAATTCCCTGGAACTCAGAATCCCGGCTCTGCTTGACAGAGCCCAGCGCAGAGTCGCCCTCCACGATGTAAAGTTCACGCACAGACGTATCCCGGCTGCGGCAATCCACAAACTTCTGGACACGGTTGGCAATATCCACCTTGGCAACCAGATTCTTTTTAATGTTGCTCCTGGTCTTTTCCGCGCTTTCACGGGCACGCTTATTGATCAGAATCTGCTCCGCCGCCCGGTCAGCCTCCTGCTTATTCTCCAGGAACCAGACCTGCAGCTGTTCCTTGAAGAAGGCAGTCATAGCCTCCTGGGTGAATTTAGAGTTAACGGATTTTTTGGTCTGGTTCTCAAAGCAGCCGATGGTGGAGAAACAGTTGGTAACGATCACCAGGCTGTCCTGGATATCCTGAAAGATGATCTTGTTCTCATTTTTGGTGTACTTATTGCTGTCACGCAGGAATTTGTCAAAGGCCGTGACAAATGCGGACCGTACTGCCCGGTCGGGACTTCCCCCGTATTCCAGCCAGGAAGAGTTGTGATAGTATTCCGTATGGCTCAGCTGCTTGCTGAAACAGAAGGAAGCTGTAATTTTCAGCTTCATCTCCGGACGGTTTTCCGCATCTCTGCCCCGACGTTCCGCCTCCCAGAATACAGGCATTGTAAAGGCATTATCCCCTACCAATTCCTCAATATACTGCTTGATACCATCCGTGTAGCAATACTCTTCCGTTTCAAACCTGCTGCCAACCTGGTTACGGAACTTAAACGTAACCCCTTTATTGACAACTGCCTGGCGGCGCAGCACATCCCGATAATAGTCTGCCGGGATGTTGATATCCGTGAAGACCTGCTTGTCCGGACGCCAGCGGAAGCAAGAGCCGGTTTTCTTACGGTCCGCAGGTTCTTTCTTCAGACCGCCCTTGTTTCTGCCCTTTTCAAAATGCAGGTCATAGCGGAAGCCATCCCTGCGGATGACAGCGTCAAAGTATTCCGATGCGTACTGGGTCGCACAGGAACCCAGGCCGTTCAGGCCCAGGGAATACTCATAGTTCTCACCGTTCTCGCCATACTTGCCGCCGGCATACATCTCACAGAACACCAGCTCCCAGTTATAGCGCTTTTCCTTTTCATTGTAGTCCACCGGGCATCCGCGGCCAAAGTCCTCCACTTCCACGCTGAGGTCCTCATAGCGGGTAACGATCACGGTGTCGCCGTAACCCTCTCTGGCCTCGTCAATGGCATTGGAAAGGATCTCGAAGACCGCATGCTTACAGCCCTCCAGATCATCAGAGCCGAAAATAACCGCGGGGCGTTTGCGGACCCGCTCTTCTCCCTTCAGCATAGAGATGCTGGAATTTCCATATTGTTCCTGTCTGGTTTTTGCCATTTCGCATACCTACCGAATTTCACAATTTTTCTATTATATTATACCTGTTTTCGTCCATTAAGTCAACCAATTCTCTATACGGAAAACACAATATCTTGTTGTTCTATTTCTGCGGATGCGGACATACTGTGTTATAGACCGTGGCAGGAGCTTTCCCTCCTGCGGATAAGGAGGCTGGCTATGGAAACGATTTACGCAGACATCGCCGCAAGAACTGGCGGAAATATCTACATAGGCGTTGTGGGGCCTGTGCGAACGGGCAAGTCCACACTCATCAAAAGAATTATGGAGCAGTTGGTGATTCCCAACATACCCGACCCATACCGTGCCGAGCGGGCAAAGGACGAACTGCCCCAAAGCGGTTCCGGGAAGACCATTATGACCAGTGAACCAAAGTTCATTCCGGAGGAGGCAGTTGAGATCCGGCCCGATGGTTCTTCCCTGCTGCGGGTGCGGCTGATCGATACGGTGGGATATATGGTGGATGGTGCCGTGGGTGCAGATGAGGACGGACAGCCCAGAATGGTCACCACCCCCTGGTTCGACCACGAGATCCCAATGACGCAGGCCGCAGAACTGGGTACACAGAAAGTTATGCAGGATCATTGCACCATCGGCCTTGTGGTGACCACCGACGGCACGATCACAGACATCCCACGCTCGGACTACATTACTGCCGAAGACCGTGCCATCCGGGATATGCAGGCCACCGGGAAACCATTTATGGTAGTGGTAAATTCCAGATATCCTCTGGGACAGGAGGCCAAAGCGGTTGCCGATTCCATCGCCAAGACCTATGGCATTACGCCGATGATCGCTGACTGTCAGACATTGGATAACGAACAGCTTAACGAGCTTCTCAGGTGCATTCTCTACAACTTCCCCCTTATTCAACTGCAGGTATTTTTACCTGGCTGGATGGATGCTCTGGATACGGATGACCCTGTCAAACAGACGCTGTACACAGCGCTGCTGGAGCGCGCGCAGGGCATCCAGGTTCTGCGCCAGGCTGAGCCACTGCTTTCCGGACTGACACAGCTGGATTCTGTCCAATCCGTTCAGATGCAAGCCATCGACCTGGGCAGCGGCACTGTTTCCTGTGCATTGGGATTCCCGGAAACGCTGTTCTACCAGATTTTGAGCAGCAAAGCCGGTATTGACATAGAAGACGATGGGCAGCTTCTGACGATCCTCACAGAGCTTTCTAAGGCAAAACAAGAATATGATAAAATTGCGGATGCCCTGTCTTCTGTAAAGGCAACCGGCTACGGAATCGTAATGCCAACGCTCCAGGAGCTGACTATGCAGACACCGGAAGTTGTACGAAAAGGCAGCACCTATGGGGTCAAACTGAAGGCCGGCGCACCATCGATCCATATGATACGGGTGGACATCGATACAGAGATCAGTCCGATGGTGGGCGCCCAGGAGCAGTCCCAGGAGCTTATCTCCTATCTGTCCCAGGAAGATCCGGACAAATTGTGGCAGAGCAATATTTTTGGCAAGTCCGTATACACGCTCATCCAGGAAGGCATCACCACAAAGCTTTTACGTACGCCGCAGGATGTCCGGGATAAATTCCGGGGCAGTCTGACAAAAATTGTAAACGACGGCGCTACGGGGCTGATCTGTCTGATCCTGTAAACCCACTTGTCACCCGGGGTGTAATACCCCGGGTTTTTCGTGTTTTTTTCGCATTATCCCTTTACCCTCTGGAAATAATATGCTAGTATTAGGGTAACTTATCCAGGGGGACCGCTGTATGAATATTTCCCGATTGATTGAAAAGAAACATAATACCTCTTTGCTGGCATTTGCGTTCCCTTTCCTGGGAATGCTTTTTGTGATGCTCTTCAGTGGTTACGTCCCATTTGGAAACTACTCGATGCTGTACTCGGATATGTATCATCAATATTATCCGTTTTTCGTTGGCTTCCGAAAAGCCCTACTGTCCGGTGAAAGTTTGCTCTACAACTGGAGCATCGGTATGGGAACCGATTATTTGGGACTGATATCCTACTATCTGGCATCTCCGCTGAATCTGCTGAGTGTCCTGATCCCCCAGAGGCTTCTACTGGTCTATTTTTCTATGCTGGTGCCTGTCAAGCTGGGTCTGGCTGGAATGTTTTTCTCCATTTTCCTGAAGAAGATATTCCGCAAGAATGACCTGTCCGTGGTTTTATTCGGCGGATTCTATGCACTATGCGCCTGGGCATTGGGCTACCAGTGGAATGTAATGTGGCTGGATACCTTCGCATTGCTGCCTCTTGTGATCCTGGGAATGGTGGCTCTGTTGCAGGAACACAGATTTATTCTATATACCGCAACTCTGTTTTTGTCCATTGCCACCAACTACTACATTGGCTTATTTACCTGTGTTTTTGTTCTGCTGTGCTTCATTTGCTTCCAGATTTGTTACTGGAAAGGTTTCAGAAAATTCATTACAGACCTGGTCTTAATGGCCGTTTTCTCGGTGCTGGCAATCGGAATGACCGCATTTCTGGAGCTGCCGGCTTTGGCCGCCCTGCAAACCACCCAATCCAGCGTCAATCAGTTTCCCACCAAATTCCGACTGAATATTGCCACAGAAAACACCTGGAAAGGACTCTTGTCGGCAATGGTACAGGTGGCCGGTAACACCAACGGCGGCCTGGAACCCTCGTTCAAGGAGGGTCTGCCCAACCTTTACTGCGGTGTGATCACAAATCTTATGGCTTTTATTTATCTTACCTGTCCACAGATCAAGCTGCGCGAGAAGCTGTGTTCTGTTTTCCTGCTGCTTTTCTTTAATTTAAGCTTTATCCTGCGGCAGCTGGACTACATCTGGCACGGTTTCCACTTTACCAATATGATCCCCTACCGTTTCAGCTTTCTGTACAGTTTTGTGATGCTCTATATGGCTTATCGGGCCTTCTTACTGCGCAAGCAATTTAAGTTCTGGCAGCCGTTGACCGGCGCGGCACTCTGTGTTGTCATCATTTTGTGCCGCAAGGATCTGACTGACAAATCCCTCTGGCTTTATAACGCCGGATTTATCTTTGCATATACTTCTGTTTTGCTGATCAACTGCCGCAGGAGAAAGCTGCCGGATACGGAGGATCACCAGGCGAACCGGGTATACATTGCTGCCGCCAGGAATACACGGTTGATCACCGCTGTGTTATTGTTAATCTGTATGACCGCTGAGCTGTGCGTGAATCTATTTAACTTTGGTCGTCTTTTCCCCGGCTCCAGCATTGCGGATTACCCTCAAGGCAAGCAGGACACCAGGGAAGTCGTGGATTATATGCACGAAAGGGAATCGGACACCCTCTTTTTCCGGGCAGAAACTACCCATTCCCAAACCCTCAACGACGGCCCGCTGAACGGCTACAACGGCATTTCCGCCTTTACCAGCTCCGCCAACGTAAAGACCACGGAGTTTATGCAGGCCCTGGGTTATGCCGCAAAAAACACCTATAACCGTTACTGTTTTGAAGAAGGCTCTCCTGTTTCCAATCTGTTTTTAGGTCTGAAGTATATGATCGAGCGGGATGCAAATGTGGAGGAAAACCGTTATTTTGATGATATTTTCCACTCTGGCAAGGTTCACCTATTAGAAAACAACGCATATCTCCCACTGGGTTTTTTGACCGGTGCGCAACTGAAGGACTTGTCTTTTAGCTATAATCCAAACGGATTCTTGTTCCAAAACGAGCTCTTCACCGCTGCCACGGGCCTTCCGAATGCTGTATGGGACACGCTGGGTGTGAATCACTTTACAATTCTTACTGAGGACGTCACCGCAGATTCCCAAATGGGTGCCGGACGGGCAAGCTATACCGGCCCCAGCGAGGGCAACGGAACGCTGACCTTCCGTTTCCACGCAGACCGCGAGGGCCTTTTCTGTATTGAATTGGATCTGTCTAAACGAAACAGTTTCAGCGTATTGAAGAACAATCAGCAGCTTTATAGTGAAACACATTCCCTGCCCCAAATACTCAGCGTTTGCGACGTGCTCCCCGGCGACATCATTGATATCCAATTCACTTGCAAAGAGCAGGAAGACGGTAATTTAAAAGTTAATGCAGCCATTTTAAACGATGAAATCTTCCGGTCTGGATATGACATCCTTAACCGGTCCGTTCTGGAATTGACCCATTTTTCAAATACGGATCTGGAGGGCACAATATCCTGCGACCGGGACGGTCTGCTCTACACCTCACTGCCACAAAACGGGAACTGGCGTGTTCTTGTGGATGGCAAACCGGTCCAACCCCACCTTATTGGGGATGTAATGATCGGTGTTCCCCTCACAGAAGGCAATCACACAGTCCGTTTTCTCTACGAAAACCAGGCCTACAACATTGGTTGGAAAATCAGCTTGGTGTGTCTTATCATTTTCTGCAGTCTTTCACTTCTCGTATACCGCAAGCGAGTCTATAAAGGAAAATATTTAGCATAGCAAAAACCGGACTTCTTTGAAGTCCGGTTTTTGCTTGACATTCCTCTTGGATGTGTTATGCTAAATACATTCCGCACAGAAAGAAGAGAAAAAATGACAGCCCTTTCCAAAACCATTCTCGAGCAATACCAAATTAGGAAAACAACGGCACAGAAGGACCGTTTTATTGCGTTACTAAAGCAGCATTATCCCCAGTTGGAGATACAGCAGGGCGGGTTGCTGAAAAGCAGGAATCTCATTATCGGTGATGTGGATCGGGCGAAAGTGATCCTCGGCGCCCACTATGATACCTGCGCACGAATGCCGCTTCCCAATTTTATAACACCGAGAAATCCATTGCTATCCATACTTTACAGCCTTGTGATACTGGTACCACTTGTGCTGGCAACCATTGTATTTAACGTTGTTCTGGGTTTTCTCACGGATAGTTTTTTGATCCACTATCTGCTTTCTCTGGCGCTGTTTCTGGCGTATATGTATCTGTTGATGGCAGGGCCGGCAAACAAAAACACAGCAAACGACAACACCTCAGGTGTGATTCTTCTTTGCCAAATGCTGGAGCAGATGACGCCGGATCAATTGGGCAAGACCGCAATTGTATTCTTTGACAACGAGGAACTGGGACTTTTAGGTTCTTCTTTATTCCGCAGCAGGTTTAAAAAACAGATCAGAAACAAACTGATGATCAACTTTGATTGTATTGGCGATGGTGATAACATTCTGATTGCCCGCTCTAAGAATGCCCGGAAGCATTATGATGTTAAAATCGCCACGGCATTCACCGCAGAGCCTCCCAAAAGGGTGCTGTTTGCAAGCAGCGAATGGATCTATTACCCATCCGACCAGGCCGGTTTCCCCCGTCACATTGCCGTAGCGGCCCTAAAGCATAATAGATTCTTTGGTTATTATATGGACAGGATTCATACCAAGCGAGATACCGTATGCAACAAGGAAAACATTTCCCTGTTAGTAAGCTGCACACAGAGGTTAATTGATGATATTTGACACAAAGATCCTCCGCACCAATGGTGCGGAGGATCTTCTCTGCAAAAAACGGGTCAGGCGTAAAGCCTGACCCATTTTAAATTGAGCCAGGTAGAATTACTTGACTGCCTTCTTGGCAGCCTTCTTAGCTTCCCACTGAGTAACGCACAGGGAGCAGGAAATGTCGCCAGTGACGTTCAGGCAGGTACGGCCCATATCGAACAGGCGGTCGATACCGTAGATGATCATGATCATGTCTACGGGGATGCCCATAGCGGTCAGAACCATTGCCAGCATAATCATACCAGCGCCGGAAACGCCAGCCGTACCGATGGAGGCCAGAGTTGCGGTGACAACAACAGTGATCATCTGCGCCAGAGTCAGCTCCATACCGCAGCAGCGGGCCAGGAAGATGGTGGCAACACACTGATAAATAGCGGTGCCGTCCATATTGATGGTGGAGCCCAGAGGCAGAACGAATGCAGCAACGTCCTTGTCAGCACCCAGATCCTCAGCGCACTGCTTGGAAACAGGCAGAGTAGCTGCAGAGGAGGTGGAGGTAAAGGCAAACATCATTGCAGCGGCAGCGCCCTTGAAGAACTTCACGGGACCGATCTTGCCAAAAGACTTGGCTGCGACGGAGTAAACACCGATTGCGTGGATTGCGTATGCCAGATAAGCGCACAGCAGAACCAGGCCCAGAGAACCCAGAATGGAAGCGCCCTGAGTAGCAACAACCCAAGACATCATAGTGAAAACACCAATGGGAGACAGGCTGATGATGAAGCCCATCAACTTCTCGATGACGGAGTAAGCGGAGGAAACAAAGTTGCGAACCAGGGTAGCCTTCTCGCCAGCAGCCAGGATGGAACCGCCAAGGAACAGGGCGATCACGATGACCTGCAGCATATCAGCTCTGGTGAATGCATCCCACATATTGGTGGGGAAGATGTTGACCAGAGTGTCCATAAAGTTTGCGGAGGTCTTGCCTTCCCAAACGGCACCGTCTTCCAGAGCCAGAGTGGGGAACAGGCCAGCCTTGTCAAACACGTTGGCCATAACCAGGCCGATGACACAGGCGATAGCAGTGGTGCACAGGAAGTAAGCAACGGTCTTCCAGCCCACAGAGCCAACCTTCTTCATATCGTCCATGGAGACGATACCTTCGATCATGGAAAGCAGAACCACGGGAACAACGATGAACTTCAGCAGGTTGACAAAGATCGTGCCGAAGGGCTTCAGGTAGTTGGCGGTGAATGCAGGGCCAGCGTCAAAGAAAGATGCGATCAG
>JAZQDH010000081.1:0-48278 GCA_045546655.1 Faecousia sp.
TTTGTGGTTACAATTATAGCAGATGATATCGCGAAAATGATACATATTTTTTCTCCTTTTTAAGCATTCGAAATATTTAGATAATTATATCATATATTGCATCCGATTAAAAGTACCGGCAACAAATATACCGACGGTCCGCCATATCTCGGAATTTGTCGAAAGGGTGAGAAATCTTTAAATACGGTATTTTCGACATTTCATCTATGTCAACTTAGGGACTGCGGGTGAGGTGTGTAAAAACCTGCCTTTTACCTGCGCAAACGCATAAAAACTGCAGAAAAACACAAAATTCTTTTGTCCCCTACTTGACATCAGCGTGTCCGGCTCGCCGATCATACAGGACGGCAAACTCATCGGCGCAGTTACCCATGTCCTTGTTAATGACCCCACCACGGGCTACGGTATCTTCATTGAAAACATGCTGGACGCAGCAGCCTAACTGGAGATGACAGCTCGCCCACGGGCGGTAATCTTTAAAAGCAAAAGGAGAACTGTTTATGGATTTCTACAAAGTTCCTATCGGTTTCGGTATGGCTCTGGCTCAGAACACCGCCGCCATGAATCATTACGCCCACCTGACCGAACAGCAGAAACAGGACATTTTGAACAAGGCCCACAACGTCCGCTCCGAAAAGGAGATGCACGCCCTTGTGGCATCCCTGGCTAACGGCACAAAGCAATAGCACAGGGGCAGCCTGTCCGTGAATGGACAGGCTGCCCACGCTTTGGCTCAAAACACGCTCCTCCGGAACAATTTCCCGGAGGAGCATTTTTGCGCTCATACACCGCGGCTTCGCAGCTGCCAGAACAGCACCGCGCTGGCCGCCGCCACATTCAGCGAATCTACGCCGTGGGACATAGGGATCTTTACCGTGTAGTCACAGGCAGCGATGGTGCTGCTGCGCAGGCCGTCCCCCTCGGAGCCCAGTACGATGGCCAGCTTTTCCTCACCGCACAGTTGGGGATCTTCCACCGGCACAGAGTTATCGGTCAACGCCGCCGCGGCGGTCTTGAACCCCAGGTTTTTCAAAAGCGCCATACCCTGTTCCGGCCAGCTGCCGTCTGGCAGGATGGTCCAGGGGATCTGGAATACCGTACCCATACTCACTCTGGCACACCGGCGGTAGAGCGGATTGGTGCAGCCCGGTGTCAACACCACCGCATCAATGCCCAGAGCCGCCGCGCTGCGGAAGATGGCACCCACGTTGGTGGGATTCATCACCTCTTCCAGAACCGCCACCCGCTTTGCCCCTGCCAGCACCTGCTCTGCCGTGGGAAGCGCAGGTCTGCGCATAGCGCACAGCATTCCCCGGGTCAGCTGAAAACCTGTCAGCTGGGTCAGCACGTCCAGGGGTGCTGTAAACACCGGAATATCCCCGCACCGGTCGATCACTTCCTCCGCCTCCCGGTTCACGTGATTACGCTCCACCAGAAAAGATACCGGCTGGCAGCCTGCGTCCAGGGCCCTGCCAATGACCTTGGGACTCTCCGCGATAAACATTCCCTTTTTCGGTTCAAATCGGTTGAGCAGCTGGGCCTCCGTCAGCCGGGCATATACATCCAGCGACCGGTCGCTGAAGTCCGTAATCTGCACATATTCTCTCATAGCAAAGCTCCTTTGGGACATTTTGTCCCTTTATTATAGTCGTCAAAGGAAATCGTGTCAAATACTGTACAAAGAAATCTATCCCTGCTATAATTAAGAAAAAAGGAGGGAGTTTTATGGAACGCTTCCGGCGCCTTACCGGATTTCATTTAAAGGTCATTGCCATGGCCAGTATGTTTATCGACCACCTGGCCGCCTCCGTGCTTCTGTCCCTGCTGAACAGCGCATACACCCTTGTAACAGCCGGACAGACACCCACTGGACTTCTGCTGTGGGTGGCAAAGCACTACGGCGCTCTGGTGACCCTGTACGATTTGATGCGCATCATCGGCCGGTTCGCCTTCCCCATCTACGTATTCTTGCTGGTGGAAGGTTTTGTCCACACCCGCAGCGTTCCCAAGTACGCCCTGCGGCTGGCTGTGTTCGCGCTGCTTTCCGAAATACCCTTTGATCTGGCTCTTAACGAAGGAAGCCTATTTTTCTGGAGCTCTAACAATGTGTTTTTCACCCTTCTGACCGGGCTTTTGTGTATGTGGGCATCCAAGCTGGCTGCCTCCTGGCTGAACCGGAAAGGATTACCCGGTTTTCTCTGTCTGCTGACCACCGTGGCTGTGACGGGGCTGGGCTGCCTGCTGGAAAGATACATCCTGCGCAGCGACTACGGTGTCTTCGGCATACTGGCTGTGATGATCGTCTACCTGCTGCGTGCCTGGCCGGAGCTTGGATTTAGCGCCTGCGTGGTCGCGCTGGGTCTTCATCAGTCCATAGAATTTTACGCCCTGCCTATGGTTCTGCCCATCGCCTGCTACAACGGCCAGCGGGGCCGCCCCCTCAAACTGGGGCCCTACATCTTCTACCCTGCCCATCTGCTGCTGTTTTACGGCATCACGGTTCTTTTGACATAAAAAGGCATCTTTGGATGCCTTTTTTCTTGTTTTTTGATATTTAAGGTTGTCCCGACAGGCACCAGTATGGTATGATACAGAAAAATCACTTGCAGGAGGTCCGGCTATGAGCATTCTTGTGATCGGCGCGGCATTTGTGGATATCAAAGGCTTTCCCGAGGACAATTATCTGCCCACCGGCAGAAATGTGGGCCGCGTGGAATATGTCCACGGGGGCGTGGCCCGGAATGTGGTGGAGGATATTGCGAACGCAGAGCTGCGGCCCACCTATCTTGGCATCGTAGACGACACACCTATGGGTGCGGACGTGCTCAAAAAACTGCGCAACCATAAGGTCAATACCCAGTATGTGCTGACCATCCCCGATGGAATGGGCACCTGGCTGGCTGTGTTTGACAACAACGGAGACGTGGCCGGTTCCATCTCCAAGCGGCCCAATATGCTGCCTATCGCAGATCTTTTGGACGAAAAGGGCGATGAGATCTTCTCCCAGGCCAAGTCCGTGGTGCTGGAAGTGGATCTGGATAAGGAGGTCGTCAAGCGCACGCTGGACCTTGCCAAAAAGCACAGCGTCAAGGCCTTTGCCCTGGTATCCAATATGAGCATTGCCGCCGAGCGCCGGGATTTCCTCCAGCGATTCGACTGCGTCATCTGCAACCAGCAGGAGGCCGGTATGCTTTTTCTGGATGATTACACCGATATTCCCAGGCAGGAGCTGCAGCACATCATCAGCGAGCGCGTCCTGCGGGCTAAATTCCCGGCGATGGTGGTGACTATGGGCGCCGACGGCGCTGTCTTTGCCGACTGCCACGGCGGCAGAGGCGAATGCCCTGCCAGAAACGTGCAGGTCAAGGACACCACCGGCGCCGGCGATGCCTTCTGCGCAGGCGTGGCCATCGGTCTGACTTACGAAAAAACCCTTCGGCAGGCCGTGGAGATCGGCACGTTCCTGGCCGCCTCTGTAATCACCTCTTCAGAAAACGTTTGTCCCCGATTTCTTCCCCAGGAATTGGGCCTGGATATCACCGTGACGGAGTAAAAGGAGTTTGTATGAAACGAATCTTTACGGGCCTTCTTGCCCTCTTTCTGACGGTGATGACCCTTCCTGTGTTTGCCAACGCTGCCGAGACCGATGACATCCAGCAGGTACGCCAACTGCTTATTGACTCGTTCTGTCCGGAAAATGAATTGGCCGGCGATCACTCTGTGCCTGCATTGGAAGGCGGCCGTTACGGTGAAAAGGTCCTGCTTGGGGATCTGACCATCAGCCAGGAGGATTTCCGGACGGTCTTCGACCAGGTGATGGATTCCTGCTATGTTCCCTGGTATGCCCGCCACTGCTATTACAGCACCAACACAGATACGGGCAATGTGTACTCCATCCATCCGATCTACCTGGACCCCAGCGTTTACGACCGGAAGATCTATGAGCAGAAGATCGCGGAGATCCTGGATACCACCATCCACGAAGGTATGGACGACTGGCAGATGGCCCTGGCCCTGCACGACTATTTGGTGGCCAACTGCGCATACGACGAGCCACTGACCCTGTACCGGGGTCACGACGCGATCGTAGGCGGCAGCGCTGTGTGCAACGGTTATGCGGAGGCCTACCAGGATCTGCTGTTCCGGGTGGGCATCGAGAGTGTGATCGTGCGCAGTGAGGAAATGGACCACGCCTGGAATCTCGTTAATCTGTACGGCTCCTGGTACCACGTGGACGCCACCTGGGATGATCCCATTTCCGACACCTACGGCTACGTATCCCACAAATACTTTCTGCTGACCGACCAGGAGATCAGTTCGGAAGAGTACGGACATTACGGGTGGAAAACGGACATCGTCTGCGATGATGCCACCTTCTGCGAGGCGTTTTGGAAAGAGGTGGATACCGCCATCTCCTACCCCAATGCCGATGTCTGTTATTACCGAGTCCACGACCGGGACTCCTGGCAGACCCGGGTGGTCGCCCGGGATTCCGCCACCGGCGAGGGCAGTGTGATCCACGTGAACGACCCCAAGTATTTTGATATCGGCACAGGCCAGTACCTGTGCTACTATCACAACAGCCTGACCCTGTGGAACGGCCGGCTCTACGCCAACACTATGGACAGCGTCTATTCTATGCTTCCGGACGGCACGGATGTGCGGACGGAATTTTCCTACGACGTTTTCGGCAATGGAAAGTACATCCGCAGCTGTTTCGTAAAGGACGCAACAGCATACATTGAACTTTTGGACAAGAACCACGACGCTTCCTCTATACAGGTGACCCTGGATCTAAACAGTGCAGAACCTTTCCACGTACACAGCTATGCCCCCTGTGTGATTGAGCCTACCTGTATGGAGGGCGGCTTCACCGCCTATCTTTGTGAATGCGGTGTCTATTTTCAGGAGGACTATACGCTGACCTCCGAACATACCTATGGCGAGGGTGTGGTGACACGGGAACCCACCCCCTCCCAGTCCGGCGAAGTACAATATTCCTGCCAAGTCTGCGGCTATGTGGACACCCAACAAATTGACCCTGTGGATACATACGACGAGTCGTCTCAGGACGATTCCTACGTTTCCGAATCGAAAAAGGATAACAAAGAGCGCAGAAAAATCATCACTATACTGTGCGTTATAGGTGTAATAGGTCTACTGTCTTCCAAAAAGAAGCGCTAAACAAGCAAAGCAGCCTTACGTTCTGTAAGGCTGCTTTTTCAGAATATTTCCTTGATTTTTTGGATACCCTGCTCCAGTCTCTGCCGGGTGATACCGGCGGCCTCCATAAGAGGCACTTCCGTCCGGCTGCCGTGAGGAACGGACCAGGCGCCCGCATCCGTGCCGGGGGCGGTCAGGCCCTTGTAGTCAGCCAGATTCTGCTGGGTGCTTTCCAGGATCTTTTTCACTTCCCCATCGGGAAAACGGCCCTTCCCCAGGAGATTTCCCACAGTGGACAGGGTGGGCACCCAAACTGTTCCGCTGTCCTCCATAGCCGCCAAGGTGTCCCGGTCCAGATAAGCTCCGTGTTCCACCGAATCGACACCCGCCCGGGCCGCGGCTTCCACGGTTCTGGCCCCGTTGGCGTGGGCCATCACCGCCATACCCTCCTGGTGGGCAATGTGGATCAGCTGGCTGATCTGCTCCGGAGGCAAAGGCTCCTCTGTCAGAACGCCCCAGCGATGAAAGTCCATAAGTCCCGAGATCATAATCTTGATAAAGTCCGCACCGGCCTGCCGGAATTCTACGACCAGCCGGGCATATTCTTTTAAGTCGGCAAACACTGTGCCGATAAAGCTGCCGTAATGTCCCTGCATACACAAAGGTCCCAGGGGCGTTCGGTAGGTGATGCCGTATTCTTTTGCCAATTCCCTGGCTCTGGCACCCACACCCCAGCGGTCACCCCCGTCACGAAGGTAGGTACAGCCCTCCCGGCGGTAGGTGTCCAGCACCCGGCGGATATATTCCTCCTCCGGTTTTTCGCTATGCCGGGCGATGGCCTGCTTCCAGTCGTACCCGTCCAGCACCATATGCATATGACAATCCGCGTTCACAGCCGCCGCCCCCTCTCTGCAGCACAGTATAGCAAACTTTTCCCATTTCGGCAACCAAATGTAAACTTTTTTACCTGCCCTTGCTTTTCTATGTAATTGCTGATAGACTTAAAAGTTAGAAACAGTTATTTAAAGGAGGTAATGTCCTCAATGATCAGATGTCTTGCCCGGTGTATCCGGGAGTACAAATGGGCGGCGCTTTTAAGCCCGCTGTGTATGATCGGTGAAGTGGCTATGGAGGTACTGATTCCGCTGGCAATGGCGGATCTTTACGACTTCGGCATAGCCGCGCAGAATATGCAGGTGGTTGTAAACAACTCCATCCTTTTGGTCCTGCTGGCACTGGCATCCCTGTGCTTCGGTGTGGGCTCTGCCTGGTTTGCGTCCCGGGCCAGCACCGGCTTTGCCAAAAACCTGCGCCACGATATGTTCCATCACGTGCAGAGCTTTAGTTTTTCCAACATTGATAAGTTCTCCACCGCATCCATCGTCACCCGGCTCACCAGTGACGTTGCCAATCTGCAGATGAGCTTCCAGATGATGATCCGGATGGCCATCCGCTGTCCTATGATGCTTGTGCTGGCGCTGGTCAGCGCCGCACGGATCAACGTGCGGCTGAGCCTGGTGTTCTGCGTGGCTATTCCCATCCTGGTGACCGCTTTGGTCTGCCTGGTTCCCACCGTCTTCAAGATCTTTGACCGGGCCTTCAAGACCTACGACAAGCTCAACAACACCGTCCAGGAAAACATCCACGGTATCCGGGTGGTCAAGAGTTTTGTCCGAGAGGAAAAGGAAGTGGATAAGTTTACCACTGTTTCCTCCACGATCTACAAAGATTTCAGCAAGGCTGAGCGGATCATGGCCCTGAACGGCCCGATTATGCAGTTCTGCGTGTACGGCTGTATGATCGCGCTGAGCTGGCTGGGTGCCCATATGGTGGTCCAGTCCGGCAACAACCCTGTCCTGGGTCTGACCACCGGACAGCTCAGCTCCATGTTCACCTACACCACCCAGATCCTGTCCTCGTTTATGATGCTGAGTATGGTGTTCGTGATGCTAACTATGAGCCGCACACCCCTGAAGCGCTGCTACGAGCTGCTCACCGAGCAATCCAATTTGACCAGTCCCGAAAGGGGCGCGGTCACGGAAGTGGCTGACGGTTCTATCGATTTTGAAAACGTGTCCTTCCGTTACAGCGCCACGGCCAAAAACATGGCCTTGCGGGATGTTTCCCTGCACATTCCCAGCGGTGCTACCGTGGGCATTCTAGGCACCACCGGTTCTTCCAAATCCACCCTGGTTCAGCTGATTCCCCGGCTGTACGATGTAAGCGAAGGCTCGATCAAGGTGGGCGGTGTGGACGTACGGGAATATGACCTGGAAGTCCTTCGGGACAACGTGGCTATGGTCCTGCAGAAAAACGTACTGTTCTCCGGCTCTATCAAGGAGAACCTGCGCTGGGGCAATCCCAATGCCACCGAAGAGGAAATGGTCCACGCCTGCAAGCTGGCCTGCGCCCACGAGTTTATCGAAAGCTTCCCCGACGGTTACGATACCCACATCGAACAGGGCGGCACCAATGTGTCCGGCGGCCAGAAACAGCGTCTTTGCATCGCCCGGGCCCTGCTGAAAAAGCCCAGAATCCTGATCCTGGACGACTCCACCTCCGCCGTGGATACCCAGACCGATGCCCGGATCCGCCAGGCCTTCGCCCAGGAGATCCCCGGCACGACCAAGCTGATCATTGCCCAGCGTGTGGCTTCCGTACAGGAAGCGGATCTGATCGTGATCCTGGACAACGGCACCATCTCCGATGCCGGCACCCACGACGAACTGCTATCACGCAGTGCCATTTATCAGGAAGTCTTTGAATCCCAGAGAAAGGGAGGTGAGGAATAATGCCTCCTGTCAGAATGCGCGGCGACGGCCGTAAAGCTAAGAACCCCAAGAAGACCCTGCTGCGTCTGCTCGGCTATATGCGCAAGCATATCCTCACACTGCTGCTGGTGATGGTGTGCATCGTGGTCAATGCGGTGGCCCAGACCCGGGGCAGTGAGAACATCGGTGTCCTGGTGGATGATTATATTTTGCCTATGGTGGCCTCCGGCTCTACCGATTTTACTCCCCTGCTTAAGTATCTGACCGGCATCGCGGGCATTTTTGCCCTGGGTATGCTGTCGTCGTTTTTGTTCCAGTTTCTGATGGTCTCCGTGGCCCAGGGTACTCAAAAAACCATCCGGGACGAGATGTTCACCAAAATGCAGCGGCTGCCTCTGCGGTACTTCGACTCCAACACCGCCGGCAACATTATGTCCCGCTACACCAGCGACATCGACACCCTGCGCCAGATGATCTCCCAGTCCATTCCCCAGACATTCAGCTCCATCATCACGCTGATCGTGGTGTTCGCCGCTATGCTCCGGGCCTCCTGGATTTTGACCATCGTGATCCTCTTCACGGTCAGCGGCATTTTCCTCATTACCGTAAAGATCGTCAGCAAGTCCTCCAAGTTCTTCATCGGCCAGCAGCGCTCCCTGGGCAGGCTTAACGGCTATGTGGAGGAAATGATCAACGGTCAGAAAGTGGTCAAGGTTTTCAACCGTGAGCAGATCTGTAGCAATGAATTTGACAAGCTCAACCAGGAGCTGTGCGAGAACGCCTATACCGCCGGCCGCCTTTCCAATATGATGGGCCCGGTGAACAACAACCTAGGCTATATCCAGTACGCCATTCTGGCCATCATTGGCGGTACGATCTCCGTGATGTCCGGCGGAAAATTGATCTCCCTGGGCAATCTGATGACCTTTATGCTGCTGTCGAGAACCTTTAATATGCCCATCTCCCAGATCTCCAACCAGATCAATGCCATCGTTATGGCGTTGGCAGGTGCGGAGCGTGTATTTGAGCTAATGGACGAAGAACCGGAAGTAGATGCCGGCTATGTGACCCTTGTCAATGCCAACATTGCCTCCGACGGCACCATCACAGAATCTGAAAAGCGTACCGGCCAATGGGCCTGGAAGCATCCCCACCAGGCAGACGGCTCTGTGACCTACACGGAGCTGAAAGGCGATATTGTGATGGATATGGTAGACTTTGCCTACGTGCCGGAAAAGCAGGTGCTTTACGACGTGACGCTCTACGCCCACCCGGGCCAGAAGATCGCCTTCGTGGGTGCCACCGGTGCAGGCAAGACCACCATTACCAACTTGATCAACCGCTTCTATGACATTGCCGACGGCAAGATCCGTTACGACGGCATCAACATCAACAAGATCAAAAAGTCCGACCTGCGCCGCTCCCTGGGTGTGGTCCTGCAGGACACCAACCTGTTCACCGGCACCGTCATGGACAATATCCGCTACGGCAAACTGGATGCCACTGATGAAGAGTGTATCCAGGCCGCCAAGCTGGCCAACGCCCACGATTTCATCACCCGCCTGCCCGAGGGTTACAACACGGAGCTGACCGGCAACGGCGCCAGCCTGTCTCAGGGCCAGCGCCAGCTGATCGCCATCGCCCGGGCGGCCGTAGCCGATCCCCCCGTGATGATCCTGGACGAAGCCACCTCCTCCATCGACACCCGTACAGAGGCCCTGGTACAGAAGGGCATGGATGCGCTGATGAAAGGCCGTACCACCTTCGTGATCGCCCACCGGCTGTCCACGGTTATGAATTCCGACTGCATTATGGTGCTGGATCACGGCCGCATCATCGAGCGCGGCACCCACGAGGACCTGATTGCCCAGAAGGGCACCTACTACCAGCTCTATACAGGCGCATTTGAATTGGAATAACCCACAAAAAACCCTGCACAGAGAAATCTGTGCAGGGTTCTTCTTATTTTGCGTACTCTACTGCCTTGGTCTCCCGGATCACATTGATCTTGATCTGGCCGGGATACTCCAGCTCAGCCTCGATCTTCTTGGCCACATCCCGGGCCAGCAGGATCATATTGTCCTCCGTGACCTCCTCAGGCTTGACCATAATTCGGACCTCACGGCCGGCCTGGATGGCATATGCCTTCTCAACGCCGGGGTAGGTACTGGTCAGTTCTTCCAGCTTCTGCAGGCGGCGGATATAGTTTTCCACGTTCTCACGGCGGGCACCGGGGCGGGCAGCGGACACGGCGTCAGCGGCCTGTACCAGAACCGCGATCACGGTCTTGGGTTCTACGTCGCCGTGGTGGGCCTCAATGGCGTTGACCACTACGGGATTTTCCTTGTACTTACGGGCCAGGTCAGCACCCAGCTGTACGTGGCTGCCCTCCACTTCGTGGTCAATGGACTTGCCCAGGTCGTGCAGCAGACCTGCACGCTTGGCCAGGGTCACGTCCACGCCCAGCTCTGCGGCCATCAGACCGGCAATGTGGGAAACCTCAATGGAGTGATTCAGCACGTTCTGACCGTAGGAGGTACGGTACTTCTGACGGCCCAGGATCTTGATCAGCTCAGGATTCAGGCTGTGGACACCGGTCTCATAGCAGGCACGCTCGCCTTCCTCACGGATGGTCCGGTCCACGTCCCGGCGGGCCTTCTCCACCATATCCTCAATACGGGTAGGATGGATACGGCCGTCTGCGATCAGCTTCTCCAGAGCCAGTCGGGCGATCTCCCGGCGGACAGGATCAAAGCTGCTGACGGTGATGGCTTCGGGGGTATCGTCGATGATCAGATCAACGCCGGTAATGGTCTCCAGGGTGCGGATATTCCGTCCCTCACGGCCAATGATGCGGCCCTTCATCTCATCGGTGGGCAGGGGCACTACGGAAACAGTAGCCTCTGCCGCATGGTCTGCGGCGCAGCGCTGGATGGCAATGGACAGGATCTGTCTTGCCTTCTCGTCTGCGTCGTCCTTCAGCTGCTGCTCGATCTCCTTGATCTTCATTGCAGACTCGTGGCGGACCTCAGCCTCCACGCTTTCCAGCAGATACTGCTTAGCCTGCTCCTGGGTCAGACCGGAGATCTGCTCCAGCGTGGCGATCTGCTGCTGTCTGATTTCCTCTGCCTGGGCCTGGGTCTGGGCCACCTCCGCGACACGGCGGGCCAGTTCTTCTTCCTTGCGCTCAAAGGCATCGGTCTTCTTGTCGAGGGATTCTTCCTTCTGCTGCAGCCGGCGCTCCTGCTTGCTCAGCTCGGAGCGGCGCTCTTTCACTTCTTTGTCGTGCTCAGTACGGGATTTATGGATTTCGTCCTTGGCCTCCAGAAGCATTTCCTTCTTGCGGTTCTCACCGCTGCGAATGGCTTCATTGATGATACGGGTGGCCTCTGCCTCAGCAGAGCCGATTTCGCGCTCACTGACACGCTTACGATAGGCAATGCCAAATACAAAGCCCAGCGCCAGAAGCACAATTGCAGCCAGAACGGTCAAAATAATCTCTAACGGTCCCATAATCTTGTCAGCACACCTCCTTTATAGAATAGGCATCCGTAAAGAGGTGGAATGGGCCCCATGTGTTCAATTGGTAAAAAATCAGCCGCAAAATGCGGATATCAAATACACAAAAAACGCCACGAGGCGAATACGCACCAGTTCAGATGCCGGATTTATGAAACGCATGGGCAAGCAGCCCAATCTGCGCACATTATACCGAATATATTTTAGCGGTGTTGCCCCGGAAAGTCAAGAACAATTCCATAAAACCCCCGTTTTTTTCTGTGACTTTTATGCAACTGGCCTAAATGCACGCCTAAGCCCGGCAATTAAACCCGGTTTCGCGTTGACAACACAATGTCGCCGTGATAGAATAATACAAACGCGGGCATGGTGGAATTGGCAGACACGTTGGATTTAGGTTCCAATGGGCAACCGTGCAGGTTCAAGTCCTGTTGCCCGTACCAAAAATAAAAGGGAGGCAATCGCCTCCCTTTTATTTTTGGTCAAGGGAGAAAGGTCTTGAACCCATCTATATGCAAGTGTCCTGCGGACACTTGCTGCCACCAGTTCTCAAACTGGTGGCTACAACTATTTTCGCTAAAGACGAAAAAGCAAGTCGCGTCCTGTTGCCCGCGCCAAAAACAAACCCTACCCGGTTTATTGACCAAATTACCCCAGCATAACATCCAGCAGCATCATAACCGCAAAGCCGGAGACAATGCCCATTGTGGCAAGGTAAGACTGCGCCTGCTGATTTCTCTGGCATTCCGGGATCAACTCGTGCACAGCTACCAAGATCATCGCTCCGGCAGCAAAGGATAAGGCATAGGGCAAAATTGTCTCCACATAGACAACCAGCAATGCGCCCAGAGCTCCGGCAAAGGGTTCTACCATACCGGAGGCCTGACCCAGCAGAAAGCTCTTTTTCCTGGAATAGCCCTCTCTCCTTAAGGGAACGGAAACCGCCGCACCCTCGGGAAAATTCTGCAGGCCAATACCCACTGCCACCGAGATTGCCCCCATTAGATTCTCCGCCCCATAACCGCCGTCCTGCAATGCGCCAAACGCAACGCCCACTGCCAAGCCCTCCGGTATATTGTGAAGGGTGATGGAAAGAATCAGCATAATAATGCGGTGCAAACGTTCATTCGTCTTTCCTTCGGCCATATCTGTCTTTCTACGCGCGAAGGAAACAACTTTGTCGGATGCCCACATAAACAGAGCTCCGAACAAAAAGCCTACCGTCGCCACAAGATACGCAGGCAGATTGGAAGTGGCCTCCGCACGCTCAATAGCCGGTTGCAGCAAAGACCAGAAGCTGGCCGCGATCATAACGCCGGAAGCAAATCCAAGCATAATATTCAGGCCCTTTGGGTTGGGGGATGTAAAAAAGACGACCGTACCTGCACCCAGGGCCGTTACAAACCACGTCCCCAGGGTTGCGATAAGCGCCATTATGACAAAGTTATTCATATTACACCTCCTATACCCATTATATTTTTCGCGGTCTTTCAGGTGCGTAAAATACGAAATATTTTGAGCATAAGATTCCAACGGGCAACCGTACAAATCAAATTCTGCTGCCCTACGAAAAACAGCACTTCCCTTCCGGGAAGTGCTGTTTTATGATTAACTTTCCTGGTTCAATTTCCGTGCGCTGGTACGGCCTTCCGGCTTGATTTCGCCCACAGCCAGCAGGGAACGCTTGGTCAGCGTCGGTCCTATCAGCTCATAGACCAGCACCGCAAACAGCACCACATTCCGGGTCAGCGCGCCATCGGGCAGGGATGCGGCGGTAAGGGCCATACCCAGGGCGACACCGGCCTGGGGCAGCAGTGTAATACCCAAATTGTCCGTTATGGGCTTAGACTGCTTCGTCAGCACACAGCTGGACATAGCGCCGTAGTATTTGCCGGCGGAGCGGGCAATAATGTAGATCACGCCAACCAGAATGGTCACAGGATTGGCCAGGACCTCCAGATCCAGTTCCGCGCCGGAGATTACAAAAAACAGGATGCTCAAAGGTACCATCCAGCTTTCAATACGGCTCATCAGTTCCTCGGAGGTGTCGCAGATATTGCAGAAAACGGTTCCGGTCATCATACACACCAGCAGCAAGCTGAAGCCGCAGTGGACAGGACCGATGTGAAATTCCAGCATAGACAGTCCAACGGTCAGCAGAACAAACGCGACAGAAATGGTCATTCGCTTACTTCTGGAGTGGAAGAACTGCTCCACCCAGTCCAGAAGCCAGCCCATAAAGCTGCCCAACGCCAAAGACAGAACGATCTCCAGAATCGGTTCTACCACCACAGCCAATACGCTGACCTGGCCATTGGCCAATGCTGTGGCGATTCCAAAGGATACAGAAAACAGCAGAAGACCCACCGCGTCATCAATGGCAACCACCAGCATCAGCAGCCGTGTCAGGGGGCCGTCTGCCTTATACTGCCGTACCACCATCAGGGTTGCCGCCGGAGCGGTTGCCGAGGCAATAGCACCCAGAACGATGGCGCAAGGGAGAGAGATCACATTGGGGAACAGCAGGTGGAGCGCAATCAGTACGATATCCACCAAAACCGTTGTAATCACGGCCTGAAAAATACCGATCGTGATGGCAGAGCTGCCCATAGCCTTCAGCTGGCTGAGCCGGAATTCATTGCCAATGGTGAAAGCGATAAAACCAAGGGCGGTCTGTGTGATGATGCTCAGACCCTCCACTTGCTCCAACGAGTTAAATCCCAAACCGGGCACATTCAAAGCGCCCAGGCAAAAGGGACCCAAAATCAAACCCGCAACCAGATATGCGGTAACGGCAGGAAGATGCATCATTTTGGTCAAGCGGGAGAGCATCAGACCGCCCACCAACGCAACAGCCAGGCAAACCAAAAAAATTTCCATATATACTTAATTCCTTCTTTTCCAATCATTTTGGTCTGAAGGGGTTGTCTCGAAAGAGGCGGCCTCTTTAGATCATTATATCGACCGTATTTTAGCACTAGATAACCTGTGTTTCAAGTGCAAAACCCAACAAATATTTGCCTGAAAACGGGAATTTTTTATACATAAACCCATCCTTTTGTACCAACAAGAAGCTGTGTGAAATTATGCCCTGTGGTCCACACCTAACAAACACCAATTTGAATCATATTTATTTAGATGATCCGGAACACGTCCCGATCATATCTTTGCTTATGGAAAGATTTGTGAATCGTATAGACGGCAAAATCGTTGGTTTTCTCCATTGGAAGGAAAAGAGATTGGCTGTGTTGCAGTAAAGGGCTGTTTGGCAATCCTGCACGGCAGGTGTATGATAAATTAGGCTTTGCTGAGCAATACCGGAACCAATATGTCACGAAAGCTATGTGGGAACCATAGATAACAATCTCAATAGTCGGACCTTGCGCTCAAACGGGCTTCCTCAAGGCTCGTTTTTATGCAAATATTCTGCATATATATTTCATCTCGCCTTTATTTATGCACATTCTATACTTATTTTTCCTCCTGACGCCGTATATTTGTAAATAAAACACGTTGACTTTAACTCGATAAAGTGTTAAACTACAAGAAATATTTATTGCCGTGGGATTTTATCAATTCCCCGTGCAAACACCAATCGAGGAGGATCGAATATGAATGGAACGTTTCAGATTTTGATCGCAATGGTCATTTATATGGCTGTTGTCATAGGAATCGGCCTACTGTACGCAAAACGGGCTAACAAAAGTTCTGAAGAATACTATCTGGGTGGCCGTTCCCTGGGTCCCTGGATCACTGCTATGAGCGCAGAGGCCTCCGATATGAGCGGCTGGCTGCTGATGGGTCTGCCCGGTGTGGCATACTGGTGCGGTCTAGCAGACGCCTTCTGGACCGCTTTGGGTCTGGCCGTGGGTACTTACTTTAACTGGCTGGTGGTCTCCAAACGGCTGCGCCGGTATAGTGTGCAGGCAGGTAACGCCATTACACTGCCGGAATTCTTTTCCAACCGTTTCCGTGAGGGAAAGAAGACCGTCCTAACCCTCTCCGCGGTCTTCATTCTGATCTTCTTCACCGTTTACGCTGCCAGCTGCTTCGTCACCTGCGGCAAACTCTTCTCCACTCTGTTCGGTACGCCCTACATCGCTATGATGATTATCGGCGCTGGCTTTGTTCTGCTATACACTCTGCTGGGCGGTTTCCTGGCTGAGAGCGCCTCCGACTTTATGCAGTCCATCGTGATGATCGTAGCACTTGTAGTAATCGTTGCAGTGGGTACAACCCGAGCCGGCGGTCTGGGTGCTGTAATGGAAAATGCCAAGCAGATCCCCGGCTTTGTGGAATTCTTCGGTCTTGCCACCCCGGTGCTGAACGAAAACGGTCAGCAGCTTCTGGAAGCGGGCAAGCCCCTGTTCGGTGCTCCCGCAGATTACGGTTTCCTGAGTGTCTGTTCTATGATGGCCTGGGGCCTTGGTTACTTCGGTATGCCCCAGGTGCTGCTACGCTTTATGGCCATTCGCAAGGAAGAGGAGCTGGTCCGCTCCCGCCGGATCGCTATGATTTGGGTCGTTATCTCCCTGGGTGTCGCCGTATTTATCGGCATTGTTGGCCGTCAGCTCTATCCCACTGTACATCTGAGCAAATCCTCTGCGGAGAATATCTTCATCACACTGGCCACCTCCTCCCTGCCTCCTCTGTTGGCCGGTTTCGTAATGGCAGGTATCCTGGCCGCTACCATCAGTTCCTCCGACTCCTATCTGCTGATTGCGGCTTCCGCGTTTGCCAAAAACATCTTCCAGGGTGTCTGCAAAAAGAATGCCACCGACAAGCAGGTTATGCTGATCTCCCGCGTCACTCTGTTGGTTCTGGCCCTTATCGGCATTCTGATCGCCCTGGACGAAAACAGCGTAATCTTCCAGATCGTGTCCTTCGCCTGGGCCGGTTTCGGTGCCACCTTCGGACCGCTGATGCTCTTCAGCCTGTTCTGGAAGCGTACCAACAAGGCCGGTGCTATTGCCGGTATGGTGGGCGGCGCCGGTATGGTATTTTTGTGGAAACTGGTCATCAGCAAGCTGGGCGGCGCTTTTGCCATCTATGAATTGCTGCCCGCATTCCTGTTCTCCGCTGTATGCATCGTTGTGGTATCCCTGCTGACAAAGGCACCCAGCCAGCAGATCCAGGAAGACTTCGAAGCTGTCCGCACCGGAGCTGTTCAAGATTGAGTTTTCTTCCAAAGGGTTTCCTCTTATCCCCTTAGAATTCAAAAGGAAAGGCACCCCAATCGGGGTGTCTTTCCTTTTATGCCCGATTTGTCGAAGGGAAAGATTTTCTTGCGGATTTGGGGCTGCTGTGATCACCGTACTGTTCGGTGTGGCGTACCTGCCCTGGTATCTGAAAGATAGGCAGGCAAAAAAGCTTGTAAATTGCTGACTTTTATCAAAAAGAGGCATCCGAGAGATGCCTCCTTTTCTGTGCCCGCTGTATTTTTCATATTGTTAAAAATTTGCCGTAAAATGTTACAAAACATTCACAATCAACCCATTGATTAATGCATAATTGGGTGCTAAACTGGTATTTATTAATTGTAAAGCTATGACTGTGAGGAGCCCTGTATGTCCAAATTTTCCGTCAAAAAACCGCTGACTGTTTTCGTTGCAGTGATCGCCATTCTGGTGCTGGGTGTGGTGGCCTATCTCCGGATGACCCCGGACCTGCTTCCCAATATGGACTTTGCCTATGTGATCGTTATGACCACCTATCCCGGTGCAAGCCCGGAAAAGGTGGAGGCCGAGGTCACAAAGCCAATGGAGCAGTCCATGTCCACCCTGGACCATATCAAAGAAGTCACTTCCACATCCAGCGAAAACGTCAGTATGGTCATACTGGAATTCGAGGAAGCTGTGAATATGGACACCATCGGTGTGGACATTCAGCAGCAGATCGCCACACTGTCTGCCGGATGGGCAGATATGGTAGGCACGCCCTATGTCATGAAGATCAATCCCTCTATGCTGCCGGTGGAGGTTGCCGCCGTGTCTATGGAGGGTCTGGATACCATTGAGCTTACGGACTTTCTGAACGATACCCTGATCAACAAGCTGGAGGGTGTCCCCGGTGTGGCCAGAATCAGCACCACCGGTATGATCCAGCAGGAGCTGCACGTGGTTCTGGACCAGAAGCTGATCGACGGTGTCAACAAAAAGATCGCCGATACCATCAACGGCCAGCTGGACGAAGCCGCTGACGAGCTGAATGAGCAAAAAGAGGATCTTGAGGCCAGCAAAGCGGAGATGGAGGGTGCCCAGTCCCAGCTGAATGCCGGGGTGGATGCCATCATCCAGGGCGAGAACCAGTTGAAAACGGAGAAGGCCAATCTGGAAGCCGCAAAGGAAGAACTGGAATCCGCGCGGCTGCCCCTGGAGGCCACCTACCGTACGCTGAACGCCCTGAACGAACAGGTAAATCACGTACTGACCCAGCAGCAGAACGCCCACAATGTGGTGGCAGCTCTGAAGGACCTGCAGGCCCAGCGGCTGAACATCCAGCAGCTGGAAGCACAGATCGCCCAGCTGCGCACAGAGATTGCGGATCTAGAAGCGCTGGATCCCGCTGTGGATGGGGATCAAAGTGCGTTGATCGCAGAGAAGAACGCCCAGATCGTACAGCTGGAGGCCCAGCTGGCCCAAGCTCAGGCTGTATACAACGCAGGCCTTGCCGCCAATCTGGTGACTGCCGAAACCCTGGACGGAGCGATCGTCCTGGCAGAGGGTAACGCCAAGCTGGCCGATGAGGCTGTGGCCGCCATCGACCAGATACTGGCCAGCCAGGATACGGACCGGGACGGCCTGGCCGCACTGGTGACCCAGACAAAGGATCAGTTGGATCAGCTGGTGGCCGCTGTGGAACAGATGGATGCGGGCCTTGTGACAATGGAACAGGCCCAGGCTATGCTGGAGCAGCAGAAGCTGGCAGGTATGGTGCAGATCAGCACCGCCGCAGGTCAGCTGGCCGCAGGTTCTGCCTCTATGGAAATGGCTCTGACCCAGATCGAGGGCGGCCTGGACACCCTGGAGGACAGCCGGAAAGACGCACTGAAGCAGGCGGATCTGAACAACATTATCACAATGGAAATGGTCACCCAGATCCTTACCGCACAGAACTTCGCTATGCCCGCAGGTTATGTGGAGGAGAACGGTATCAACTATATGGTATCCATTGGCGACGAGATCACCCAATTGGATACCCTGCAGAACCTGCTGCTGTTTGATATGGGAATGGAGGATATGGACCCCATTTATCTGTCCGATGTGGCCGTTGTCACCCTCACAGACAACCGCGAGGAGACCTACGCCAAGCTGGACGGCCTGGACAGCGTGATGCTGACCTTTGAAAAGCAGAGCACCTACGCCACGGCGGAAACCACTGACAATATCAATCAGCGCTTCCGGGAGCTGGAAAAGGAATTTGACGGACTGAAGTTCGTCTCCCTGATGGACCAGGGTGACTACATCTACCTGGTGGTGGAATCCATTCTGAACAACCTGTTCCTGGGTGCTGTATTCTCTGTTCTAATTCTGTTCATTTTCCTAAAAGACCTTCGTCCCACCCTTATCACCCTGTGCTCTATCCCCATCAGCGTGATCTTTGCTATCGTGCTGATGTACTTCTCCGGTGTAACGCTGAATATGATCTCCCTGTCGGGTCTTGCCATTGCGGTGGGTATGCTGGTGGATAACTCGATCGTGGTTATCGAAAACATCTACCGCCTCCGGGCTAAGGGTGCCAACGCCATCCAGGCAGCGGTATCCGGTGCTGGGCAGGTGGTCGGTGCAGTTACCTCCTCTACCCTTACCACCATCTGCGTGTTCCTACCCATTGTGTTCGTGGACGGCATCACCAAGCAGCTGTTCACAGATCTGGCGCTGACTATGACCTACTCCCTGCTGGCATCTCTGATCATCGCACTGACGCTGGTGCCGGCAATGGCCTCAGGAATGCTTCGCAAAGAGCATATCGAAAAGCCTGGACTTATGGAAAAGCTGTTCCTGCCCGCCTACCGCAAAGCTGCCGCCTGGTCTCTGAACCACAAGGCTGTGATTTTGATCCTCTCCGCTGTGCTCTTGGCAGCCAGCGCTGTGATGAGCCTTTCCAAAGGTTTCATCTTTATGCCTACAATGGATTCGCCCAACATCACCGTGACCGTCACTATGCCCGAAGGCTCTGATATGGACAAAGCCAGCGCCCTGGCAGACGATGCTCTGAACCGCATCGCCCAGGTGGAGGGTGTTGCCACCGTGGGTGCTATGATGAACACAGAGAGCGCAATGACCGCCGGCATGCGCACCAACAGCTACTCTGTCACCGTATATGTGACCCTGGAAAGCGAAAAGGACTCCGGCATTGCCGCCGGAAAGGCCATAGAGGCCGCCTGTGCCGATATGGAATGCACCGTTTCCGCATCCGCCTCTATGATGGATATGAGTATGCTCACAGGCAGCGGCGTCAGCCTTGAGCTGTATGCACAGGATATGGGCGTTCTGCAAGCTGCCGCCCAGACCGCCGCAGATGCCCTGGAGGACCTGGAGGGTGTCAGCGAAGTGTCCAACGGTCTGGAGGATGCCGCCCCCGCCCTGCACGTGACCATCGACCGGAATGAGGCTATGAAGCACGGTCTGACCATTGCCCAGGTGTATATGGAGCTGGCTGCCGGTCTGACCACTGACGGCACAGTGGCAACGCTGAATCTGGACGGCATCGCTACGGACATCATCGTGGAAAAGCCTGCCGGTGCAGTGTTGGATGCCCGGGAATTGAGGAGTTACGTGTTTGAAGTAACCAACAAGGACGGCCAAACGGAGGAAGTTCCCCTAAGCAGTTTTGCCCAGGTGGAGGAAACTACCAGTCTTGCCACCATCAACCGGGTGAACCAGCGCAGGCATCTGACCGTCACCGCCCACCTGGAGGAAGGGTATAACGTGACCCTGCTGACCGCCCAGGCAGAAGCAGCCGTGAAAAAGCTGGATCTGGGCGACGGTGTCAGCTATGCTTTCACCGGTGAAAATGAGGCCATTATGGAGGCTATGGAGCAGCTGGCTCTGATGCTTGTTCTGGGTCTGCTGCTGGTATATCTGATCATGGTGGCCCAGTTCCAGTCCCTGAAATCCCCCTTCATCGTGATGTTTACCATCCCTCTGGCCTTTACCGGCGGCTTTATGGCGCTGCTGCTGTGTGGAATGGAAGTCAGCGTCATCTCTATGATCGGCTTTGTGATGCTGATGGGTATCATCGTCAACAACGGCATCGTGCTGGTAGACTATATCAATCAGCTGCGTATAGACGGTATGGGCCGCCGGGAGGCCATTCTGGAAGCCGGTGTCACCAGAATGCGGCCCATTTTGATGACCACCCTGACCACCATTCTGGGTCAGATCGTGATGGCTATCAGCACCGATGCAGGCAGTCTTCTGATGCGGCCCATCACCGTGGTGTGCATCGGCGGCCTGCTGTATGCAACCCTGATGACCCTGTTCGTAGTGCCCTGCATCTACGACATTTTGAGCAAAAAGGAGCTTCGTGTGGTCCGGGAGGAGGACTTGAAGCTTTTGGATATCTGATAACGAAAAAATACGCGGACAGATCGCTCTGTCCGCGTATTTTTATTCCTCGGTGTTTTCTTTTTTGCCTGCGTTGATTGCGTCCCAGTTGGCCCGGCCATAGCGCATGGTGACGGTACACACTTCGTCGGCAAGGGCCTGGGTGGTCAGACCCGACCGCAGACGCCAGCTCCAGTTGATGCCCACCGTGCCGGGGGCATTCATACGGGCGCTGTTATCCAGGCCCAGCCAGTCCTGAATAGGAATAATACAGGTATCCGCGGCGCTCATCATTGCCGTGATCACCAGTTTTTTGTACATTTCTTTCTGGGGTGTCCTGGTATCTGCCAGATAAGTCTTGATGAAGTCCTTCGCTTCCTTGCTCTGGCCTGCATACCAACCGGCGATGGGTTCATTGTCGTGAGTGCCGGTGTAGACCACGCAGTTGTTGTTGTAATTATGGGGCAGGTACTCATTGGAGCCGCCGATGTCGGAGGCATCAAAGGCAAACTGCAGCACCTTCATATTGGGGAATCCGCTGTCTTTGACCAGCTTCCGGACAGAATCCGTCATCAGACCCAGATCCTCCGCGATCACACCCCGCTCACCCAGCTTTTCTTTCAGGGTGTTGAACAGATCCATACCCGGGCCCTGCTCCCAATGGCCGTCCCTGGCGTCCTTGGTGTCTGCGGGAATGGCGAAATACTCGTCAAATCCCCGGAAATGATCGATGCGCATCAAATCGTACAGCTTATAGCTGTACCACATACGGGTAACCCACCACTGATAGCCGGTGGCCTTGTGGTAGTCCCAGCGGTACAGGGGGTTGCCCCAGACCTGGCCATCCTCACAGAAGCTGTCGGGAGGGCAGCCTGCGATCATTGTAGCCCGGTTGTCCCCGTCCAGCTGGAACATCTCGGGATTTGCCCAGATGTCAGAACCGTCGGGGGAAACGTAGATGGGAATGTCGCCCACGATCTGGATATGCTTATCGTTGGCATACTTTTTCAGCTTCATCCACTGTTCGTAGAATTTGAACTGCAGGTAGCGCTGGAATTCAACGTCAAAATACAGCTTCTCCCGGTAGTGATCCAGGGCATAGCCGTAGTGCATACGGATATCATCGGGCCAATCCTGCCAGCTCTTGTTTCCGAAGAACTGCCGCACGGCAATAAACAGGGCGTAGTCCTCCAGCCACCAGTGGTTCTCTGCCACAAATGCCTGGTAATTCGCATTTTTATGGATGTTGCTGCGCTCATAGGCCTTGCGCAGCAGGATCAGACGGTTTTGACTCAGTTTTTCATAATCCACGTGGTGGGGATCTGTGCCAAAATCCGCCTCGTCACACTCTTTGCGTGTCAGAACTCCCTCCTCCACCAGCGCGTCCAGGCTGATAAAGTAGGGGTTGCCGGCAAAAGCGGAATAGGCCTGGTAGGGCGAATCGCAGGCGCCCTCGTGGCTGGTAGCGCCCAGGGGCAGGAGCTGCCAGTATTTCTGACCGGCCTTTTCCAGCCAGTCCACAAAGTCATAGGCTGCCTGATCGAAGCAGCCTATGCCGTATTTAGAGGGCAGGCTGCTGACAGACAGCAGCACGCCGGAAGCTCGTTTCATCATCATTGCTCCTTTATTGCTGGCGCAGGCGTCCGAAGCGCCCGGTTAAATCACGGATCTTTTCAGCCAGCTCCTGGGTAAAGAAGCCGGGTTTTGCCCGCCAGGTCCAGTTGTTCCCGGACAGGATGCCCGGACAGTTCATTCTGGCCTCTGCGCCCAGCTCCAGGTAATCCTGCATCTGGATCACACACAGGCGGCTCACAGAGCCCATACAGCCCCGGATCATACCCCACACAAGACCTTCCTCCTGAGAAAGGCCCAGATAGGCCTTTGCGTCCAGAATATCCTTCTCGGACGCGTCATCAAACCACTGCTTGGTGGTGGGATTGTCGTGAGTACCACAGTAGCAGGCAGAATTGACTGGATAGGAATGGGGCAGGTAGTCCCCCTCCTCACGGGTGTCAAAGGCAAACTGCAGCACCTTCATACTGGGAAAGCCGGATTCTATCTGCAGTGCCCGCACTTCGTCGGTAATGAAGCCCAGATCTTCCGCAATGAATCCCAATTCCGGCAGCGCCTGCTGCACAGCGCGGATAAAGTCCATACCGGGTCCCTTCACCCAGTGGCCGCCCACTGCGGTAATATCCTTGGCAGGAACAGCCCAGTAGCTCTCGAAACCCCGGAAGTGGTCCAGGCGGATCACATCGTACATCTTGCCGGCAGAGCGCAGTCTGCGGATCCACCAGGCATAGCCGGTACGCCTCATCTCGTCCCAGTCGTACAGGGGATTGCCCCAGAGCTGGCCGTCGCCATTGAAGGAATCGGGGGGACAGCCGGCTACCATTTTGGGCCGGCGGTTGCCGTCCAGCTGGAACAGCGTGGGGTTTGCCCACACATCCGCCGAGTCCAGCGGCACGTAAATAGGAATGTCGCCGATAATGCGTATGCCCTTGTCGTTGGCATAGGCTTTCAGCTTGTTCCACTGCTTGAAAAACAGGTACTGCAGAAAGTTCTGAAAATCCACTTCCTCCCTAAGCTGCTGGCGGTAATGGTCCAGAACACCGGGGATGCGCATCAAAAGGCCGGAAGACCAACACAGCCATTGCTTACCCTGGCTGTTGCTCTTGAGCGCCATAAACAGGCTGTAATCACTGAGCCAATCCCCATTATCCTCCACGAACCGGTCCAGTTCTTCCCGTTCCCGAAAGTTTTCGTAGGCCAGGCGCAGCACATCGCACCGGTTGTTATACAGGCTGCCATAATCCACACGGGTCTCATCCCAGCCCCAGAGACGTTCCGCCACCTGCTTACGGGTAAGCAGGCCCTCCTGGATCAGCTGCTCCAGGTCGATCAGATAATGGTTTCCCGCAAATGCGGAAAATGCCTGATAGGGAGAGTCACCGTATCCGGTGGGACTCAGGGGCAGGATCTGCCAGTACGCCTGCCCAGCCTGGTGCAGACGGTCTACAAAGTCATATGCTTCCTTTCCCATCGTGCCGATGCCATAGGCACTGGGCAGAGAGGAAATGTGCATAAGGATACCGCTTTCTCTCATAATAACTCCTCGTTGCCAACACGGCGGATGCTCTCCCGCCGCAAAAGAATAAATGGAACTGTCTCGTGGCAGGCCTTGCCGCCATTTTCAATATGATCCAGCAAGATCTCTACGCTGCGTTTGGCCATCACCTTGGTGTTCTGGCCAATGGTCGCCAGTTGGGGGACTAAGTACGAACCCAGCGACAGGCCGTCAAAGCCCATCACCGACACATCCTCCGGCACTCGCAGGCCATTGTCCCGCAGGGCCCGGATGGCGCCTACCGCCATCACATCGGCCACCGCAAACAATGCCGTAAACTGGCGGCGGCTGGCCAGCAGCTGCTGCGTTGCATTGTAACCGTCCTGGTAGGAATAGCGCACGCCCTTGTAGTCCTGTTTTTCGTCAAAGGGGACGTTCTTTTCTTGGAGGGCCTGCATACAGCCCTCGTAGCGCAGACGGCTGGTATCGGAAATCTCCCGGTTGCCGCCGATCAGCACAAACTCCCGGTGACCCAGCTCCAGCAGTGTCTGGGCAGCACAGCGGGCCGCGTGACGGTCGTCTGTGGAGACGCTTGAGAGGTTGGGAAAGGTGTGCTGAGACGCGTCATTGGTGACCAGAACACAGGGGATGTCGATCTTTTCAAAATCTCTGCGGAAATGCTCACTGGTGCCGCCCAGGAACAGGATACCCTGGGGTTTTTTCTCCCGGCAAAGTTCCACCGCCCGCAGGACCTCGTTGACATCCTCGTCGATATAGTCCACATGGAGCATATACTTGGTCTTGGCCACCAGCTTTTGAATGTTTTCCACCAGATCGCTGAACAGTTCGTTACCGATGCCCTTTACCACCACCAAAATAGAGGTGCTTCGGGTCTGCTTCAGCTGTCTGGCATTTACATTGAGCTGAAAGCCGCTTTCCTCCACGGCAGCCAGAATGGCTTTGCGGGCCTTTTCACTTACATTGGGATGGTCGTTGAGCACTCTGGAAACAGTACCCACCGCGTAACCGGTCTTGCTTGCCAGGTCTTTTATGGTCACGGCTTTCACCTCCTTTTCTGGTAAATAAAACTACCATTAGCCCTTAACTGCGCCAGCCGCAACACCCTTGATGATGTGCTTCTGGCAGAACAGGTAAACAACGATGATTGGAATGATGCTCATCATAATAACGGCCATGGTTGCGCCCAGGTCCACCGTGCCGTAGCTGCCCTTCAGATACTGCACATGGATGGGAATGGTCATATATTTGGTACGGTCCAGCACCAGATAGGGCAGCAGGTAGTCGTTCCATACCCACATACACTGCAGGATACCCACACTGATCAGAGAAGGTTTCAGCATAGGCATCACCACCATAAAGAAGGTGCGTACAGGGCCGCAGCCGTCGATGGAAGCAGCTTCCTCGATATCGATTGGAATGCTCTTGACAAAGCCCACGAACATAAATATGGCCAAGCCTGCGCCAAAGCCCAGATATATGATGGGGATCGTGTAGGGGGTGTTCAGTTTCAGCTGGTCGGCGGTAAAGGTCAGGGTAAACATGACCATCTGGAAGGGAACGATCATAGAAAACAGGCACAGGTAATAGAAGATCTTCGCCACACCGCTGTTCACACGGGTAATATACCAGGCGGACATAGAAGTGCCCAGCAGGATCAGCGCAACGGATACCACGGTGATCACCAGGCTGTACAGCGCAGACTTAACGAAGGGGTAGTTGCCAAAGGTCAAACCCTTCAGGTAGTTGGCAAAGCCCACATAGCTTTCGGAATTGGGCAGGGCAAAGGCATCCAGGTTGATGGCCGCGTTGGACTTCAGGGAGTTGATGACCACCTCAAAAATGGGCATCACCCACAGCAGGCAGATCACAACAAACACAGCCGTAAGCACTTTGCTTGCAGGTGTATACTTTTCTACTTTTCTCATGCTTACACCTCCTTGGAGCTTGTCAGCTTCTGCTGGGTCAGCGCCAGCACCGCCACCAGGATAAAGAAGATCACAGCCTTAGCCTGGGCAACGCCGTGCCAATTCTTGTTGATGTTGTAAGTGGAATAGATGTTCAGTGCCAGCAGCTCCGTGGTCTTCAGCTGGGAGCCATCTGCCAGGGTGATGATGGGAAAGCCTTCCGTCAGAGCCAGGTTCTGGTCGAACAGCTTAAAGGAGTTGGTCAAGGTCAGGAATGTGCAGGTAGTGATGGAGGGCATCACGTTGGGGATAATGACCCGGAACAGCTTCTGGCCTCCGGTGGCGCCATCGATGTTGGCAGCCTCCAGCATATCCTCGGGCACAGCCTGCAGACCCGCAATGTAGATGATCATCATATAACCGATCTGCTGCCAGGCCACCAGGATCACCAGACCCCAGAAGCCGTAGGTGGCGCTGGCGGTCAGATAGGTGTTGTACGCGGACAGGATGCCGTCAAAAATCAAGCTCCAGATGTAACCCAGAACCACACCGCCGATCAGATTGGGCATAAAGAACACAGTACGGAACAGGTTGGAGCCCCGCAGCTTCTGGGTCAGTGCGTAAGCGATGGTAAATGCCAGCACGTTGATCAGGATGATTGACACCACCGCGTAACCGGCAGTATTCCAGAAGGCCCGGCCGAAGCTGGGGTCGGCAAATGCCTTGACGTAGTTCTGGATGCCTACCCAAGACGCGTCCCGGGGAGTCATAAAGTTACAGAAGGACAGGTAAATGCCCTGCATAAACGGCCAAATAAAACCAATCAAAAATGCCAAAAACGTGGGAAGGATAAAAACAGCTGCCATCTTCTGCATAGGACGGCGGATCAGACTGCTGGTAAGCGCACCAGCTGCAGGTTTACTCAATGCGATCTTCCTCTCTGTTTTGTATTTTGGGCAGATCATAAATGGGGAATAACCCGCCGGTGGGACAGGCGTTCTATTCCCCACATACGATCCACCGGGGAATGCCAATTTAGCAACTATGGGGCGGGCAATATGCCCGCCCCAGTCGGTGGTGTTTAATGGGAATTAGCCGTGCTGCTTAGCATACTGTGCTGCCCAGCCGTCAACGAAAGCGGTCTCAACTGCTGCCCAGTCGCCGTTGCCAGCGGAGTAGTCAGTCAGAGCGGAAACGATACCAGCTCTCCACTCGTCCACGTTGGGAGTGTGGTTGAATGCCCAGGTCACGGTGTACTTGCCGTTGGCAATGTACTCGTTAGCGTCTGCGAAGAAGACGTTCTCGGGGGTCTTAGCGTTCTTGAAGGGGATGGGGCCGAACTGCTCAGCCATCATCTTGGTGCCGGCGTCAGAAGTGACAACCCACTTCATAAATGCCAGGGTAGCTTCGATGTCCTTCTCGTCAGCCTTTGCGTTAACTGCCCAGCAGTTCTCGGTGCCGCAGCACAGACCGGACTCTTCTTCACCCTCAACACCGCAGTAGATGGGGATCATAGCCAGCTTGGAAGCATCCATACCATATTTCTCGCCAACCAGGTTAGCGTACTCCCAGGTGCCCTGCTGCCAGAACACTGCCTTGCCGGTGCCGAACTCAGCCTGGCTCATATCGCCGGTAGCGGTGGACAGAGAAGCGGGATCAACAGCGGAAGTGTTGATGTACAGATCCCAGATGTTCTTGTAAGCATCCAGGTAAGCACCGGTAACGGTGGCGGGCTGCTCGGTGACGTTGTTGTCACGGAACTCGTAGAACAGGGGCATATTTGCCAGGTGGCCGGAGAATCTCCAGGAAGAGGATCCGTCCAGACCTGCGGAAGCAAATGCGTCGAAGCCCAGCTCGTCAGCGCGGGCGTGGATGTCCTCAGCGATAGCCTTCAGAGAATCAAAGTTGGTGATGTCGGACAGAGCGTAGCCGGCGGTCTCCAGCAGCTCGGTGTTAACGATGATGCCAAAAGCCTCGTAGCAGTAGCCGATAGCCTTAACAGCGCCCTTGTCGTCGGTCAGATTGAACTCGTCGGTGGTCATCTCAGCCAGAACTTCGGTACCGGTGAAGTCCAGGCAGTACTCGCCCCAGTCGATCAGGCCCTGAGCGTTGCCACACTGGAACAGGGTGGGAGCGTCAGACTTAGCCATCTCAGCGGTCAGAGTGTCGGAATAGGTGCCGGAAGCAGCGGTAACGACCTTAACTTCCACGCCGGTCTCCTTGGTGTACTGCGCAGCCAGCTCCTGCCATGCTGCGTCTGCTTCGGGCTTGAAGTTCAGATAGTAAACAGAACCCTTGCCGGACTTGCCGCAGCCTGCGAACATACCAACAACCATAATCAGAGCCAGCAGCAGTGCGATAAACTTCTTCATTGGTTTATTCCTCCTAATATTTTTCCAGAATTGTTCTGGTAATTGGAAACGATTCCAATCGTTTCATACCATTAGTGTAACGTAACCAGTGTGGAAATTCAACCGCAATTATGGCATTTTCCAAATTTCTGCGCTTCGAACAATATTATGCCCCTGTTTTTGTGCAATTTTACTATTGCTTTAACTTTTTTCTGCCGGAAGGTTTTTTGTGTTGGAAACGGTTCATTTTTGTCGAAATTACCATCTTCCCCGCCGTTGCTTTTTGTCCCCGGAAACTGTATAATGGTAAAAAATGTATTACACAGTTGACCTTTGATAAACTGCGTAAACTACTGCAAAGGAGCAGCCTATGGAAAGCTTGCGTTTTGGTATTCTAAGTACATCCTCCATCGCCCCCCGGTTTATCGCCGCAGTGCGTCAGGCCGGAGGCGGCCAGATCCTGGCCCTTTCCTCCAGAACCCTGGAAAAGGCCCGGGAAAAGGCCGTCCAATGGGAGATCCCCACGGCATACGGCAGCCACGCTGAGCTGCTGGAAGATAGCAACGTGAACATCGTCTACATTTCCACCGTCAATTCTCAGCACTATGTCTGGGCAAAAGCCGCCCTTTTGGAGGGCAAGCACGTGATCTGTGAGAAACCCTGCACCACTAGTCAGGACCAGACCCGGGAGCTGTATGCCCTGGCCCGGGAAAAGGGACTTTTCTTTATGGAAGCAGAGAAGATGCTCTTTTTGCCCACCCTTTTGGAAGTACGCCGCCGTATCCAGGAGGGACTCCTGGGGGATATCTATATGGCAGATCTGAGCCACAGCTTCCCTGCCTCCTACAACGGCTGGATGTTTGACGCAGCGGCCGGCGGCGGTCCTCTGTTGTCCAGCGGCATCTACGCGGTGCAGCTGATCTTGTGGCTGTTTGGGTCGGTAAGCCACATCCGGGGCAGCAAAAGCGCCCTGGACACCGGGGTGGAATGGCAGTACATTCTCACCGGCACTACCGAATCCGGCGTTCTCTTCACCGCCAAGAACAGCACCGGCGCTGTGCTGGACAACACCGCCCGGATCTTTGGCAGTAAGGGTTGGGTGGAGATCCCGGAATACTGGAAGGCCAGAAAGGCCATCTTCCACATTGACGGCCGGGAAGAAAAGGTGGAATTCCCCTGCCAGCACGAGCTGGTGTATGAGGTGGAGCATATCAAAGACTGCTTTGCCCGGGGACTGATCAGCAGTCCTGTGGTCACAGAGGAGATCTCTGCGCAGGGCATCGCTTTGCTGGAAACGGTGAAAGCCAACTGGTAAAAAAGGAGGGGAATGCCCCCTCCCTTTTTTCTGGAAATCCTTGCAATTTCCTGCCGGAGTGCTATAATAGACAGAAATTTCACGTTTGAGGCGACACTATGCATCTGATCGACATCCACACCCACGTATATCCCCAGGCCATCGCCCAAAAGGCCGCCGCCAGCATCCGGGATTTCTACCAGCTGAGCACCGACGCTATGGATGGCACTACCGACACCCTCTTGCAAAAGGGTGACGCGGTGGGCATCGACCGGTTTGTGATCCTGCCGGTGGCTGTCCGGCCCGACCGGACCCGGCACATCAATGATTTTATCTTGGAGCAAATAGCCATCCAGCCTCGATTTATCGGCTTCGGCACTATCCACGCCGGTATGGAAAACATCACCGACGAGACCCAGTACATTATGGACAAGGGCCTGAAGGGCATCAAGATGCACCCGGACACCCAAAAATTCGATATTGACGACCCCCGGCTGTTTCCGGCCTATGAATCCATTCAGGGTAAGCTGCCCCTGATCTTTCATATGGGTGACGTACGTTACGACTACTCCCACCCGGTCCGTCTGCGCCGGGTGCTGGAGCTGTTCCCCCGGCTGCAGGTGATCGCCGCCCACTTCGGCGGCTACGGAATGTATGAAACCGCCCGGGAGCTGCTTTACGATAAGGACTGCATCTTCGATGTGTCCAGCTCTATGATGTTTATGCCCAAGGGCGTGGCGGAGCGCTACATCAATCTTTACGGCGCAGAACGTATGGCTTTCGGCACGGACTATCCCCTATGGGACCCGGTGGAGGAGACCCGGCGGTTTTTGGAACTGAAGCTGACCGATGCCCAATTCGAGCAGATCGGCCACAAGACCGCGGAACGGTTTTTAAATCTCTAAACAGTAAAAAAGAACCATCCAATCGGATGGTTCTTTTTATATGTGTTTTTAGAAGCCCAAGGGGTAAGTCCAGCCCATATCGTCCTCCACCACGCCGGTCTGCATACCGTAGAGGTTGTCGTACAGCTTCTGGGCAACAGGGCCTACCTTGCCGTCAGCAACCTGCACGTCCTCACCGTTGATGTTCAGCCAGCCAATGGGAGAGATGACTGCAGCCGTACCGGAAGCGAAGATCTCTTTCAGCGTGCCGTCCTTAGAGGCTGCAACCACCTCGTCGATGGAGAGCTTGCGCTCGGAGATCTTGACACCCCACTTCTTCAGCAGCTGAATGACAGAGTTACGGGTGATGCCGGGCAGGATAGTGCCGCTGTCCAGAGGAGCGGTGATGACCTCGTCGCCGATCATAAAGAAAGCGTTGGAGGTGCCGATCTCTTCCACGTACTTATGCTCTGCCGCGTCCAGCCACAGCACGTCCTTGCAGTTGTACTTGATGGCATCCTGGGAAGCGCGCATACCGCCGCCGTAGTTGCCGCCGACCTTGGCATAGCCGGTACCGCCCTGTGCGGCACGGATGTACTTATCCTGCACATAGATACGGGTGGTGGTCAGGCCTGCGTCGTTGGCTGCGTAGTAAGAGCCGGTGGGGCTGAGGATGATCATAAACTTGTAGTGCTGAGCAGGCAGCACGGAGAAGGAGACCTCATCGCCAAACAGGAACGGCCGGATGTACAAAGAGGTGTTCTTGCCACTGGGGATCCAGTCCTTATCTGCCTCGATGACAGCCTTCAGACCTGCCAGGAACAGATCGCCAGGAACTTCGGGCATGCACATACGCTCACAGGTGTTGCGCATACGGGCGATGTTCATATCCGGGCGGAACAGCTGAATAGAGCCGTCGGGCTTGCGGTAAGCTTTCATACCCTCAAACATCATCTGTGCGTAGTGCAGCACAGCAGAAGCAGGCTCGATCAGGAAGGGAACGTGGGGCTCTACACGCCAGGAATGCCAGCCCTTACCCACGTCGTATTCCATCACAAACATATGGTCCGTGAAGTATCTTGCAAAACCCAGCTTGCTCTCATCGGTGGGACGGGGCTTGGGATTGGTGTTTCTGATTACAGGAATCTCGTAATTCATAATGGTTTCCTTCTTTCTTAAATATTGTAAAGCTCCGGTCTTCTGTCCCGGAACACGGGGATGCTGCCCCGAATGTTTTCAAGGATCTGCAGATCGCAGTCAGCTGTCAGGATCTGCTCCTGCGTACCGGCCAGAGCCAGGGTCTGACCCCAGGGGTCGATGATGGCGGAATTGCCGCCATAGGTAGTGCTTCCTGCCTTGCCGCAGGAGTTGCAGCAGGCTACAAACATCTGGTTCTCAATGGCCCGGGCCGTGGTCAGACAGCGCAAATGGGGAATCCGGATATCCGGCCACTGGGATACCACAAACAGCATATCCAGGCCCGGTACCGTCAGCGAGCGGATCAGCTCCGGAAAACGCACATCGTAGCAGATGATCAGACCGCACCGGACACCGTCCAGCTGGAACCGGCACAGATGGTCGCCGGGGGTGTAGTAATCGTCCTCACCCATAGGGGTGAACAGGTGGGTCTTGTCGTAAGAGGCGATGCACGCGCCCGTCCGGTCAAAGACCATAGCGGTGTTATACACCTTGCCGTCTCTCAGATTGGACACGCTGCCGGAAATGATGTTCACGCCGTATTTGGCCGCCAGCGCCCCGAATACCTGCTTGACCTGGGCGCCATCCTTGTCGCAATGGTCCTGCAGATTTTCCTTGGGGAAAAAGCCCGTATTCCAGGTCTCCGGCAGAACCAGCACATCCGGCTTCTGCTCCATTGCCTGGGTGACCATTGCCTCCGCGTGGGCGAAATTCTCCTGGGGAGAGCCCAGGATCATATCCATTTGCAGGCAGGCTACTCTCATACGCCGTATTCCTTTCCCAGGTTCAGGGCCTTCATATTCAGTTCCACCAGCGCGGCCTTCTTGGGAGGCACCAGCTTGGCAACCACAGCATCGGTGCCCTCAAAGGACAACTCCGGGTTGTGCTGCAGCAGGTGGCCGATGATGATCATATTGGCCAGGGTGCCGATGCCGTTGTCCTTGGCCATCTGGGTGGCAGGAATGTAGAACACCTCCACGTCGGTACGCTCCACCTTGGCGCTGATCAAAGAGGAATCCACATAGATCTGGCCGCCGGGGACTACCGAGTTAACGTACTTCTGCAAGGAGGGCAGGTTCATAGCGATCAGCACGTCCGCATTGGTCACGATGGGGCTGCCCACGGGAGTCTCGGACAGGATCACGTTACAGTTGGCCGTGCCGCCGCGCATCTCCGGGCCGTAGGAGGGCAGCCAGGACACCTGCAGGTCTTCCACCAGACCCTTGTAGGCCAGGAACTTGCCGGCAAACAGAATGCCCTGTCCGCCGAAGCCTGCGATCAAAATCTGAGTGGTCTTCATTCAGCACCCTCCTTTGCAGCGGTTCTGTCCTTATACACGCCGATGGGATAGTAGGGCAGCATATCGCTTTCCACCCATTCCAGAGCTTTCTGGGGCGTCATACCCCAGTTGGTGGGGCAGGCGGAAACCACTTCCACCAGGCTGAAGCCCTTGCCCTCGATCTGATTCTGGAAAGCCTTCTTGATGGCCTTCTTGGCGTTCTTTACGTTCTTTACATTGTTCACAGCCACACGGGTGATATACTCGGGGCCTTCCAGGGTAGCGAGCATCTCGCAGACCTTGATGGGCCAGCCGCAGTGATTCACATCACGGCCGTAGGGGCTGGTCTGGGTGACCTGGCCGGGCAAAGACGTGGGGGCCATCTGGCCGCCGGTCATACCGTAAATGGCGTTGTTGACAAAGATGATGGTGATGTTCTCGTTTCTTGCGGCTGCGTGAACGGTCTCAGCCATACCGATGGAGGCCAGGTCGCCATCGCCCTGGTAGGTGAAGACGATGTTCTCCGGACGGCTGCGCTTGATGCCGGTGGCGGTGGCAGGCGCACGGCCGTGGGCAGCCTCGATCATATCGCAGGCGAAGTAGTCATAGGCCATAACCGCGCAGCCAACAGGGGCAACGCCGATGGTCTTGCCCTCGATGCCCAGTTCATCAATGGCCTCTGCCACCAGCCGGTGGATGATGCCGTGGGGGCAGCCGGGGCAGTAATGGAGCACTGCATCGGTCAGGGATTTCGGTTTTTCAAATACAACTGCCATAATCAGTACGCTCCTTTCTGTGCCTTACGGATGGATTCCAGTACCTCCTCGGGGCTGGGGATCATACCGCCCACCCGGTTGCACAGGGCAACGGGACGCTTGCACTGGGTGTGCAGGCGAATGTCTTCGATCATCTGGCCCATATTCAGCTCCACGCTGATAAAGCCTTTGACCTTTTCCGCGGCAGCGGCCATAGCCTTCTTGGGGAAGGGCCACAGGGTAATGGGACGGATCAAGCCCACCTTGATGCCTTCCTTCCGGGCCGCTACGATGGCGTTCTTAGCCACACGGGAGGCGATGCCAAAGGCCACTACACAGATCTCGGCGTCCTCCATCATATACTCTTCCCACATCTGCTCGCTTTCCTCTACGATCTTGTACCGCTCGTAGCGCTGGATGTTCTTCACTTCCAGCTCGTCCGGTTTCAGATACAGGGAGTTTACGATATTGTGCTTACGCTTGCCCTCAGTGCCGGTCAGCGCCCAAGGCTTTTCGTAATGCTCTACTTCCACATCCTCAAAGGAGATGGGCTCCATCATCTGACCGATGGTGCCGTCCGCCAGGATCATAGATGTCATCAGATACTTGTCAGCCAGGTTGAAACCCTTGATGGTCAGGCTGGCCATCTCCTGCACGGAGGCGGGAGCCAGGACGATCATCCGGTAGTCACCGTGTCCGCCGCCCTTGGTGGCCTGGAAGTAATCGGACTGGGAAGGCTGAATGCCGCCCAGGCCCGGACCGCCGCGCTGAACGTTTACCACGAAGGCAGGCACATCAGAACCGGCGATGTAGCTCAGGCCCTCTGCCTTCAGGGAAATTCCGGGGCTGGAGGAGGAGGTCATCACACGCACGCCTGCGGTGGCTGCCCCGTAGACCATATTGATGGATGCGATCTCACTTTCCGCCTGCAGGAACACACCGCCGATCTTGGGCATCTTCTTTGCCATATAGGCGGCCACTTCCGTCTGGGGAGTGATGGGGTAACCGAAGTAATGGCGGCAGCCGGCCCGGATGGCGGCCTCTGCGATTGCCTCGTTACCTTTCATAAGTACTCTTTCTGCCATAACTGCCTCCTTATTTCTCCACGGTGATGATGCAGTCCGGGCACATAGTAGCGCAGAACGCGCAGCCGATGCACTTTTCCGCATCCATCATAACCGCGGGCGAATAACCCTTATTGTTGATCTTGTCCTCAGCGATGGCCAGGCATCCCTTGGGGCAGGCATTGACACATAGGCCGCAGCCCTTACACAGATCTGTCTGGAACGTTACTTTTGCCATATATGTTCCTCCTTGTGGTATTTACTCAAACCAGTAACCATTTTTCTGGTCGGGTAGGTCGAAATATTTTTCCTGCAGACGCAGGGGAAACACGTTGGGAATTTGGTGTGAAAGCTGGTCTGCCAAATCGGCCCGCACACTGGTAAACAGCACCGGCAGGCCGCTCAGCGCGCTGAGCTTTTGGACATACGCCTGGGAGTCCAGCACCGTCTGCGGGTCTGTTTCGCTGCCCAGATTGGAATTGTTGACGATGTGGGTGAAGGCCAGGCCGCAGGCGGCCTCGATCTCCCCCATCACCTCCATAGCTTCCTCCGCAGTCCGGGTCAGAGGGCGGCAGTTGTTGGCTACAAACACCATCCGGTAGTTGCCCTCCTGCTTCATATAGGGAACGTACCGGCCCAGGGCATAGGCGCCCCGGTCGTCGCCGCCGATGTCCATCACACCGTAGATGCTTTTATCCTGCACCAGGCGGTAGGCCTCCGCCGGCAAAGCCGGCAGATCCACATTGGAGTTGGCGAATTTGGGGCTGATCAGCTCCACCCCGGCCTTTTCAAATTCTGCCGCGCTGTCGGCGGTGCGGAAGTAGGGGTTGACGATGTCCAGATCCGCCACGCACACTTTTTTGCCCTGACTTGCCAGAAGCAATGCATAGTTGACGGCGATATTGGTCTTTCCGCTGCCGTAGTGGCCGGCGAAAAGGGTCAAACGTTTGTGATCCATAAATTCTCCGCAGTTTTACAGTTTCTTTCTGATGATCTTGCCGCTGGTGGTCTTGGGCAGGCTCTCCCGGAATTCCACGATCCGGGGGTACTTGTAGGGTGCGGTCCGGGACTTGACATAGTCCTGGATCTGCTTACGCAGCTGGTCAGTGCCCTTAAAATCCTTCACCAGCACGATGCTGGCCTTGACCACCTGGCCTCTGACCTCGTCGGGGGCGGCGGAAACACCGCATTCCAGCACGTAGGGCAGTTCCATAATGACGTTTTCGATCTCGAAGGGTCCGATCCGGTAACCGGAGGACTTGATCACATCGTCCACACGGCCCACATACCAGTAGAAGCCATCCTCATCCTTCCAGGCCAGGTCGCCGGTGTGGTAATAACCGTCCCGCCAGGTCTCGGCAGTGACCTGGGGATTGCCCTCGTAGGCATAGCTCAGGCCGCAGGGCAGGCCGTCTGCAATGGAGATGCAGATCTCGCCGTTCTCGCCGGGGTCCACATCGTTGCCATCGGCGTCCAGCAGGTGCACGTCATACAGGGGCACAGGCTTGCCCATAGAGCCGATCTTGTGGCTCTCGCCTCTGAGGTTGCCGATGATCAGCGTACTTTCGGACTGGCCGAAGCCCTCCATAATATCCAGGCCCGTGGCCTTCTGGAACTGGCGGAACACCTCCGGGTTCAGCGCCTCGCCGGCGATGGAAGCGTGCCGGATAGAAGACAGGTCGAACCGGCTCAGATCCTGCTTGATCAGCATACGGTACATGGTGGGCGGTGCGCAGAAGGTAGTGATCTGGTACTTGGCAAACAGGGGCAGGATCTTCTCCGCGTCGAAGCGGTCGAAATCATACACAAACACCGCGGCCTCGCACAGCCACTGGCCGTAGAGCTTGCCCCACAGGGCCTTGGCCCAGCCCGTATCAGAAATGGTCAGGTGCAAGCCCTCCGGGTCTACCTGGTGCCAGTATTTGGCGGTAATGAAGTGACCCAGGGGGTATTTATAATTATGGGCCGCCAGCTTGGGATAGCCGGACGTGCCGGATGTAAAAAACATCAGCATAGGATCCGAGCCGCAGGGAGCATCCTCTGCCCGGGCATAATGGCTGCTGAACAGGGTATATTCCTGGTCAAAGTCCCGCCAGCCGGGCCGGCTGCCGCCCACAAGTATCTTGTTGGTGACCCAGGGACACTTAGCGGCGGCTTCGTCCACCGCATCGGCCACGTCTCCGTCAGCGGTACACAAAATCGCTTTCACACTGCCGGCCTCAAACCGGTAAGTAAAGTCTTTCTCCTGGAGCTGATTGGTGGCAGGGATCGCCACAGCGCCCAGCTTGTGCAGGCCCAGGATGGCGAACCAAAACTGATAATGTCGTTTCAGCACCAGCATCACCCGGTCGCCCCGCTTGATGCCCAGGGATTTGAAATAGTTGGCCGCTCTCGCGGACTCCTTCTTCATATCCCCGAAGGTCAGACGGCGCTCTGTGCCGTCATCGGACAGGTGGAGCATCGCCAATTTTTCCGGTTTGGAGCTGCCCAGGGCATCCACCACGTCGAAGGCGAAGTTAAACTGCTCTTCGTTCCGGAACTGGATCTTCTCCAGCTGGCGGTTTTCGCCCAGGGTAGGTGTAATGAAATTGCGATAGACCCGCTTTTTCGTATCCGGCGCGCCCTTGACCTCCGGCATCGTTGCCACAGCGGCGGCCTGCTCGCCCTCACGGGCAGCGGAGTTGCTCAGCACGATGGCATAAAACGCACAGTCCTCGCCCTCCACAGCGATCATACCGTGGGGCGTGGAGGAATCGTAGTAAATGCAGTCACCGGCGTGGAGGACTTCCGTCTTGTCGCCGATCTGGATACGCATATGGCCCCGGATGACGATATCGCACTCCTGGCCCTCGTGGGTGACCAGTTCAATATCCTCATATTCCGCGCCGGGCCGGTAGGCAAGCTCCATATACAGGGGCAGGGCGATGCGGTTGCGGAAACCTGCCGCCAGGTTGAAGCCCACCATATGGTGCGCCTCTTCAATACGCTGGCCTTCCCCTTTGCGGGTAAGGGCATAGGAGCGCAGCTTAGGGCTGCGGCCCTCCAGCAGGTCGCCCATATCCACGCCGAAGCTCAGCGTGCAACGGTACAGGAAAGCGATGCTCAGATTCCGCTGGCCTGCCTCACAGGCCATATATTCCTCAACACTCAGATCCGTGCGCCTGGCCATCTCCTCTACGGTGAGCCCCGTGATCTCACGCAGCTCCCGGATTCTTCCGGCCATCTCCTGGATCTTATAGGTCATTCCGGTCATTTTCTGTTCCATATATGTACCTCCGGTCTCTTTGAAATGCAAAAACAGCCCGTCTCAAAGATAGATTCCTTGAGACGAGCTGTCAGAACAACCCGCGGTACCACTCAAATTGCATCTGCCTCACAGCAGACACCCCTCGTCGGGTGCAGACACACCCTAAGCACTGACGCAGCTGACGCGGGGAGGTTCTACTTGCGCACGCTTTCTTCCTCCCGGCTCCGGAGCTACCGTCTCGCTGATCCTGCCGTGGCTTGCACCGGCCGCCACTTCTCTGGGCACAGGGTGTTCAGCAGTCCCTCTCCATCGTCGCCTTTTCTACTGGAATCATACCATTGTCGTTACAAAATGTCAATAACGCTGTTATTATAATTGATTGCGGATAATTTTTCCGCTTATAGTCTTGGGCAGTTCGTCCCGGAAGACCACGATTCTGGGATACTTGTACGGCGCGGTATGGAGCTTCACGTAGGTCTGGATCTCCTTCTTCAGCTCCTCTGTGCCTTCCACGCCGGGTACCAGCACGATGCTGGCCTTGACCACCTGGCCTCTGACCTCGTCAGGCGCGGCGGAGACACCGCACTCCAGCACGTAGGGCAGCTCCATAATGGTGGATTCGATCTCGAAGGGTCCGATCCGGTAGCCGGAGGACTTGATCACATCGTCGGCGCGGCCCACATACCAGTAGTAGCCGTCCTCATCCCGCCAGGCCAGATCGCCGGTATGGTACATACCATCGTGCCAGACCGCGTCCGTGGCCTCCTGGTTCCGGTAGTAACCCAGGTACACGCCGCAGGTGGGTTTGGGATCGGTGCGGATAACGATCTCGCCGTTGACACCGTCTTCCACGCTGTTGCCGTCCGCATCCACCAGGTCAATGCCATAGCCGGGGACAGGCTTGCCCATTGCGCCGGGCTTGAGCATCGTACCCAGCAGGTTCGCAATGCCCAGGGTCATCTCTGTCTGGCCGAAGCCTTCGGCGATCTGCAGGCCGGTAGCCTTCTCAAACTGGTAGAAGACCTCCGGGTTCAGTGCCTCACCGGCGGTGGTGGCGTGATGGATGGAGGACAGGTCGTACTTGCTCAGATCCTGCTTGATCAGCATACGGTACATAGTAGGAGGCGCGCAGAAGGTGGTGATATGGTACTTGGCAAACATAGGCAGGATCTTCTCCGCGTCGAAGCGGTTGAAGTCATATACGAACACAGCACCCTCACACAGCCACTGGCCGTAGAGTTTGCCCCACAGGGCCTTGCCCCAGCCGGTCTCGGAAATGGTGAAGTGCAGGCCGTCCCGCTCTGCCAGATGCCAGTATTTGGCGGTCACATAATGGCCCAGGGCATACTTGTAAGAATGCATCGCCATCTTGGGATAGCCGGTAGTGCCGGAGGTGAAGAGCATCAGCATAGGGTCGTTGCCGCAGGGCGCGTCATCCTCACGGATGTAGCGGCGGCTGAACAGGCCGTATTCGGTATCGTAGTTGTGCCAGCCATCCCGGCTGCCGCCCACGATCACCTTGGTCAGCTTGGTGCCGGTCACCTGCTCTGCCAGCTCCACCTGATGGGCTGTGTCGCCGTCGGCGGTACACAGCACCGCGCTGACGCCGGCAGCGTTGAACCGGTAGGTAAAGTCGTGCTCCACCAGCTGGTTGGTGGCAGGAATGGCAATGGCGCCCAGCTTGTGCAGGCCCAAAATGGCAAACCAGAACTGATAGTGGCGCTTGAGCACCAGCATCACCCGGTCGCCCCGTTTGATGCCCAGGGACTTAAAATAGTTGGCGCTCTGGGAAGAGGCATCCTTGATGTCCTTAAAGGTGAAGCGCCGCTCGGTCATATCATCGGCAATGTGCAGCATAGCCAGCTTATCCGGCTCCCGCCGGGCGATGGCATCCACCGTATCGAAAGCAAAGTTATATCTGTCTGCATCCTCGAAGCGGACATCCTGCAGCGCGCCCCGGTCATCCTCCTGGGTCTTAATAAACTTCTGGCACAGCAGCGGCTTGGCGCTCTGGGCCTTGTGGCCCTGGCCGATGTACAAGGGCTGGTCGGTGGTGTCGCTGACCATGATCATAGCCAGGAACACACAGTCCTGCCCGTCGATGGCGATCATACCGTGGGGGGTGGAGGACTTGTAGAAAATGCTGTCGCCCTCCCGGAGAACTTCCTCGTGGTCCCCCACCTTGATGCGCATAGCGCCCTTGATCACCAGGTCAAATTCCTGGCCCGCGTGGGTAGTGGTGTGGATGGGCAGATTCTGCAACTCGGGGGAATACTGGTAGGTGACCCAGTAGGGCGTTGCCAGCTTTTTGCGGAACATAGCTGCCATATCCTGGATGGTGATGCCGTCTTCGCTGGCGGTGACCAGGCCCTTGCCCTTGCGGGTGACCGTATATCCGGACAGCTTGGCACTATGACCTTCCAAGAGATCCGTGATCTCCAGGCCAAACACCTTTGCGCACTTGTGCATAAAAGTAAACGGCAGATCCACCGTGCCGGTCTCATAAACCCGGTACAGTTCCTCGCCGACCTCGGTCAGCTCAGCCATCTTCTGCATGCTGTAACCCAGGATCTCGCGCATTTCACGGATACGCAGAGCGATCTCCTGAAGTTGGGTTGCGGTAGACTGATTGGTCATATTTCTCATCCTTTCCTGTAAACAAAAAAATCGCCTCAAGACAAATCTTGAGACGAGCAAATTTACCCGCGGTACCACTCAAATTACGGCCCTGGCCGTCACTTCAGACTCCAACAAGTCCTATCCTTTAACGCAGGCATACGGGAGAAACCTACTGATGTGTTCCGTTCAGTCCTCCGGCTCAGAAGGGATGGGTCATTAGATCGCGATCTGCCGGCTCACACCATCCGCCGGCTCTCTGAAAGAACTGCCAATCTGACCGTCTTCGTCAGCGCCTTTCCATATTGCAGATAATTTAACATGTCCGCCCCAAAAAGTCAAATGTTTTTCTGCATAAAACAAAAATTTTTTCTTTCTCTCCTCTTCCGGGACTGTTTTTTTGAAAAAAACGTTGACAAACCGGTCTCAATATGCTTAAATAACCACAATTATAATAAAGAAAAGACGTTGACGGAAATCCTGCCCTTTCGTATACTGCTCCAGAGAGCCGGCGGTCGGTGTGAGCCGGTGCAAAAGGAATTGGCGGTCTGCTTCCCGAGTCGGTCTTGTGAACGCGCCAGCCAGTAATGAGACCCGGTTGCCCCCGTTACGGGATAGGACTTTGTTGGAAGTCTGAAGGGATTTCTCTTTGGAGAGATAATCAGGGTGGTACCACGGATGCAGATTCGTCCCTGAGGCCTTAGGCCTCGGGGATTTTTTGTTGGCCACCCGAACATCTGCGTTTATCAGCCGGAAGGAGTAGATACTATGAAAACCATCAGAATCAGCGATATGACCATGAAGCAGTCAGCAGGTACATTCTCCCTGTCCTTTAAGGAGAAGATCGAACTAGCAAAGCTGCTGGACAAGCTGGATGTTTCTGTGATCGAGCTGGAGGGTATCCAGAATGCCAAGATCGATGCCCTACGGATCAAGTCCATCGCCGCTGCCGTCCAGAAGAGCACTCTGGCTGTGCCCGTTCAGCTGAACGCCGACAGCGTCAGCGCCGTCTGGAATGCCCTGCGTGTGGCAAAGAAGCCCCGTTTGCAGGTATGCGCCCCGGTCAGCTCTGTGCAGATGGAGTATCTGTTCCACAAAAAGCCGGACGCAATGCTTGCATCCGTCACCGAGACCATTGCCGCCTGCAAGGCCCTGTGCCCGGATGTGGAGTTTGTGGCCGACGATGCCACCCGCAGCGACCCGGCTTTTCTGAACCAGATCCTCTCTGCCGCCATTGAAGCCGGTGCCGCCACCGTTACCGTATGCGACACTGCCGGAGCTATGCTGCCGGAGGAATTCGCCGCCTTTATCAAGACCCTTTACGCAGGCGTTCCTGCCCTGAGCCAGGTGGTTCTGGGTGTATCCTGCTCCGACGAGCTGGCAATGGCCGACGCCTGTGTCATCGCCGCTGTGTGCCAGGGTGCCGGAGAGGCGAAAACCGCCGCATACAGCACCGGCACTGCATCCCTTTCCAGCATCTCCCGGGTTCTCAGCGCCCGGGGCGGCAGCTTTGACGCTGTCTGTCCCGTAAAAGTGACCCAGCTGAACCGAACCGTCAGCCAGATCACCTGGATGTGCCAGACCGGCCGCAGCAAGAACTCCCCCTTTGACAACGGTGTCCAGGAGGAGGATGCAGGCATTTATCTGACTGCCCACGATGACCTGTCCGGTGTGATGAAGGCCGTGGAGCGAATGGGCTATGATCTGTCCGAGGAGGACGGCAGCAAGGTCTACGAGGCCTTCCAGGCCATCGCGGCTAAGAAAGAGAAAGTAAGCGCCAAGGAGCTGGATGCCATCGTGGCCTCCGCCGCTATGCAAGTCCCTGCCACCTACGTGCTGCAAACCTATGTGATCACCTCCGGCAACACTATCTCCGCCACCGCCCACCTGAAGCTGCGCAAGGGAGATTCCACCGTAGAGGGCGTATGCATCGGCGACGGTCCAATTGATGCGGCCTTCCTGGCCATCGAATCCATCACCGGCCGCCACTATGAGCTGGACGATTTCCAGATCCAGTCCGTTACCGAGGGCCGTGAGGCTATGGGCCAGACGGTGGTAAAGCTCCGCTCCGGCGGCAAGCTCTACTCCGGCAAGGGCATCTCTACCGACATCGTCGGTGCCAGTATCCACGCCTACATCAGCGCTCTGAACAAAATCGTCTATGAGGAGGAAGAAGTATGAGACTCTCCTTTTCCACCCGTGGCTGGCCCGATCTGAGCTGGGAAGAAATGATCGAAACCGCTCTGGATATGGGTTTTACCGGCATCGAAGTTTACAATCTTCCCAAATTTGACCCTATGCTGGAAAAGGGCGGCCCTTTTCACAAGCATAAAGTTGCCGCCACCGTGCGCCAATTGCGGGATTTGAAGCTGTGCATCCCCTGCTTTGATACATCCGTGGATCTGTCACGGGACAGTGACTGCGTGGGGACTGTGTCGGATCTAATGGCTGTGGCCCGGGATGCCCACGTACCCTACGTGGTGGCCTGCGCCCTCACAGACAACGAACCCCAGGTACTGGAAAATCTGTCCGCGCTGGTGGCTGCAGCAGAGGAAACCAGCATTCCCCTGCTGATCAAGACCAGCGGCATCTATGCCGACACCAGCCGCCTGCGTGGGGTGCTGGAGAGCTTCGCCAGCGACTGGCTGGGAGCTCTGTGGGATATGCACCACCCCTACCGGGACTTCGGCGAAAGCGCCGATGCCACCATTAAGAATCTGGGTACTTACGTCAAGCACGTCCACCTGCGGGACTCTGACGACAAGGACACCTACAATCTGATCGGCGAGGGCAATATGCCTGTGGCCGATATGATCCGGGCTCTGTCCTCCATCAATTACGACGGCTTCGTATCCCTAGAGTGGAAGCCGGAGTGGATGGAAGACCTGCAGGACAAGGAGATCATCTTCCCCCACTTTGTCAACTATATGAGCCGCTTCGGCAGCACCCGCAGCCGGAAAAAATCTCTGTATTACAACCACGACGGCACCGGCCAGTATGTGTGGAAAAAGGACGATCTGATCGATCTGACCTTCCCCCAGGTGCTGGACCGGATGGTGGAGGAATTCCCCGACCAGTACGCCTTCAAGTATACCACCCTGGACTACACCCGTACCTATGAGCAGTTCCGGGAGGATGTGGACAATTTTGCCCGGACTCTGGTGAGTTTGGGTGTCCGCCCCGGTATGAAGGTAGCCATCTGGGCCACCAACGTGCCGGCCTGGTACATCACCTTCTGGGCAACCACCAAGCTGGGCGCTGTGCTGGTGACGGTGAATACCGCTTACAAGATCCACGAAGCGGAGTATCTGCTGCGCCAGTCCGATACCCACACCCTGGTGATGATCGAATCCGCCCTGGACTCCAATTATAAAAATATCATCAATCAGATCTGCCCCGAGATCGCCAAGACCAAGGCTGGATCTCCCCTGCACTGCAAGAAGCTGCCCTTCCTGCGCAATGTGATCACCGTGGACTTCCAACAGCCGGGCTGTCTGACCTTCGACCAGGCTATGGACCGGGCGGACCTGGTCCCCATTGAGGAAGTAAACCGTATGGCCGCCAGCATCCGGCCTGACGATGTGTGCAATATGCAGTACACCTCCGGCACGACGGGATTCCCTAAAGGTGTTATGTTAACCCACTACAATGTGATCAACAACGGCAAGTGCATCGGTGACCGGATGGGTCTGAGCACCGCCGACCGGATGATGATCCAGGTACCTATGTTCCACTGCTTCGGTATGGTGCTGAGTATGACCTCCTCTATGACCCACGGTGCTACACTGTGTCCTCTTCCCTATTTCTCAGCCAAATCCTCTCTGGCCTGCATCAACCAGGAGCGGATCACCTGTTTCAACGGTGTTCCCACTATGTTCATCGCTATGTTCAACCACCCGGACTACCGCAAGACCGACTTCTCCCATATGCGTACCGGCATTATGGCAGGGGCAGGATGTCCCCCGGAGCTGATGCGCCGGGCGGCCCAGCCGGATGAGATGAATATGCGTGGCATTGTCAGCGTATACGGCCAGACCGAGTCCTCCCCCGGCTCTACTATGTCGGCCTGGACAGACTCTTTGGAAGTGCGTACCGACACCGTTGGCTATGACTTCCCCCACGTGGAATGTAAGATCATCGACCCGGAGACCGGCGAAGAAGTGGGCCCCGGCGTCAACGGGGAATTCTGCTCCCGGGGTTACAACACTATGAAAGGCTACTACAAAATGCCCGAGGCCACCCGTACCACAGTGGACGCGGAGGGTTGGCTTCACTCGGGCGACCTGGCCTGCAAGGACGCAAACGGCACTTACCGGATCACCGGCCGACTGAAGGATATGATCATCCGGGGCGGCGAGAACATCTACCCCAAGGAAATCGAGGAGTTCATCTACACCCATCCCGGTGTGAAGGATGTGCAGGTCATCGGCGTACCGGACAAAAAGTACGGCGAGGAGATCCTGGCCTCCATCGTTCTGAAAGAACCCGGCTCTATTACGGAAGAGGAAATGGGCGCCTACATCCGGGCAAGTATGGCCCGGCACAAAGTCCCACGCTACATCGAGTTTGTGGACGGTTTCCCCATGAATGCCGCCGGCAAAGTCCTTAAGTACAAAATGCGCGAGGACGCGGCCAAGCGTCTGGGGTTGGTGGGCGACGGCGCAGATACCGCCGGCCCTGGCAAATAAGCTCCTGCGTCATTGTTTATTTCCTCAGCATCACTGCCATCACCGCAAAAGCCTCCCTTTCCACAGAAAGGGAGGCTTTGATGTTAGATGATATATGAGTACCCCATCGGACGCAGACCGGTCTTTCCGGGGTTTTACGCTGCAAAGCGTAACTGCCGGACACGTTTGCGGTATACCACCGTAAAGGCAACAAGCTGCACAGCGAAGGTAACCAACCAGCTTACCGGGTAGGAAAAATAGAGCCACCAAGGAGTATGGAATTGGGGGATCGGGAAAACCGCAAGAAGCCAACCCATACGCAAGCCACATATGCCCAAAATCGAGATAATCATCGGCTCAACAGACGCACCCATACCCCGCAGCGCACCGGTGGTGGTGTCCATTAAGCCGCACAGACTGTATGTAACACACACAACAGACATCCGAAGCGCACCGTAGGCAATGGCATCTGCCGAATCTGTAATGTAAAGGGACAGGAGCTGCGGCGCAAAGGCATAGGCCAGCAAGCCGGCACTGAGACCAACTGCAGCCACACAGCACAGACACAGCAGCAACGTCTTTCTGACACGTCCGTACTGTCGGGCACCCACATTCTGCCCCACAAAATTGACCGCTGTCTGATGGAAGGCGTTCATTGCAACATAGACAAAACTCTCAATATTGGCTGCAGCTGCATTGCCGGACATAGCCACCTGGCCAAAGGAATTTACAGAGGATTGAATCATTACGTTGGATATGGCAAACAGGGAACCCTGGATTCCGGCGGGCAGGCCAATACGGACCATCTTGAGAAGCTGAGGTTTATAGAACCGCATCTTCCGAAGATACAGTTTACAGCTATCGGTTCTGCGCATCAAAGCAATCACAACCAGCACAGCGGATATGCCTTGAGAGATCGTAGTGGCAAGCGCAACACCTGCCACATTCATATGCAGTACCACAACGAAGAAAAGATTCAGCAGCACATTGATCACGCCGGCAATACTCAAGAATATCAGCGGACTCTTGGTATCCCCCGCGGCCCGTAGAATGGATGCACAGAAATTGTACACCATAGTGAAAGTCATGCCGCCAAAATAGATGCGCATATACAAAGCAGACAGGGGCAGCACGTTATCCGGCGTACCCATCTTTTTGAGCATAACCTCGGAGAAAGCAACTCCAATTACGGTCAGGATCACACCAACCAGCAGCGACACAAGCACTGCGGTATGAACGGTCCGGTGCACCGTCTGGTCCTCCTTCGCGCCTATGGCATGGGCTACGGCAACACCTGCACCAACGGACAGGCCCATAAACAGATTGACGATCAGACTGGTAATCGAGCCGGTGGCGCCTACCGCGGCAACAGAAAGACTGCCGCAAAAGCGCCCCACGACAACAAGATCCGCCGCATTGAAAAGCAGCTGCAGAATGCTGGTCAGTATAACCGGGATCGTAAAAGAAATAATATTGGGAAGCAACGGCCCGTCGATCATACTACGGTACTTTTTCTTCATATGAAATCACCGCCTTCGCCGTGTATTATAGACCCTTTTTTAAAAAGGTCAATCCCTTTTATAAAAATAAAATTTCTAATTTCACATATGTGAAAAAACAAGGCAGACACGGTCGTGTCTGCCTTGTTTTTGACTTTTTGTAGCTCAACCCGGGCTTTTTAGCCAAAGATCAGCGGGATAAACTCGCAGCACAGCACTACCATGATCAGCGCCAGAGGGTAGGTTGCCGCATAGGCGGTGGCCACCGCCTCGGTACGGGTCACGGTCATCAAAGTGCCCAAAGCGGGGGTACTGGTCATACCGCCGCAGATGGAACCCAGGGCGCTGAGCACATCGATCTTTGCCACCTTCACAGCCAGGAAGTAGCCTACGATCATAGGCAGCGTGGTCATCACAGCGCCCCAGATGAACAGAGACACGCCCTGCTCTTTCAGCACTTCCAGGAATCCCTGGCCGGCCTCAGTGCCTGCGCCCATCAAAAACAGGGCCAGACCTACTTCACGAACCACGTCCAGCGTGCGCTTGGGAACATCGATAGAGACCTTGCCGATGTGAGCGAAGTGGCCCATCACCAGACCTGTCAGCAGAGGTCCGCCGGAGGTTCCCAGGGCAAAATGGGCGCCGCCGGGCAGAGGAATTGAGATCTTACCGATTACCACACCCAAAATAGCCGCCACAGCAAAAGCCAGCAGGCCAAACTCATCCAAAGGCTTGTGGTTGCGCTCCTTCACAGCGCCACTCTCCTTGGCCTTGCTCTGCATGGCCAGGTTCAGACGCTCACGTTCCGCGGGAATGTCGATCTTCATAATCTTGGGGATCAGCTGGACAAACAGCACCACGCCTACCACGCCGAAAGGATAGGCGATGCCGTATCCGATAGCCGCGCGGCTGCCCTCACCGGTGGCTTCCTTGGCAGCAGCCAAGCCGGGAGTGCTGGTCAGCGCGCCGGACATCATACCCACAGCCAGGTCTGTATCCACATTACCAAGCTTCATAGCCATAATGCACACAGCACTGCCCGCCAGAATGATCACAATACCCAAAATCACATAAAAAATTGCAGATTTCTTAAAGTTCCGGAAGAAATTGGGACCCGCAATAAAACCCACTGCGGTAACAAAGCAGATCAGACCAATATTCTTCAGCACATCGGGAACCATCAAGTCAAAGTGGCCAAATACCAGTGCCACCAGCAAAATGCCGGAAGTACCCAGGCTCAGACCCTTGATCTCAACGCTGCCCAGCAGGTAACCCAGCGCAGCGATACAGAAGACGATCATAATATCGCTGGTAAAAACACCGGACAACCAACTTAAAATCCCATTCATTTTAATTTTACCTTCTTCCGTTATTTACCTGCCAGGTAGGACTGGCGGCCGGATTCGTAGAGGTTGTTGCCTTCGCTGTCGAT
>JAZQDH010000082.1:0-2883 GCA_045546655.1 Faecousia sp.
TTGACCATTACCGCCCGATCACCGAAGTGCTGCCGCCACAGACGGGTGTGGGTGGATTTGCCTGTGCCGCTTTTGGCGGTGAAAAGATAGGCATACCCATCCACAGCCACTACGCTGCCGTGAAGCAGCAAAACATCCTGCTTCAGCAGGAGGTCTGCGAATTTTCTCTGGATCACAGCCCGCTCCAGATAGGTGTCCGGAAAGTTGCGGATGCGAAAACCCTCTTCCAGGGCCTCTTCCACAGTGTCTTGCCGCTCATAGGCAATGTCCTCCGGGGTGACCCGGATAGAAAAATCAGCCGGCCCATCCGTCAGATAACGGGAAAAATACTGGGGCGTGCTTTCGAACAAAGAGTGGATCCCGGCGGTGCAGCCGGCGATCTCCATACAAAACTGTGCCATGACCGGTTACTTTGTGGTCAGGCCCTTGTTGTTTTTGGCCTGCTTCTGCTGATTCAGCCAGATGTTCATAACCATACTGTGGGGCAGCAGCTTCACGCCCAGAACCTGCAGCTGAATGGGCAAGCCGTGAATGGAAATATCCTTTTTGGTCTTATACAGATGCCGCAGACCGGTGGCCACCACATCCTTCGCCTCATACAGGCGGTTAAAATACTGCACTTCGGAACGGTTGGTCTGGAATGCGTGATTAAAGAATTCGGTCTTGACCCAGCCGGGGTTCATAGCCATCATACGAATGCCCTTGTGCTTCAGCTCCCGGTTCATTGCCCGGCTGTAACTAAGAACGAAGGATTTTGTAGCGCCGTAAGTGGTGATGTAGGGTACGGGCTGGAAGGCGGACAGGCTGTCCAGCTGCAGCACGTGGCTGCCGGAGCTCATATAGGGCAGGACGATCCGGGTCATTGCCACCAGGGCCCTGCAGTTCAGATCGATCATCCGCAGATCGTCTTCCATACTGACGTTTTCCCAGCGTCCGAATTTGCCGAACCCGGCAGCATTTACCAGAAGCATCACCTGGGGTCTCTCCTGTTCCAAGAGGGCGGAAACGACCTGGAAGCTGTCCTCCCGGCACAGATCCAGCGCCACCGGGCGAACAGGGATAGGGGTTTCCTGCCTAAGCTGCTCCAGAGCGTCCTCCCGGCGGGCGATGGCCCAGATCTGGTCCACCTGTACGTAGCTGTGGAGCTGACGGACAAACTCCCGGCCCATGCCGGAGCTGGCGCCTGTGACAATGGCAATTCTCATTGTGTATCCTCCTTGAGGGCCTGCAAAAGGGCCGATTTTTCATTGGGTAGTTTCTCGTCCAGCACCTGCTCCAGAAGCCAGTTCAGCTTCTGTCCCAGTTTTGGGCCGGGCGCAATGCCCAGAGCCATCAGATCGGTGCCGTTGACAGCCAGGTCTTTCATATGCAGGCAGGTGTTTTCCTCCTGAATTTCTAAAAGCAGCTGCCGCAGTCGGGGAAATTGTTCCATCTCCCGGGGGATGCCTGTCCCTTTGCTGCCCATATCCGCCTGCTGCAGGGCCAGCAGCTCCAACAGCGCAGGTTCGCCCAGACGGTTGAGCCAGCGGCGCAGAGTCTTTTTCTCCGGTTCCAGCAAAGTCATATGCCTGCGGATCAGAGCAACTACCTCCTGCCGCAGAGCGGTGGGTGCTTTCAGACCCAGAAGGATGTTGTCCGCCATCTGGGCACTCACATCCGCGTGGCCGTAAAAATGGCCCTGGTTCTTCTCGTCAAGGGTAAAGCAGGCAGGCTTTCCCACATCGTGCAGCAGAGCTGCCCAGCGCAGGGACAGCTTAGGCGCAACCGCACCGGTAACATAAGCGGTGTGGGTGAATACGTCGTAGGCATGGTGGGGTGTGTGCTGCTGAAAACCGATGCAGGCTTTTAATTCCGGGATCGCCTGGGCCAACACAGGGGCAAACCGGAGGATATCCTCGGCAGAGGCAGTCTGGACAAGTTGACATAACTCCGAGAACACCCGTTCCCGGGCCAGATTGTCCATCAAGGGAGCCAGTTCCTCCATAGCCGTTTGGGTGGCGGGTTCTACCGTTAGATGGAATCGGGCGGCAAACCGGGCGCAGCGTAAGATCCGCAGGGCATCCTCCCGAAACCGGGCCTGGGGATCGCCCACACAGCGCAGGATGCCCTTTTTCAGGTCGTCCCGGCCGCCCCAGGGGTCGGTAATGCCCTCGCGGGGGGAGTAGGCCATTGCGTTCATTGTAAAATCACGGCGTGCCAGATCCTCTGTCAGAGCATCCACAAACGCCACCCAATCCGGGTGGCGGCTGTCGGAATAAGCGCCTTCCGTGCGAAAGGTGGTGATCTCTATCACATCGCCGTCCACAACCACGCCGATGGTGCCGTGTTTTTCGCCGCTGCGTATCAGGGTGCGGTGGGAGAAAATCTGGCACATCTGCTGGGGCCTTGCATTGGTGCAAAGGTCATAATCGTGGGGGGTCAGCCCCAAAACCGCATCCCGAACACAGCCGCCTACGGCATAGGCGGTGAAACCGGCGGCCTCCAGGGCCTGGATGCAGGAAAGAACGGACGGGGGAAGGTACATAATTCAGATCTCCCGGAATTTACAAAGATCGGTGCTGAGCCAGAGGGCCATCGACAGATACAGAAGACTGCTTTCCGTGTTCAGACACAGGCAGCAGAAGAACAGGGCAGCCTGGCTGATGAACAAAAACCAGCGGTAGTTGCCCCGGTCGATGGACAGTGCGCAGCGGTGGTAGGCGGTGAGCATCAGAAAAACAGAGGCCATCAGCTGAAAGCCGTATGTGGCCACCTGAGGTTGGGCACCCCAGGTGCGGCATTGGGATACGGTCTGCAAAAGGAAATACACAAGGTAAATACAGCACAGGTAAAAATTCACCCGGCGGCCCTTGAAACGGGACACGGCCTGCAGGATAAAAGACA
>JAZQDH010000083.1:0-15027 GCA_045546655.1 Faecousia sp.
GTGGCGGCATCTGCCTTTGCGAAGAAGCTCAGCTTATAGAGATTGCCGCTAACAAGCGCCAGGTTGGAGCCGTAGCTTGCCGTACCCGCGCCTGTGATCTTCATAGAACCGGCGGCGGTGTTACCCTCCGCTGCGTCCAGAGTGACGTTCTCCGGTCCAACGGGTTCCTCGGGCTCGGGAGAAGGCACCATCGGCGCATCAGCGGTCATACTCCAGTCGCTGATGTCAGACTCAAAGCCGTCATTCAGCGCGGTACCGATGTTGAACAGCCGGCCGATGATGGTCACATCAAGGGTCTCAAGGGTCTCGGAAGCGGTGGCAACCGCGATCTGTACCGTCTTCTGCTTAAAGGTTGTGGCATTGGGGACGGTCACGATACCGCTGATCATCATATTGGTGTGAGCAGCCATAGTAACCTGGCCCTCATCCATACCTTCCTCGCCACGGAAAGACACAACAGGCTGACCTGCGACAGGGTTGATCTGAGAAAGGGTCAAAGTCAGCGCTTCATCCGTGGGATTCTCAAGCTGAACCTGTACGGGGTAGTGATACGTACCCGACACAGTAGTAATGGTATCGGCGATGAGGGTGGCTGCAAAGCCCGCCCCGCTGCTCGCCTCTGTGACGACGGGAAGGACCGCGCCACTGACAAGCTGCGCGTGATACTGCAGCTCGGAAGCAGCAAGTTTTTCCAAATCGCTTGCGTTGCCGGGGAGGACGATCTGAGACGTAGCCACTCCGTCCTCGGTAAACAACGTCTGAGCAGACGCTGCGTAGGAAACGGTGGGCAGCCCCAGCGTCAGCAGCATTGCACATGCAAGAAGAAAGAAAATCGTTCGTCTTAACTGGATTCGGATTCTTCGTGTTTTCATATGTGTGTTTCCTTTCGTAATATTTTAGAAGCTGTTAAGTTCGGGATGTGGTCATAATATGGTCAGCGCCCCTCCTTTCTGCTTTGTTTATCAATTGGTCTTGTTCTGACGTAGCTCGGTACTCATACCTGACTCCTGCTTTCCAAACTCACAGATTTCTTCCCAGATACAATCAGTCTCTGTCCTGACCGCCTTCTCCGGCGGCGGGTAGGGTTCACGGCAAACACCGTTGTTCACACCGGTACCGTTGACCGGGGATTTGGACGCAGACAGCGTTCCCTTATGGATGACGTTTGCGGTGCTGCGCTTTGCATAGGTCTGCGCCTCGTGGGTGCCCCCCGAATGCATAAGCATATCCGTCACATCAAACGTTTATATTTAGATCTCATCCAGCGTCCAACGGGTATACAGGAACGAATTTCCAGGATCGCCGGGCAGGCGCTGATAGTAGACGGTCAGGATCGAGCCATCGGCAAGCTCCACGCTGCAGGGGTAACCCATATCCCACTCAAAGTTGCTGCGCAGCTCCACGTCCTTTGACCAGGTTTTGCCGTCGTCATAGCTGATCATCACCCGTTCGCCAAGGGGCTCCTCGTTACGCCGGGGGTAGGAGCAGATGATCGCTCCGGAGGAATGCCGCATTAGATGGGGAGGCGCGCCCGTCATATCGAGATAAATCGGCTCAGACCATGTCCTGCCGCCATCCTCCGACCAGGTCTGCAGCATAGTAACATCCCTATAGTATTTGGGATCTGCACCCTCGCAGCGGATCATGCCCATCAGCCGCCCGTCGGGCAGCTCAAGGACATGGGGCTCGCAAAGATCCGACCACTTGATGTGAGGTGCCAGGGGAACGGTGCCAAGCTCGGTCCAGGTGTAGCCGTCCGGCGATGACCAAGCAGTGATAGGGTGCTCGTTCTTATTGTAGGGGAACTCATCATGCACACTTGCGCCGGGCTTTGCCGTCTTCTCCGGATAGAGGACCTTACCCAGATAAAGGAGGGAACCGTCAGCCAGCACCGTGGGGCCGTGGGGCGCGGTGATCTCCATACGCTGGGGCTCGCTCCACGTAATGCCACCATCCTCGCTGATGCGCAGCCAGGAGCCGCAGCGATCCTTGCAGGTAGGAGCTGCGGCCTCAATATAATCATGATACATCCGATGGAGCGGATCCTCGGCATCCGGGGCGTCGCAGTAGCGCAGAGGATGGTTGAACCAAGTCAGCGCCAGACGCTTGCCGCCCAGATGTACGATACCGGCATCCCGGTCATCGAGGACGGTGTCATTGATCACCATAGGCGCAGTCCAGGTCTTGCCGTCATCAAAGCTGTAGAAAATCTCGGTCTTGCCGAAGGGGCACACGTGCCAGGAGCGCTCACCGGAGCAGGCGGCGACCAGCGTGTGCTCGTCAATGCGAGCGACACTACCCCATCCAAAGTAGGAAAAGACCGAGTTAGGTTTACGGGCAATGATACCGTGTTCCATAATATTGTTTCCTTTCGCATTATAGACTTCTAAGAAGTGTTGGAATGTAAAAAACATATGTACAATGGCATCATACCACAGCCCCTGGCCTCCATCAATATTGAAACAAGCCACCTTTTTCAATACGATGGCCAGCTAGAGCACTTTCCACAAAATTCCGCTTGCGCTGTGGCTGCCGTGGGTGTATGGTATAAATAAACACCAAAAAGAGACACAGGGGGTGGCAGAATATGCAGGCATCGCAGGCAGGTGAGCAGCACGTTCTCAATTGTATTTGCAAGAGCACGACGCTGGACAATGTACGTATCCATTCCCTGTGGGACACGGTCTACTCCGGCCAGTCGCAGCTCACCCCGGCACTGCACAGCCATTTCAACCACGAGGTGCAGGTATGCACCCAGGGAGATTTCCTCATTGAGCCGGAATTGGGCTCTGCCATCACTATGCGTGAAAACGACGTATGCCTGATCCCCCGGGAGATACTCCACGCAAGCTGTCCCGGCGGGGCAGACTCCCAAAAGCTGGCGCTGCGTTTCTATATCGAGGAGCTCACCGCAGGTGTCCCTTTCTTTGACCTGTACAACCTGCTGCGCACGCGGCTGGATACCCAGGGCAGTCCCATACAGGTGCACTCTCCCCAAATTACCGCACTTCTGGGGCAGATCCACACAGAGCTCTACGATTCTGGTGAAAATGCGGGGGCCGTATTAGAGTTGCTGCTCATCCAGTTTTTCTCAGCCCTTTTTAGGACCCTGATCACTAATACGCCCACGGCCACCGCCGGCGTACTTATCGGTATGGACAACCAGAATGCCCGTGCCTTCAAGATCGAGACCTTCTTCTCCAAACGCTATGCCGAACAGGTCGTCGAGGAAGACCTTGCTCGCTACTTAAACCTCAGTCTGCGGCAGACCACGCGGGACATTCAGAGGCTCTACGGTGTAACCTTCCGCGAGAAGCTCATTCAGATCCGTATGCGCCAGGCAGCGACATTGCTGCTGCGAACGGAGATGTCCGTAAGTGAGGTCGCGGCAGCCGTGGGATATACTTCCACCTCCGGTTTCTTTGCCACGTTCCGCAAGCGCTACGGGCTTGCGCCATTGGCATACAAGCGGAAGTGCAAAGACCGGATGTAGGCGCAATGTCTCCATTAGACGGAAATACCGAGTCGCAGTTTGTAAACGCTGTGCATTCTTTCTGCCGCTGGGCGCCTTGCTATGGGTAGCTCCTGTTCCGCACCGCGATAAAGCCGATGCCTTCCGTTCCTGGATAAAATCTTTGCCAGTTATTGCCCCTATTGGCTTACCGGGGCTTCCTCCAGCCAGTGCTCTATCTGGACAGCCGTGCTGGCCACCCCGCCAACAACATAATTGCAGCTATACGAGGTAAAAAATGATTACAAACAGCTATGTGTTTCAAAAAGCACTCCCCATATGGGAATGTGAAACTGAGAGGATGATAAATCGTTCCCTGGTATTTACATCAAAGATAGGAAAAGAACACTGCACGCTGTCCCTTGCCGGTGCTTCTGCTTTTTTGGTTCTTGTAAACGGAAATTTTGTTGCACATGGCCCCGCCAGAGCGGGAGAAGGCTTTTACCGGGTGGATGAATACGCACTTGGTGAATACCTGACGGAAACCATCAATACAGTGGAGATTAGGGCATTCGGATACAACGCCAATTCCTTTGAGTATATGGATTTGCCCTCATTTCTTTGTGCGGAAATCACAGGGGAAGATAACGAAGTTATCGCCTATACCTCGTCGGAAAAAACGGGCTTCTCGTGCTATCCCTTTGATGAGCGAATGATGCGCGTGCAGAGATATTCTTACCAGCGCTTGTTTGTTGAGAATTACAGGCTGAATGAGCACTATCTGAATTATGGGTGCAGAGAAGAACTGGCTGTTGCAGTCACGGACCACAAGCAGTTCATCTGCCGGGATATTCCCTATGGCGAATACTGCAGACTTCCCATTCAGCAGTTTATTGGAAAAGGTTCCGTTACATATTCTCACAGTGATGATTTTTATGTAGGAGAGGAAATCACACGGGTGGGTTCGGAAGGATATAAGGGCTATACCCGTGACGAGTTTGAGTATTTTTCCAACGAAGTAGTTGGACAGATGGAGTTTTCCGGTCTTACAAATTCCGCGGATTCCTGTCATAAGCTCCATCTCACCCCAGACTCCTATGCTATAGCGGATATGGGCAAGAATCATGTGGGACTTTTTGAATTTGAACTGGAAGTTCTCCGCGATACCGAGTTTTTTGTTCTTTTTGATGAGATATTGGTCGATGGCGACGTGAATTGGTCTCGTATGACAGCATCCAACATACTGACCTGCATCGCAAAGGCCGGAAGATACAAGGTCGTTTCTGCCGAACCATATGGACTCCGTTATGTAAAGCTTATTTGCAAGAGCGGAGAAGTCAAGGTGCGTAACTTCAAGTTAATCGAAGTTGCATTTCCCAAATCCCTGATAAACGCAAGCTTTGTATCCGATGACAAAGTGATGAAAAAAATCTATGATGCAGCGGTATTGACGTTCCGCAACAATACCACAGACATCTATATGGATTGCCCGTCCCGGGAGCGTGCCGGATGGCTCTGTGATAGTTTCTTTACCTCCCGTGTAGAGCACCTGTTAACAGGTGCGTCCAGGGTTGAGAAGCAATTTCTTGCAAATTTCCTGATGGCTGACGGTTTTGCCAATATTCCAAAGGGAATGCTTACAATGTGCTATCCCTCGACCCAGCACTATGATCTGTTTATTCCCAATTGGGCAATGTGGTACGGTATAGAGCTTCTGGAGTACCACAACAGAACAGGAGATTCCGCGCTTGTAGATTTTGCGAAAGCAAAAATGTACGAGCTGTGCGATTATTTTAAGCAGTATGAGAATGAATATGGCCTGTTGGAGAACCTCAGTTCGTGGGTTTTTGTTGAGTGGTCAAAAGCGAACAGCCTTGTACAGGACGTTTCGTTTGCTTCCAATATGGTATATGCCAAGCTGCTGGAATGCCTGGGCACCTTGTACTGTGACGCGGAACTGAAAGAAAAGGCGGTCAGGATTCGCCAGACCATAAACACTATGGCTATGACGGAAAGCGGATTCTACTGTGATAATGCATATCGGAAAGATGGGAAACTTGTTCTCTCGGGTGAGAGAACGGAAACCTGTCAGTATTATGCGTTTTTCTTCGATTGCGCAACCCCGGAGAGCCATCCCTGGCTATGGAATACAATGGTCCACGATTTCGGATATGACCGGAAAGAGACCGGCGCTTATCCCGAGATTTACCCGTCAAATGCGTTTATCGGAAATTACTTAAGACTCGATCTGCTTGATCGGTACGGGCTTAAAGATGCCCTTTATGACAACATAAAGGGGTATTTTGAGTATATGGCCGATATTACAGGAACGCTCTGGGAAAATATTGACACCCATGCAAGTTGTAATCACGGGTTTGCTTCACATGTGATTTGCTGGATGAAATCTCTGGGGCTTGTCACTATGGGCTAACCCTGTGACACTGCATTGGTGCCAATGGCACACAATACAAATTTGTTATCAGGAAGTTGTTGCGATCTTCTAAAGATCCCCGGCTTTGGTCCCCTTCAGCGGATACTGCAGCCCCTTGCCAATTATGAGCAGTGCGTATTTCTTGGGAACCTCTGGATAAATCCACCTGTCAGCTTTCAGAAAAGGTTGAAATTGCGAAAGAGAGAATCAGAATGAGCACAAAGACCGCAAGGAAGAGCAGTTTTGTCATTTTTGCAGCGCTGTATATAACGTATACTGCGATTTATGTGGCACGGTTGAACCTGTCTATGGCCTCACCTGGGATGAAGGCGGCGGGGATGCTGAGTGCGGCTCAGTTTGGGCTTCTTGGAAGTCTGTTCTCCGTAGTCTACGCCTGTGGGCGTCTGCTTAACGGCATTCTCTCCGACCGGGTCGCGCCGTGGAAGATGATCTGCACGGGGCTGGTCCTTGCGGGAGTCGCAAACCTGGCCATCGGTATGCTTCCGCCCTTTGCGGGGATGGCACTGTGCTGGAGCGCCAATGCCTTTGCCCAGTCGATGCTGTGGAGCTCGATCCTCACGGTCATCTCTATGACCTACGTCCCGGAAACTGCCCGCAAGCGTATGTCTGTAATGATCACATCTGTGGCAACGGGCAACATTCTGGGAATTCTGATCAACACGTTCATCATCGACCGGTTCGGGCTGCGGTGGGCATTCATCATACCGGGTGCTGCGACGCTGGTCCTGGCCGCGGTGAATCTGGTGCTTGTCCGGACGCTTCCCGCGTCTGCTGAGTCGGCAACCCGGCAGCATATCAACATCTTCAGCCTGCTTACAAACCGTGAGATCCGCACAGCGGCGGTCCCGGCGTTCCTGCACGGCATTATGAAGGACAATGTAACGCTTTGGATGGCGGTATTTTTCGTGGACCGTTACGCCATAGACCTGGAAGCATCGGCTTGGTTTGTGCTGTTTATCCCGGTGGTAGGCTTTGCGGGACGGTCGCTGTACTCGCCGTTTTACAGGCTGTGCGGAGGTCAGGAACACACGGTGTCTGTGTATGGGTTTGCAGCATGCGTTGTGTTTGCGGGCGTGATGTGCGTGCCCGGTGTACCGCCGGTGCTGGCGATGGTTGCGTTGAGTGCAATCTATGCCGCAGCATCGGTGATCAATACATCGTTTTTATCTATTTACCCGATCCGGTTTGTGGAAACGGGGAACGTTGCGTCGGTAAGCGGCGTGATGGATTTTGTGACATACCTGGGAGCAGGCGTAGCGTCTGCGTGCTATGGGCTGGTGATTGACGTGGCAGGGTATGTGCCTATGTTTGTGTCTTGGGCAGTTGTGTCGGCACTGGGCGTAGCGTGTGTGCTGAGACTTGTGAAGGTACAAAATAATTTGAGAACCGCTGCCGCGGATTAATCATAAAAGAATAAATTGCAATAACATATTATTGTTTTTTAATGGTTGTAAATAAATAATTAGGAGGATGTTTATGTACACGAAGGCGCAACTTGTTAAGCAGCTTCGTGATATGGGTATCGTTTCAACCGATGTTATAACGATCCATTCATCATTAAAGGCCATCGGGCCTGTTGAAAACAGAGCTTGCGGCCTTATCGACGCGCTGCGCACAGCGGTGTCGGATGGACTTCTTCTGATCCCCGCGCATACATATCGGAATATACGTCAGACGCCCGTGTTTGACGTGCGAACCACTATGCCCTGTATTGGAACACTGCCCTGTATTGCAGTGGAGCAGGCAAACATCGCTTATGACGCCCAGGATCCCACCTGCAGAAGATCGCTCCATCCCTGCCATTCTGTGGTCGCCTATGGAAAGAACGCGCTGGAATATATTCAGGATGATTTAAAAGCAACCTCGCCTTGCCCAATATTCGGCAGTTATGGAAAGCTCATCGACCACCGCGGAAAAATTCTGTTGGCAGGCGTAGGAATGGAGCGAAACACATTCCTGCACGCCGTCTTTGAATCTTTCAGCAAAGAACCTCCCCTGTACCCCGTTGACGTGCTTGTCAAAGATTACGACGGTCAGGAAACAAACCGTTGTACCTGCTGTGCATGCGGAGATGCTTTTGAGAATTTTATGGACGTTCTGGCAGACAGTGGCGCACTTTCTTTTGGAAAGCTTGGTAATGCTGATGTGATCGTGTGTGATGCTGAAAAGAGCTATCAGACGGTCTGTGCGATGCAGTAAACAAAGCTTTTGCTGCCAGAAATGTGAAATCGCTGCACTTTTTCAGCGATAGGCTTTTGTCCCCCCGGTAAATAAGGAGTACTATCCTTTTTACATATGAGCAAGTGAAAAAGCAAAATTAAATAACTTAAGGAGGAAAACAAAATGAAAAAGATTCTTGCTCTGCTGCTGGCTCTGGTTATGATCCTGAGCCTGGCTGCATGTGGCACCGGCAATGCTGACGACGACACCAAGCCCGTCGACACCAAGGACACCACCCCCGCAGCTGATAACACCGCTGATACCACCGAGGCTGACCCCTATGCTGAGGAAGTCGACCTGACTCTGGTTCTGATGGGCAGAAGCCAGAACATCGGCCAGGACGATATCCTGCAGCATGCTGCTGACTACGTAAAGGAAAAGATCAACGTCAACCTGTCCTTCAATCTGATTGACGCTGCCGGCGGCAACGACATGGCCACCATCTATTCCACCGGTTCCGGCTGGGATGTGGGCTACTGCAACTCCGCTATCTTCCAGAACCTGGCTGCTCGTAACGCATTCCTGGACCTGGCTCCCTATATGGAGCAGGGCTACCTGGCTTACGCTCAGGAGATGCTGACCCCCGAGCAGATTGCTGCTTTCCAGATTAACGGCAAGCAGGCTGGTCTTGCTCCCTACAAGGATCTGATGGAAGGTTGGAACTTTATGTACAACAGCACCGTCATCGAAGACGAGCTGGGCATCACTGTTCCCACCGAGTGGCAGTCCTTCTTTGATCTGGTTCCTTTCTTCTATGAAGTTAAGGAAGGCCTGGATGCAGCTGGTAAGGACATCGTTCCCGGCGGCCCCGGCACCAACCTGCTGTCTGGTTGGTATCAGACTGACTTCCTGGTTGGCTGGTACAACGAGGCTCTGGCCGTTACCAACATTAACGGTCTGCCCGGCTACGACGATATCGACGAGTCCAAGGTCTACTGCCCTGTCTTCACCGAAGACTTTGCTGAGCTGATTAAGCTGAGAGCCAAGCTGGCTGAAGACGGCATCATCTTCGGCTACAAGCCCGATGTCGGCGACGGTCGTTCCTTCGAGAATGGCGACTGGCTGTGGACTAGCGGCCAGGGTCTGCTGGAGTGGAAGAACCCCTCCGAGCTGTACGACACCAAGATGATCAACCAGTCCAAGGCATACGGCTACACCGCTTACGTCCAGGCTATCTCCGTCGTTGTTAACGCTAACTGCGCTAACCCCGAGCGTGCTCTGGCTCTGCTGGAGATTATGTACGCTGACGACTACTGGTGCACCCTGATGCGTAGCGGCGTTGAGGGTCTGGACTGGGAAGACTCCGATAACAACGGCGTTGTTGAATACATCGGCAGAAACTCTGCTCCTGCTAACAACGACAAGTACTGGAGAGCATGGTACGGCAACGGCCACGCTCACTCCCTGGCTACTGGTAAGCTGGACGATACCGTTTCCGACCGCGATGTCTTCCTGCAGGCTCTGTCTGACCTGAACCACAACGGTATTGTTTCTCCCCACACCGGCTTCACCTTCGACCAGACTCCCGTTGTGAACGAGATCACCGCATGTACCGCTATCATGGCTGAATACATGCAGATGCTCATCTACCCCCTGTCTATGGACGATATTGACGCTACCATCGCAGAGTGCCGCGAGAAGCTGACCGCCAACGGCATTGACAAGGTCATTGCCGAGGTTCAGTCTCAGCTGGACGCTTTCCACGCTTAATCGCAGGGTAGCTCAACTCTAAGGCAAGTTTATGCCTAAATCTCTCCTTGCTTTTTTCACACTCATATATTAACCCCTTTGAAAAGGGTATGCCGCGGCGTTTCGCCGCGGCATATTCTTTTTGGCCCATGTCAATGATTGCCCATTTCCATCCGACCAGTAGTTCCCCACTGTCTCTCGATGGTCCAAGTGGTGCTCGCACATATCCGGTATAACACTGTCAGGTACCTTTTGACTCCTATCCCTTTTACGATATTAAAATATGCACCCCCAAAGTCGGACACTTTGGGGGTGCATATCAAGATGGGGGCTTGGCTTTTGTCTCAACCGGGACAGGCCCAGCTCCCGACAAAACTGTTATATCTGACCGCCAAACAGATGATCCAGGAACTTCAGAACTTTCTCCGGACGTTGGGAGGAGACGGTGATGCCCAGCCAGGTGTCCTCATACACGCCGTAGTAGATGTCGAGAAACACACTGCTGCAGCCGGCAATATTGATCCCTACAGGCACAGGGTCTGACATAGTCTCCGGGGCAGTGGGATCGGGGTAGTCGATTTGACCTATAACCTTCCCTTGCTCCTGGGCCTGGCGCAGCTGCTCCACAACGCTCCGGTCTATGTAGAAGAGCTTTCCCTCCAGTTTGGCGAGCGTGTCCTTGTCCAGGTGATCCCGTAGGTCGGCAAACATAGTGGAGGTGTTGTAAGCGCATTTGTTAAAGGCGTAGGTCTGGGCGGTAATAAAGTCCGTAGTTTTAGTCAGCAGGCCTGCCTGAATCCGCTGGAAGGTGTCCACCTGGGAGACCTCCGGATTATACATCAGGGAGATTCCTGTGTCAAAGCGGATATTCTCCTTCTTGGTGTTGAGTTCCAGGTATTCTGATAGGGAAGCCAGGTAGGCCTCCTCAATCTGCGTATCCTCCGGCAGGTAGCCGTCAATCAGCATACCGCCAAAGGCAGTGGTCCTGCTGGTAGCAATGATCACGATAATGTCGATCAGAATGAAAAGGACAACTGCGGCGGCAACTGCATACCCTTTGTAGTACTCCAGAAAAAACGTCCACCGCTCCTCCTTGGATTTGCCTTTCATCTCTTGCCGAGCTTTTTTCCTGTATTGGGATATTGTCATAATAGGTATTTCCCTCCGCGCCGGTATTTGTTATTCTGCTTTTTCTGAGGCTTCGGAATTTTCGGCTTCTCCTTGAGTCTCATTGTCCTGGTCTGCAATGCGCTGATCCAGGCTAAAAAACACGGGGGCGATCAGCTTGGTACCACCGTAGACGATCAAGGACATACCGATCATCAGCCAGATTACCATAGACTTGATAAAAATATTGATATCATATACGGCAAGAAACACAGGAATGCCGTACAGTACCAACAAGCCCACAGTCCGGGGCAGATATCCTATGGCCAGGAACAGGCCGTTACGCAGGTGCTGCTTCAGTGTGTTATCATAGCGGGCCATCAGGGAGAAGGCGTAGACTGCGGCACCCAGGAACACAACAGTGGCCACCAACAGCACCATATACAGAATTAGGGCCAGGTTTCCTTCAAAATACAGATACACCACCGAAAGGTTTACTGCCAAAACAGCAAGCGCCAGCATGGTCAGCAGGCCCAGGACCAGACCCTGCTTGAAATTTTCCTTAAAAGACCGGAAGTAGGCTGCAATTATCGGCCGGTCCTCCTTCCACACAAAGTTCTGCATAACCTTGCAGCAGGCTACCAGTGCAGGACCGGCAGTGATGATGGGCAGGATCAGCAGCGCAGTCAAAGCGTTAACAATAAAAAAGTCTGCCACTAACTCCATAAACTGGATCAGGTGTGTTGCAAATAGGGATTTTTTGTTCATGCGATCTCTCCTATAGGATTATTCCGCCGGGCGAATAACGACGCCGCCTTACGGGGCTGATTCGGCATAGCATAGTTACAGGAAGGCGGCAGCACCGGTGGAGGGGTGGTGGCAAGCAGGTCCTCCGCCTTTGCAAACGGCTCTGGGTTCATTTGGTTCTCCGCCTCACCAATGCAGGCCTGCCCAATGCCATTGACGGCATACACTGCATTTAAACATTCGGTTTTTGTGGGGGAGTCCCCTCCAAATAATAAATACGTTTTTATTATAGCACAAGTAATATTTTACTTCAAGAGAATCTTTATCATCATTAAAATGAATGACACTTTGGAGCCTAATTTGTCTAAAGCACCTGTATGTAGGCATCTTCAGCCACCCCCGTGTTTTTCGTCTTTTTTTATCCCAACACGTCCGACAGCCACAGAAGAAGCTGATTTTCATGCAAAGTACTTTAATTGGCCATCTTGTTTAAAAAGATGGCTTGCCTCCATATTGATGGAGTCCGGGGGGGTGTGGTATGATTCGATAGTAAATATGTATTAACTTCCTGTCCCTTTTCAGGAGTCTATATGCGAAAGGAGCACCTTATCACCGCCTGATAATCGGTGGCGAACAAGCCTGCAGTTAGCCTTCTGACGCCAGACCTGAAAGGGTGCGGCAGGAGAGACCGGTGGGAAGATTTTTGCGAATACATAATAGGAGGAAGAGCATGAAAGCAAAAACACTGAACAGACTAGAAAACCCAACCCAAAGAATGAACCCAATCGTGAAGGAGATCAAGCGGCACTGGCAGTTGTACTTAATGGCGTTGCCCGCTGTGTTACTGATTTTCGTATTTAACTACGTTCCGTTGACCGGTCTGGTCATGGCATTCCAGGACCTAGACTACTCCAAGGGTATCTTTACCAGCCCCTGGGCAGGTTTGCAGAACTTTAAGTTCCTGTTCTCCACTACGGATGCCTGGGTCATTACCCGGAACACAGTGGGATACAATATTGTGTTTATTCTCCTTGGCCAGGCCCTCGCGGTTACCCTGGCTCTGCTGATCAACGAATTGACCAGCAAGAGACTGCAGAAGGTTTTGCAGACCACCTATATGATGCCTTTCTTCCTTTCTATGGTCGTTGTGGCAATGATTATGTTGGCTTTTCTGCACTATGAGTATGGCTACATCAACGGTATCATCAAAGATAACGGCGGCAAGGCCGTCTACTGGTATAACCGGACTGACGTTTGGGTATGGCTGCTGGTGGTCATCTACATTTGGAAGAATGTTGGCTACAGCTCCATTCTTTACACCGCCGTTATTTCCGGCATTTCCCAGGAATTCTACGAGGCTGCTGCGCTGGACGGTGCAACCCGCTGGCAGCAGATTCGCCACATCACTCTGCCCCACCTGAGAACCATCATCTGCATCAATCTAATCCGCGCTTGCGGCGGCATCTTCCGCGGCGACTTCGGCCTGTTCTACACCGTCCCCAATAATGAAGGCGCCCTGTATCCGGTCACCAACGTGCTGGATACCTACATCTATAACTCTCTGATGAACTCTCCCAACCTGGGTATGTCCACTGCAGCCGGCTTCTATCAGTCTATTGTAGGCTTTATTCTGGTTCTCGCCGTGAATAAGATTATTAAGCATATGGACGCTGACAGCGCAATGTTCTAAGAAGGAGGAAGGAAACAATGACCTTAACGAAAAAGAAATCCGGCCTTCGGATCAATACCGTCTCCCCCACCACCAATGTGGTTCTGAGCATCTTCATGATTATACTGGCAATCCTCTTTGTTCTGCCCGTTGCTCTGGTTATCATTATCTCCTTCTCTTCTGAGGACTCCATCCGCCAGATTGGCTATAAGTTTATCCCCAACGAATGGTCCCTCTACGCTTACCAATACATCGCCAAAATGGGCGATGGTGTGTGGCGCTGTTATGCAAATACCATCTTCTACTCCGTCACTGCTACTGGTATGGGCTTGATCATCATGTCTATGTTTGCTTATGTTCTGGCCCGTAAGGAGTTCAGAGCCCGCAATGCATTGGCTTTCTACGCATTCTTCTCTACCCTGTTTTCCGCCGGTCTGGTTCCCAGCTATATGCTGATCACCCAATGGCTAAATATCGACAGTACTATCTGGGTCTTCCTGCTTCCCGGTCTGTGCGGTGCGTTCAATGTGATTATCCTGCGTACCTTTATTCAGACCACCATCCCTGAGTCGTTGCTGGAGTCCGCCAAGCTGGACGGTGCCAGTGAGTTCCAAACATATGTGAGGATTGTTATGCCTCTGTTCAAGGCAGGCCTTGCTTCCGTGGGCCTATTCACCTTCGTCGGTCACTGGAACGACTGGTTCACCGGCCTGACCTACAACCAGAACAAGAATCTGGAGCCCATTATGACCTTCCTGCAGAAGATGCAGAACAGACTGGATCTGCTGAAGCAGGCACGTCCCGAGAATATGACTCCTGAAAACATGGAGATGCTGCGGAATTTGCCCGGTGCAACCGCCCGTATGGCAATTACCTTTGTTGCCATTATTCCCCTTCTGATCTGCTATCCGTTCTTCCAGAAGTACTTCATTGCGGGCCTAACCATTGGCTCCGTCAAGGGCTAATACGGACGCATTCGGAACGGTTACTCTTTGGCAAATGAGATCGTCACCTAGTTAAGAAAACGCCCCCTGTGTCACAGAAGTGTGATACAGGGGGCATCTTCTTACCATATGACATTAGGCATTTGCCTCTGTTTTTTATGTTAGAAAATCCTCCAGTCATCAATTAAATGCCTGGGAGTCGAAGGTAATCACAGTGTAATAGGTTGTGTCCGTATGTTCGTCTGCCAGGGCGTCCTTGATTGCCTTTCTGATGGTCTTTTCTCCTTTGGCCAAATCTGCTGGAACGGCCACATCAAAGATCAGATTGGTATGATCCACGCCCCGAACCATCCGAAAGTCGTGGAAGGTCAGCCGGGCATCCACGCTTAGGAGGGCCTGCTCCACGGTGGCTTTCAGGGCATCCTGATAAGGGTCTCCAATGATCACGGGATCGTAGTGGATCACCAAATGAATATTGTGCTTTTCCAGACACAGCCTCTCCATATTGTCGATCAGTTCGTGGCAGGCCAGGGGATCTTCCCGCTGATCCATTTCCACGTGCATACTGGCAAAGCGCTGGCCGGGGCCGTAGTCGTGAACCATCAGGTCGTGATAACCCAACACTCGGGGGTCAGCCCGGACGATCTCCACGATCAGCGCTCGCAGTTCTGCACTGGCATTTTCGCCCAGCAGCGGAGAAATGGTCTCCTTGCCCATATTGATGCCGCTGTACAGAATGAACAGGGCC
>JAZQDH010000084.1:0-12873 GCA_045546655.1 Faecousia sp.
CCTTGCAGATAGCAAGGGTATTGTCTGTCCAACCGTCATCGATCAGGATGATCTCGTAGTTTTTATAGGTCTGGGCCTGAATGGATCGAATACATTCTTCAATGTACTGTTCCCGGTTGTAAATAGGGATAATGATAGAGACCATAATATATCCTCTTGTGAAACTAGGGAACGGCACGCCGTTCCCTAGTAAAATTATTTCTTCAAAAATGCATCGATTGCAGCAGCGCCCTTCTTGCCGGCACCCATTGCCAGAATGACCGTAGCGGCACCGGTAACAGCATCGCCACCGGCGAACACGCCCTCACGGGTGGTCATCTCGTTCTCGTCCACGATCAGGCAGCCCTTCCGGTTGGTCTCCAGGCCGGGCGTGGTGGAGCGGATCAGGGGGTTGGGGCTGGTGCCCAGGGACATAATGACGGTATCCACATCCAGGATGAACTTGGAATCGGGGATCTCGATGGGGCGGCGGCGGCCGGAAGCATCGGGCTCACCCAGTTCCATACGGACGCATTCCATACCGCATACACGGCCGTTCTCGTCGCCCAGGATTGAGGTGGGGTTGCAAAGGGTCTTAAACTCGATGCCCTCTTCCTTGGCGTGGTGCTGCTCTTCCAGACGGGCGGGCATCTCAGCCTCGCCGCGGCGGTAGACGATGTAGACCTTCTCAGCGCCCAGACGCATTGCGCAGCGGGCAGCGTCCATTGCCACGTTGCCGCCGCCTACGACGGCAACAGCCTTGGACTTGATGATGGGGGTGTCGGCCTCTTCGGTGTAGGCCTTCATCAGATTGGTACGGGTCAGATACTCGTTGGCGGAGAAAACGCCGTTGAGGCTCTCGCCGGGGATGTTCATAAACATAGGCAGACCTGCGCCGGAGCCTACGAACACGGCCTTGAAGCCCATCTCAAACAGCTCGTCCAGAGTCAGAACACGGCCGATGACCATATTGGTCATCACTTCCACGCCCTGGGCCTGGAGCTTGGTGATCTCGTTGGCCACGATGGCCTTGGGCAGACGGAACTCGGGGATGCCGTAAACCAGAACGCCGCCTGCGGTGTGCAGAGCTTCGAACATAGTGACCTGGTAACCCAGCTTAGCCAGGTCGGAAGCGCAGGTCATACCGGCAGGGCCGGAACCCACCACGGCCACCTTCGTTCCGTTGGACTCAGCCTTTTCGGGCATTGCATTCACGTTTTCACGATACCAGTCAGCCACAAAACGCTCCAGACGGCCGATGGCGACAGGCTCACCCTTCACGCCGCGGACGCACTTGGCTTCGCACTGGCTCTCCTGGGGGCAGACACGGCCGGACAGGGCGGGCAGAGCGTTGGTAGAGGTGATCACTTCGTAAGCGGCCTTGAAGTCGCCTTCCTGGACCTTGGCGATGAACTCGGGGATACGAACATTAACGGGGCAGCCCTGTACACACTGGGGCTTTTTGCACTTCAGGCAGCGGCCGGCCTCTTCGATGGCCATTTCTGCGGTGTAGCCCAGAGCCACTTCCTTAAAGTTGCGGGCACGGACCTGAGGATCCTGCTCGGGCATAGGAGTCTTAACAAGTGTCATATTAGCCATTTTGCGTATCCTCCTTACTGAATCAGCGCCTTGCCCATAGCATCTATACGGCAGGCGTGCTTTTCTTTCACTTCGGCTTCACGGCCTCTGTAAACGCTGTTGCGGCTCATCAGCTCGTTGAAGTCCACCTGATGGCCGTCGAACTCGGGGCCGTCAACACAGGCAAACTTGGTCTGGCCGCCCACGGTTACACGGCAGCCGCCGCACATACCGGTGCCGTCCACCATAATGGGGTTCAGAGAGACCAGGGTCTTCACACCGAAAGGCTCGGTTGTCTTACAGACGAACTTCATCATGGGGATGGGGCCGATGGCCAGAACGGCGTCGTACTGATTGCCCTGCTCCAGCAGCTGCTGCAGCTTGGCGGTGACGAAGCCCTGCTCGCCGTAGGAGCCGTCGTCGGTCATCAGATACATATTGTCGGAAACAGCCTTGAATTCCTCTTCCAGGATCACGATATCCTTGTTACGGAAGCCGACAATCACGTCCACTTCCGCTCCGGCTTCCTTGAAAGTGGCTGCAGAAGGCAGTGCGATGGCACAGCCGACGCCACCGCCGACCACACAGACCTTCTTAATGCCTTCGGTGTGGGTGGGCTTGCCCAGGGGGCCTACGAAGTCACGGATGTAGTCGCCTTCGTTCAGGGCGCCCAGAGCGATGGTGGAGAAACCCACCTTCTGGAAGATGATGGTGACAGTGCCCTTCTCCCGGTCATAACCGGCAATGGTCAGAGGAACACGCTCGCCCTGCTCATCGATACGGAAGATGATGAACTGGCCGGCCTGGGCCTTCTTGGCAATAAAGGGAGCTTCGATCTGCATCAGAGTGACTGCGTCGTTCAGCTCACGCTTGCAAACGATTTTAAACATAAGTACAATGCCCTTCCTTACTTTTTATTTGGTGGTATACAAAACATTACCATTATAAATGCTTAGGCAATATTTGTCAAACAATGCTGAGAGATTACTTGTTCTTCAGCAGATCCCGGATCTCGGCCAGCAGAACTTCCTCAGCGGAGGGAGCAGGAGGAGCGGGAGGTGCGGCGGGAGCTTCTTCCTTCTTCTTGCCGGCCTCTGCCAGCTTGTTCAGGCCCTTGACCAGGAAGAACACCACCAGGGCCAGAATGAAGAAGTTGATGACTGCGGAGATGAAGTTGCCCCAGTTCAGGGTGTTCAGAATTTCGTTGCCGGCTTCGTCGAACTTGGCCTCGCCCCACAGGCGGGGGAGAACGATCTTCAGCTCGCTGAAGTCAACGCCGCCCAGGAAAATGGAGACGATGGGCATAATAATATCGTCGGTCAGACTTTTGGTGATGGTGGAGAAAGCGGCACCAATGATGGTGCCAACAGCCAGAGCCATTGCGTTGCCCTTGATGGCGAAGGCCTTGAATTCGTCCCACCAGGAAGGTTTCTTGATTTCTTTCATAAGCTTGCCCCTTTCAGAGTTGGTTTACATAATATTCATAATTCGGGTAATTTCCCGGGAAATTACTTCTTTTCGATGATCTCCAGGCCGCCCAGGTACTTGCGCAGCACCTCGGGAACCAGGATAGAACCGTCAGCACGCTGATTCTGCTCCACCAGAGCCGGGAAGATACGGGAGGTTGCCAGACCGGAGCCGTTCAGGGTGTGCAGGAATTCGGGCTTGCCGGTTGCCTCACGGCGGAAACGGATGTTGCCCCGGCGGGCCTGGTAGTCTCTTGCGTTGGAGACGGAGGAAACTTCCTTGTAGCCGTCCATGGAGGGGATCAGAATCTCAATGTCGTAGGTTCTGGCCATAGATGCGGAGCAGTCGCCTGCTGCCAGCTTCACGGTACGGAAGTGGAATCCCAGACCCTCCACCAGCTTCTCGGCCTTAGTGACCAGCTCGTCGAAGGCGGCGTCGGAGTCCTCGGGACGGGTGAACTGGAACATCTCCACCTTGTTGAACTGGTGGCCGCGGACCATACCACGCTCGTCGGCACGGTGAGAACCGGCCTCACGGCGGAAGCAGGGGGTGTAAGCGAAGAACTTCTTGGGAAGATCTGCCTCGGTGAGGATCTCGTCACGATAGACGGATGCCAGAGCGGCCTCGGCGGTGGGCAGCATATAGTGGATCCGGTCGTCGGTGGGGTTAGCGATCTTGTAAACCTCGTCGGCAAACTTGGGGAACTGGCCAGCAGTCTCACCGCACTGGTACTCCAGCATATGGGGGGGCAGGATGAAGTCGTAGCCGTCGGCGGTGTGGGTGTCAATGAAGTAGTTCAGCAATGCCCACTCCAGGCGGGCACCCATACCGGTGTACATCCAGTTGCCTGCGCCGGCCAGCTTGACACCACGCTCATAGTCAATCAGACCCAGGTCCTGGCACAAATCCACGTGGTGCTTGGGTTCGAAATCGAACTGAGGCTTGTTGCCCACATAACGAAGAGGCTGGTTGTTCTCCTTGCCGCCGGGCAGCAGGTCCGTGTCGGGCATATTGGGCAGGCTCAGCATAGCAGTTTTGAATTCCACGCTCAGATCTTTCAGCTGGGCAGCCTCGTCCGCGATGGAGGCGTCCAGTGCGATGGACTCCTGCTTATTCTGCTCAATGATGGCATCCAGCCCGCTGGTGTCCTTGCCCTGATTCTCAAGACCCTTCTTCTGACCGAACAGCTTGCCGTTTTCCTTGGCCAGCTTGTTTTTCTGGGCGGTCTTGGTCTCGGTGGCGGTCTTCAGACCACGGATCTGCACATCCAGCTCCAGAATTCGGTCAACGATTGCGTCGCAATCCACTTCCTTTGCCTTCAGACCATCCTTAATGGCCTGGGGGTCTTCTTTGATCCTTTTGATGTCTAACATAATTTCTTACCTCTCCTTTTGGGTTATGCGTCAATAACGTCGATGGGTTTTTCCGGAATGATCATAGCGCAGACCAGGTAGGCCACGATGCCTGCGCCGGACAGTCCCACAAGGGCCCAGATCAGACGGATGATGGTGGGATCGATGTTAACATACTCTGCAAGACCGGAGCAGACACCGGCCAGCATTTTGGATTGTGTGTTGCGGTACAATTTCTTTTCCATACGCTCACCTCTTTAGATTCATCAATGCGTCCAGAAGGACCTGCAGATCCTCCTGTCCGTAAAATTCCAATTCAAAACGGCCCTTGCGCTTGCCGTTGACGATTTTTACGCCCCGGCCTAAATGCTTGGAAAGATTCTTTTCGCACTCAGCCACATAGTCTACTTTCAGAGTAACTTCCTCCCGGGGGGCAGGCTCTTTGATCATATTCCTGCACAGAAGCTCTGCCTGCCGGACAGAAAGTCCCAGGGCGCAGATTTTTTGTACTGCCTGCTCCTGCTCTTTTATGGTTTTCAGAGACAGAACGGCCCGGGCGTGTCCTGCGGACAATTCACCGGAGCGGAGCTTGACCAGAACGGAGTCGGGAAGGGCCAGCAGACGCAGGGTATTTGCCACAGCTGAGCGGGATTTTCCAACCCGGCCCGCTGCCTCCTCCTGGGTCAGACCGTAATCGTCCATCAGTGATCGGTATCCCAGGGCTTCTTCCACCGGGTTCAGATCCTGCCGCTGAAGATTTTCGATCAGCGCCAGTTCCAATACCTTTTTGTCGTCAGCCTGGATGATCACCGCGGGAATTTCCGTTAAACCGGCCATTCTGGCGGCACGCCAGCGACGCTCGCCGGCGATGATCTGGTAGTATCCGCTGTCAAGCAGCCGCACTGTCAGGGGCTGGACTACCCCGTGGGCAGCGATGGATTCGCTGAGGGACTGCAGCTCCTCCGGGTCAAAATCCTGCCGGGGCTGTGCGCTATTGGGCTCTACCTTATGAATGGGCAGCAGCTGATAGGGACTTTTCTGGACGGAGGTCTCCTCCATATAATCGCCCATCAGAGCGCCCAGGCCTTTGCCTAAACCTTTTGCCAATCGAATCACCTCTTATGGGAGTTTTGTTATGATTTCCTGGGCCATAGCCCGGTATGCCTGCGCGCCTCTGCTGAGCCGGTCGTAGACCGTCACGGGAATACCGTGGCTGGGAGCTTCAGCAAGACGTACATTTCTGGGAATGACGGTGGCGAACACCTTGCCGGGGAAGTGACGGCGGACTTCCTGTGCCACCTGGGTGGAGAAATTGGTTCTGCCGTCAAACATAGTCAGTGCTACCGCAAAGATCTCCAGCTTGGGGTTAAGACGCTTTTTTACGAGGCGCAGGGTGGACATCAGATCTGTCAGACCTTCCAGGGCGTAGTATTCACATTGTACAGGTACTAGGATACCGTCTGCTGCGGTCAGCGCGTTCAGCGTCAGCAGCTCCAAAGAGGGGGGACAGTCGATCAGGATCAGATCGTATTCATCCCGGACCTTTTCCAGGGCTTTGCGCAGCTGATGGTTTGGCTCTGCCATACTTAAAAGCTCCACAGCCGCGCCAGCCAGATCCGCCGTGGAGGGAAGCACATCTCCATATTTAGTCTGGACAATGACCTTCTGGATATCCGCATCCTCTATAATCACGTTGTAAACGCTCTTTTGAATTTTCCTTTTGTCGATGCCCAGACCGGAGGTGCCGTTTGCCTGGGGGTCAAAATCGCACAGCAAAACTTTCTTTCCCGCCTCCGACAGTGCGGCGGTCAGATTTACAGAGCTGGTGGTCTTGCCCACACCGCCTTTTTGGTTTACGACAGCAATGATCTTGCCCATATTGTGATTCCTTTCGGTTTCAATTGTTTCACGTGAAACAATTGGTTTGTGGATGTTTCACGTGAAACATCAGTCTTCCGGCGTGGTAGCCACAGAGTAGTTCTTGCCGGTGTTCTTTAGGGCTGATATGACCTGCCCGGTGCGGACCAACGCGCCAAAGCTCAGCGCCAGGGCTAAGAGCAGGACTGCGGAGGTAATACTCAGCCAGAGCCGGGTCTTCTTTAGTTTGCCAACCTGTTCTTCCAGACTGGGTGCTTTTTTACGGGCGGAGGGCTTTTGTGCCGCGGTGGAGACAGCCGGTTTTGGCAGATGAATGGGCGCTCCGGGTTTTACAGGGTAGGCCGCCATAGAATCCAGACAGTGGTCGCAGAAAACATGCTCGTGTTGGGTTTCTTTTCCGCACTTCAAACATTTCACCAGGCGATTCCTCCCTCATTCTATAGTGGCTTTATTGTACAATAATTTTTCCGATTCGTAAAGAGGGAATGTGACCAAAAAAGCCGTGGCTGTACATAAATTATTTACAAATAAATCATAAAACCACTATTGACAATCACGTGACCACATGATATTATCAAATCATCCAAGAAACGGAGGTGTATCCAATGGAATGGACCATTCCTGGTACGGTGCTGAAGGGCCAGCGGGAAGACGCAGGTTTTATCCGGAACCAATTTCAGGCGATGTTTTTGGGCGGCGATCTGACCCTGAGCCAGGTGGCAGCCATCACCGGCCTGGAATCTTACCACATCCAGAATTGGGTCAAGCGGGGGTTTCTCACCCCACCCCAGAAAAAGCGCTACACCCTGCGGCAGCTGTGCCGGATCATCAATATCAATATGCTGAAAAACGTGTTGTCTATTGAGGAGATCTGCGGTGTGCTGCAGTACGTGAACGGAAATTTAAGCGACGAGTCTGACGATATGATCGATGATGCTGTCCTTTACTTTATGTTTGTAAAGCTGGCGGCCAGGGCCAAGGACCTGTACGATGCCAGCCAGCGGGAGAGCGTCATCGATGAGGCGTTGGCAGACTATCAGGAGCCGGCTCCCGGGGCCAAGGAGCGGGTGAAAGAGGTTCTAAGAATTATGTTAACCGCCTGGCTGGCAGCGCGGATGGTGCAGGAGAGCCGGCGGATGCTGACCCTATTAAAATGAAAGAAGGAGAACAATTATGGAAAACAATGGAACATACCATTGGTCACCGGAGAACCAGCCCCCCCAGAAACCCCGGGGCAACTGGCGTGGGGCACGGAACGTGCTGCTGGCCGTGCTGGCGGTGATCCTGGTGGTTGTGGCAGCGGGTACTTGCTTCTACACCGTGGACGACAAGCAGCAGGCGGTGGTGACCACATTTGGCAAGGTCACGGATGTGACCGACGCAGGTGTCCACTTTAAGATGCCCCTGGGCATTCAGCGGGTGGAAAAGGTGGATGTGAACGTCTATCAGAAGATCGAGCTGGGTTACACCAGCGATGCTTATGATCCTTACGATCCCTACGGGAACGGCTATGCGGTCAACACATCTGAAAGCACCATGATCACCGGCGACTATAACATCGTCAACGTGGATTTCTTTGTGGAGTACAAGATCTCCGATCCGGTCCAGTATTTATATTCCTCCAACAGCCCGGAAATGATCCTGCGGAATCTGATCCAGAGCCAGGTACGCAACGTGGTGGGATCTTCCTCTGTGGACTCCGTGCTGACCGACGGCAAGGAGAATATCCAGATGCAGGTCAAGGACCTGGTCAGCCAGATCCTCCAGGAGTATGACATCGGCCTGACCCTGGTGGACGTGAAGATCCAGGACTCCGAACCCCCCACCCAGGAGGTTATAGAAGCCTTCAAGGCGGTGGAAACGGCCAAGCAGGAGGCGGAGACTGTGGTCAACGATGCCAAGGCTTACCAGAATGCGGAATTGCCCCAGGCCCAGGCCCAGGCAGATAAGCAGATCCAGAACGCGGAGTTTTTGAAGCAGAAACGTATCAATGAGGCACACGAGCAGGTGGCTATGTTCACGGCCATGTATGCCGAATATGCCTTGAATCCGGAGATCACCCGCTCCCGTATGTACTATGAGGCCATTTCTCAGGTGCTGCCCGGCGTGAAGCTGTATATCAAAACCGGCTCCGGCGAAAGCGGTGATGTGCAGATGCTTCTGCCCCTGGATCCTATGACGGTCGTGGAAGGAGGCTGAGAACACTATGAAAAAAGGAATTATCGCGGCGATCGTTGTTTTGCTGATCGTCATTGTGGCCGCAAACTCCCTGTTTACGGTTCGTGAGAATGAGTATGCCTGTACGGTGCGCTTCTCCAAGATCATCGACACCACCGACCAGGCGGGCCTGCACGTGAAGATCCCCTTTGTGGACTCGGTAAAGTATTTTACCAAGGCGACCCAGCTTTACGACATTCCTCCCTCTGAGGTGCTGACCTCCGACAAGCAGAATATGACCGTGGACTGCTACATTCTGTGGCAGATCTCCGATCCCCTGCGGTTCTACCAGACTCTGGGTTCTGCCGGTGTGGCGGAGCAGCGTTTGGACGCGCTGACCTACAACACCTTGAAGAACGTGATGGGCACACTGGCCCAGTCGGATATCATCAATATGGACGACGGCGCGCTGCGCAATAACATCTACGAGGGCATCGCCGGAGAGGTAGACTCCCTGGCCCAGACCTACGGCATCAACGTGCAGGATGTGAAGATCAAGCAGTTCGACTTGCCTGAGAGCAATCTGAACGCGGTGTACTCCCGTATGATCTCCGAGCGCAACCAGATGGCATCCAAGTACACTGCCGACGGCAACTACGAGGCATCCATCATCCGCAACGACGTGGATAAGCAGGTGAACATTATGGTGTCCAATGCCCAGGCGGAGGCCGCCAAGCTGGAGGCCGAAGGCGAGGCGGAGTATATGCGCCTGCTGGCCGAGGCCTATGACACCCCGGAAAAGAAGGAATTCTATGAATTCACCCTGGCCCTGGACGCATGGAAGCAGAGCCTGAACGGCACGGAGAAAACCATCATCCTGGATGGGGACTCTGAGCTGGCCCAGATGCTGCAGGGCGTTGGCTGATAAAAAAGATCCTGCACAGGTAAAACCTGTGCAGGAATTTTTTATTTCTTTTTCCGGAAGAGGAAGCTGCGGAACAGGATGATATTCATCACTAGGAAGAATCCGGTCAGCAGGATCAGTGTCAGAATGGGCTTAACCGGAGCCAGAGTGGCCAGCAGCATTATGGGAAAGCCAAAGACGATGGCCGGGAAGTTCTGGTACACCAGGTTGTCGGACACGGGGGTTTTGAATTCGCCGTCGATCTCACGCAGTAAGATCACGCCGGTGGAGGCGGTACCGGTGAGCATACCGTACATAGCCAAAAACTGCTCCTGGGTGTAGGCAGGGAACAGCAGCTTTGCCACCAGATAATTGTAGGCGTAGGTTATGACCAGACCGATCACACCCAAGATCAGCATAATGCCCCAGTACTGTTCCAGAACGCTCAGCCGGATAGCGGCGATGCCGGAGACGACCATAATGTCGAAGAACAGGTTGCAGGCCCGGGTCATCAGGAAGTTGTTGGTGTAGGTGCGCTTGTTCCAGCCCAGCTTGCGGAACAGGTTCAGCAGCGCCTTAACCAAGGTGGCTGCCAGAACGCCAAGCAGGAAGTTGAAGCCGTAGATCACGGAGCGCATACCCGGAAGAATATTGCCCAGCAGCATCATCAGCAGGTAAGACAGCATATAGGCCACGGCGATCAGCGCGATCTGAACAGTCATCTTGTCAATACTTTCCTGCATAGGAATTTCGCCCATGCCCTGGACCTGCTCGGCGCTGATAGCACCTTCTTCGTGGTTCTGGGCTTTCAGAAGACCTTTCTTTTTCAGAATATTCAGATGGATCACGCCGCCGATACTGGCACTGAGGAAGCCCAGAGCAGCGATGGTCAGACCGAAGCTCTTACCACCTACGAAACCGAAGTCGTTTTCGTAGATCATACCATAGTTCATAGCCTGGCCGGTACCCTGGCCGTAGCCAAAAGGCAGCAGGATACCTGCGGCAGGGAAAAAGTCTTTTACAAACACCGCGGCGATCAAGATGGTGATGCCGAAGCCGACCACTGCCTGCAGAAGGTAGGTGGAAACAGTGGTAACACCGGTGTTGAAGATCTCGATGGTACGCTGCTTGCTGAGCTTGCCGTCGGTAGTCTTGAAAGAAGAGGCGATGAAACCCAGTGCCAGGGTGTGATAGGTGATCAGCTCCATCACCGTGTAGCCGTTTCCGCCAAAAAAGGGCTCGTTGAACAGCTCATTGCCGGTAACGGTTTTGTAGAGGAACGCAATCACCAGCAGAATACCACCGCCCAGCACGGATGTGGGGATCAGAGATGCCTGCAGAAACGGAAATCTCCGCTTCAAAATGTTGGCAAGCAGCAGGCTTACCAAAAGGATGGCCACAATATTGATGCCGCCCCAAACATTAAATTCCCAAAAATTCACTGTTTCCATCTCCTGTCGTTTGATTCTGGTGGCGGTAGAAGATATTCATATACTTCAGGGCGTTAAACCGTTTACCGCTCTTAAGCTGATAGATCTTGCCGTCTGCATAAATGTTGAGTTTATTTTTGCCCAGCACTGTGATCACGTTCACCTGGTCAAAGGCCAGTTCCAGATCACCCAGACACAGCCGGTCGCCGTACAGGGCTACCGGCGCATCTTTCTGCACCAATACTTTCCGGGTATAGGGCTGCACCAGACTCACGTCGGCCCGGTCCTGGTAAAGGGGTTTTTCGGTGTGTGCCAGGGTGTCCAGATTGTTTACGAAATCGCATTGGTACTGATACCACTGGGCCACGTAGAGAAAGGGAAATTCAAAGCCGATGCCCTGCAGCTCCTTGTTGGGCAGATACACGATCTGCCTGCCGCATTTTTTGCAGGTCACGATGGTTCTCTGGCTTTCAAATTCCGCAAGACCGCAGTAGGGACACACATACATAGCCCGTTCCAGATACTGGGCGCTTTGCTTGTGGGGATACCTGCCGTCCACGGCGGTTTCGTCCACGTACATTTCCTTGCGTATTAGGTCAAACAGCTCCTCTTTGGAGAGGGACTTGTATTCCTCCGGCTCGATGACCTTGCTCACATAGGCCCGCATAGGACCTTTCCGGCAAACATCGCTCCAACGGGGATGGACACCGTAGCCGCCTTCGATCCGGAAAATGGCCAGGGGCAGGCCCAGTTTTTTAATCAGCGGTGTGATGGCGGGATTCATATGTACCGGCAGGCCGCTGTATGTGCGGTTGCCCTCTGGTGCCAGGGCGATGGTGCCGCCCTCCTTTGCCACCCGCAGGCAGGTCATTACCGCATTCACGTCGGTGGTCTGCTTTTTGATGGGGATCGGGGCCACGGCCCAGCGCAGAAGCTTGGATAGTAGTCCCATAGAGAACAGATCCTCGGAGGCGATATAATACACAGGCTTGTTAAATGCCAGACTGACAAAGAACTGGTCGTAGGCGGTCTGGTGGTTCATGATCACCAGGTACTGCCGCTTTGTATCCCCTGGATACCGGGCCACTTTCAGACCGTATTTGAAATACACCAGTGCCCGGATGATGGGTTTTGCCAGGGCAACGATGACCTTATGCCGGGGCAAGACCCAGGGCTTGCGGGGCTTTGTTTTCGTTAGCATATGCTCACCTCTGCAGAAAACCAATTTTTCACCCGTACAGAATACCATAATTCAGGAAAAAAGTTAAGTGCTTTTTTCGTGGTAGAATAAAAAAGCGGTAAAAAAGCGGCACAGGAATTAAAAAATCCCCTCTAAGCACCGCTTAGAGGGGATGAAAAATGCAATCAGGCGTTGTCAGCCATTTCCTTCAGTGCGTCCTTGCGGCTGAAGTTTGCGCGGCCCTTCTCGTCGAAGCCCATGAACTTGACCCAGGTCATATCGCCCAGGTTCAGCACGTCTTCCACCTTTTCCACACGGCGGTTCTCCAGCTTGGAGATGTGAACCATGCCGTCGTGGCCGGGAGCGATCTCCACAAATGCGCCGATGGGCAGGATGCGGACCACCTTGCCGTAGTACAGCTTGCCAACCTCGGGAACGAAGCAGATGTCGTCCACCATCTTCTTAGCGGCATAAGCGGCGGCGGAGTCGACAGCGGAGATGAATACGGAACCGTCGTCGTCGATGTCCACCTTGGCGCCGGTGTCAGCGCAGATCTTCTGGATGGTCTTGCCGCCGGAACCGATGACCTCGCGGATCTTGTCCACGGGGATCTTCAGGCTCAGCATTTTGGGAGCGAATTCGCTGACCTCGGGACGAGGCTCAGCAATGCACTTGAGCATCACTTCGTTTAGGATCTCCAGACGGGCCTTGCGGCAGCGCTCCAGAGCGTCAGCGATGATCTCCATAGTCAGACCCTTGTTCTTCAGGTCCATCTGGATGGCGGTAACACCCTCGGTGGTACCGGCAACCTTGAAGTCCATCTCGCCGTGGAAGTCTTCCACGCCCTGGATATCGGTGAAGGTTCTCCACTCGCCGGTCTCCTGGTCGGAGATCAGACCGCAGGAAATACCTGCCACGGGGCGCTTGATGGGGACACCGGCATCCATC
>JAZQDH010000085.1:0-13724 GCA_045546655.1 Faecousia sp.
CCGCACCGCTTTGCAGGACACCCCGGACGGTTTCGTTGAACGTGCCGTCGCCGCCGCAGCATACCACCAGATCCACGGAACTCGCCCACTGGGCAGCAGCCTGCACAGCATCTCCCTGGGCGGCGGTTACATAGGTCTCCACCCGGTAGCCGGCCCGGTTGAACACGGCAAGTATATCTGCCAGCACCCGGTTGGCCTTGCGCATACCGGCGCAGGGATTGAGAATAAACAGCATTTTCTTCAAGGGAATCACTTCCAATCTGCCCATATTATACCACCCGGAACAAAAAGAGCAAGCCAAAAGCAAAAACCTTTGCCGGGTGTTACAAAAAATTTACGTATCTTTCAAAATTGCCGGGGCAGGCCATTGACACCGGGGCGTAAATCCCGTATAATCCACCCATAATAACTTCATACGACAGTTCGGGACCCTCCTGTCGTTAAACAAAACTAGGCATTATGGGGGGCATTTTATGCCCTCTTTTGGTGTATTTATGAGGTGCATTATGAAAAACAAAGCAAAAAACCTGGCTGTTTCGGCGGTGATCGCGGCCATTTATGTGGTTTTGTGCCACTTTCAGAATATACTCATCCCCGGCTCGGCAAGCTTTGCCATCCAGTTCCGGGCGGCGGAGGCATTGATGATCCTGGCACTGTTCACCCCGGCGGCGATCCCGGGTTTGGGCGTGGGATGCCTGCTGTTTAATCTCAGTTTTGCCGGGGCGCTGCCGCTGGATTTTCTGGTGGGTACGTTGGCCACCGCCCTGGCGGCCGGCCTTATGTACGTCCTGCGCCGCAGGACTGTGAGGGGATACCCTCTGGCCGGAATGCTGATGCCGGCCTTGACCAATGCTCTGTTGATAGGCTGGGAGCTGAATGTCTATATAGGCGGCGGTTTCTGGATCAATGCCGTCTATGTGGCCATTGGCGAAGCGGCCGTGCTGCTGAGTCTGGGCAGCCTTTTGTACTGGGCCATCAAGCGCAGAAATCTGCAGAACAGGCTTTTCGGATGATCACACCACGTTCCACCAGGTGAAGCTGTGGGCCTCATACATGGATTGCAGGAGCTTGCTAAGCTGCAGACAGCAGGCGGAAAAGTGGGGCAGTTCCTCTGCCTGGGCGTAGACCTCCATTTCCGCGAATAGGGAGTCGATGTCATCCATAGGGGAGTGGTCTGCCACAGCGGCGGTAAGCGTCCGGGTCTTTTCCCAACGGCTGTGGGCCTGCCGGGCCAGACGGATAGCCTGATCGGAATCCTCCTCCAGCGCCAGCTGGGATGCTTCAAGAAGCTGCATCTGGGCAGGCTCGTGGATTTTCTGGGTGCCCCAGGTCACCAAAACGCAAAGACCCAGCAGGACCAGCAGGAGGCTGACCCCCTGGTAGAAGCGCTTTTCCATCAGGTCAGCTCCTTTCGGTAAAAGGTAATATGATCGTCTTTGTCCACTGTAAGCAGCCAGGTGCTGTCTACGGTGGCTTTCTTTTGGCTCAGCAGCTGGTCCAGCCAGGCACGGCTTTTGCCGGCCACGGCCAGATTGTCTGTCAGGATCATACCGTCACTGATCAAGGTGATGGGCAGAAGCTGCTTTTTGGTCTGGATGCCTGCGTCCTTTGCGCTGGCAGGCTTGTGCTTGGGATAGGGAAAGACGGATAAATTGCCATTGGTCTCCAATATGGCATACTGGACGGTTTTGATATCCAGCACGTCTTTTTCCCGCAGATGCCCCGTTAGCTCGTCCAGGGTGATTCTGGTCTTTTTCAAATTTTCCTGGAGCAGATTGCCGTTTTCGATGAGGATCACCGGCTTGCCGCACAGAATTTTGCGCAGACGGATGCTGCGAAGGGCCAGTGTGGACAGCACCAGCTCCAGACCCAGGACGGTCAGAATGGGCAGAAGTCCGGAGAACAGAGGAATACCACCGTCCTGCATAGGTATGGAGGCCAGGTTGGCTACCAGCATGGTCACCACAAATTCCGCAGGTTCCATCTGTCCGATCTGCCGTTTGCCCATCAGCCGGATCGCCACGATCAACACCAGGTAGAGTATAATGGTACGAATATAGGATAAAATCAAATTACCCACCCCTTTGCAGGAGTTTTCCCGGGAAAATCTTGAATATACGGGATTTTTGTGGAAAATATCCTTGACTTTTCAATTGGGGGAGGCTATAATACACTGGTCTGCGAATGCGGACAATCCTTGCTCACGGCGCGACCGTGGGCCAAAAGTCCAAAAGGAGGTGCAAACAACATGGCTAAGATCACCGGTAAGTACGAGGTGCTGTACATCATCGACCCTGCTCAGGGCGAAGAGGGCATCGCCGCACTTGTGGAGAAGTTCAAGGCAATGGTGGAAGCGGAGGGTACTCTGTCCAACATCGATGAGTGGGGCAAGCGTCGTCTGGCATACCCCATCAACGACCTGACTGAAGGCTACTATGTTCTGATGAATATGGAGACCAAGCCCGAGTTCCCCGCAGAGCTGGAGCGTGTGATGAAGATCACTGAAGGCGTCCTGCGCTGCCTGACCACCGTAGTGGAGGCGTAATTCTATGCTCAACCACATCACCATTATGGGTCGACTGACCCGTGACCCCGAGCTGCGCCGTACCGGCAGCGGCATCGCAGTCGCATCCTTCACTGTTGCAGTGGATCGGGACTTTGCTCCCAGGGACGGCGGCGAACGGGAAACCGATTTTATCGACTGTGTAGCCTGGCGTCAGACCGGAGAGTTCGTCTCCAAGTATTTCACCAAGGGCTCTATGGCGGTAGTGTCCGGACGGCTGCAGATCCGCGGCTGGACCGACAAGGATGGCAACAAGCGCCGTACTGCTGAGGTCGTGGCAGACAATGTCTACTTCGGCGAAAGCAAGCGCAGCAGTGAAGGTACCGCTTTCGGCGGCAATGCCTACGGTGCTGCTCCCGCTCCCAGCTTCGGTGGCTACTCTGCTCCCGCATCCAACAGCGCGTCCGATTTCGCGATGCTGGATGATGACGATGCACAGCTGCCCTTCTAAGGTTTCCTTCATTGAACTTTTTCACATCTTACAAAGGAGGTAAACACCCATGGCTAACGAACAGCGTATGCGTCCCCGTAAGCGCAAGAAGGTATGTGCTTTCTGCGTAGACAAGGTGACCAGCATTGATTACAAGGACACTGCAAAGCTCCGCCGTTATCTGTCCGAGCGCGGCAAGATCCTGCCCCGCCGTACCACCGGCACCTGTGCAGCTCACCAGCGTGACCTGACCACCGCTATCAAGCGCGCACGTCAGATCGCTCTGCTGCCCTACGTAGCTGACTGATTGTCAAAGCAAATCCCCGGAACATCTTGTTCCGGGGATTTTTGTCATTTGTTCTGTTCCAGCCAGATCAGAAGCACGGCGATATCCGCCGGACTTACGCCGGAAATACGGCCAGCCTGTCCAATAGACACGGGACGGATCTGGCTGAGCTTCTGCCGGGCCTCCAGCCGCAGGCCGGCGATGCTGTCGTAATCTATGCCGGGGGGCAGCAGACGGGATTCTTCTTTCTTAAATTCCGCCACCTGCTTTTCCTGCCGGGCAAGATAGCCGGCATATTTGAGCTGGATCTGCACTTCCTCCGTTACCGCCGCAGGAAGTTCCGGCCGGCACGGATCGAAGGGGGCGATATCCTCATAGGTCACCTGGGGTCTGCGCAGCAGGTCTGCCAAGCGGGCGGAATTGGCTACCGGGGCGGAATCCCGGGCTGCCAGCATTTCGTTAAGAGCCTGACTTGCCGGCACACCGCAGCTTTCCAGCCGGTTTATCTCCCGCTGGACGGCGGCGTATTTTTCCCCTACCTGCCGCAGCCGCTGGGGCGGCACCAGACCCACCTTCGCGCCGATGGCGGTGAGCCGCTGGTCTGCGTTGTCCTGCCGGTGCAGCAGCCGGTATTCCGAGCGGCTGGTCATGATCCGGTAGGGTTCTTCCGTACCTTTGGTCACCAGATCGTCGATCAGTGTACCGATGTAGCTGGTGTCCCGGGTGAGGATCAGACGCTCTTTGCCCTGAAGCTTCAGGGCCGCGTTGATGCCGGCCACCAGACCCTGGACCGCGGCTTCCTCATAACCGGAAGAGCCGTTGAACTGACCGGCGCCGTACAGGCCGGAAATGTGCTTGTATTCCAGGGTAGGCAGCAGGCTGGTGGGGTCGATGCACTCGTATTCGATGGCATAGGCCGGGCGCATCATCTGGGCGTTTTCCAGGCCCGGAATGGTGCGCATCATCTGTAGCTGCACATCCTCCGGCAACGAGGAAGAAAAGCCTTGAATGTACATCTCCTCCGTGTCCATACCGCAGGGCTCGATGAACAGCTGATGCCGGTTCTTCTCCGCGAATCGGACGATCTTGGTTTCAATGCTGGGGCAGTACCGGGGGCCTACACCGGAGATGGTGCCGTCGTACATAGGACTGCGGTGCAGATTTTCCCGGATGATCCGGTGGGTTTCTTCGTTGGTATAGGTCAGATAGCACACTGCCCGGTTTTCCAGGGGGTGTTCGGTGCGGAAGGAGAAGGGCTCCGGGTCAGCATCGCCCGGCTGCAGCTCCATTTTGGAGAAGTCAATACTGCGGCGGTTGACCCGGGGCGGCGTACCGGTCTTGAACCGGCGCAGGGGAAGACCCAGCCGGCGCAGATCGTCTGCCAGACCGATGGATGCGTGCATACCGTCCGGACCGGCGCTCTGGACGGACTGGCCGGTGATCACGGTGCTGTCCAGATAGGTGCCGGTGGCGATGACCACAGCCTTTGCGTCGTATTGAGCGCCCAGAGTGGTGACCACACCGCTTACCCGGTGGCCCTCCGTTAAAATCCTTACGATCTGGGCCTGCTTCAGCTGCAGATTCTCCTGCTGCTCCAAGGTCTGCTTCATCACAGCCTGGTACTTGCGCCGGTCGGCCTGGGCCCGGAGGGAGTGGACCGCAGGTCCTTTGCCCCGGTTGAGCATCCGGTACTGGATACAGGCCCGGTCAGCGGCCAGACCCATCTGTCCGCCCAGGGCGTCCAGCTCCCGGACCAAATGGCCCTTGCCGGTGCCGCCGATGGCCGGATTGCAGGGCATATTGCCCACGCTGTCCAGATTGATGGTAAACAGGATGGTATCAAGACCCAGACGGGCAGCAGCCAGAGCGGCTTCGATACCGGCGTGGCCGGCACCGATCACGGCGATGTCGCAGCTGCCTGCGTGGTAAGTGGTCATTGGTCATTCTCCTCTTTCTGCTTCTTTTCCTCCGGGGGCAGCACAAAAGGCTTGCACACCACTTCGCAGCGGTTGATGGGCGTACCCAGCGCGTGGAACTTCTCCTCATAGCCGGTGGTGATGCCCACGATGCCGTTGGCGTGCAGATCCCGGGTCAGATTGTTCACCTGCAGGCCGCAGGCATGGAATTCCTCCACAGAGAACTCAAACAGGGGGGCATTGTCGGTTTTGAAGTGGATCTCGCCGCCCTCTTTCACGGTGCGGCAGTATTTATCCAGAAAACCCCGGTGGGTCAGACGCCGCTTGGCATTCTTCTTCCTGGGCCAGGGGTCCGGGAAATTAATGAACAGCCGGTCCATTTCGCCGGGGGCAAAGATCTCCTCGATCTTTTCCACATCCATATCGATGTAAAACACGTTGGTAAGGCCCATAGACAGCGCTTTTTCCATAGCCACCACCATTGCCTCCCGGCAGCGCTCCACGGCGATCAGCAGCGCATCCGGATTGGCCTGGGCGGTCTCCGCGGTAAATTTGCCCTTGCCGCAGCCAACCTCCACCCACAGGGCGGTGCAGCCGGGCTTCAGCTGCCGCCAGCTGCCCTTCATCCGGGCAGGCTCCGGGATCCGCAGGGCGGCACATTTCTCCATCCGGGGCTCCAGATTTTTCATTCTGCGCATTCTCATATCTATATTACCTCCAACAGGGAATTGTCCATATTTCTCTAATCTGGCATTATAACAGAAATAGTTCCTGCCGTCAATTTTTTTGCGTATTCTTATCCCCATACGGGGCTTGCAAGTTGGACATAAATGGGGTATGATAAGAAAAACCATCCAAGGAGGCGGCCCTATGGCAGAGCATCATCACGACCAGGAACACGGTCACGGGCATTCCCATGAACACGACCATTCTTATATGCATGCCCACGGCATCGCCCACTCCCACGGCCACGTCCATGAGAACCAGAAGGCGGTCGTGAACCGGCTGGCCCGGGCTATTGGACATCTGGAAAAGGTGAAGCGGATGGTGGAAGAGGGACACGACTGCTCGGAGGTCCTCATTCAGCTGGCCGCGGTCCGCTCCGCGTTGGACAATACGGGAAAGGTGATCCTGAAGGACCATATGCGCCACTGTATGGTGGATGCGGTGGCCGCCGGAGACGAGGGCGCGATTGACGATCTGTGCCAGGCGGTGGACAAGTTTATGAAATAACAAAACGGACGGTGCAAACCGTCCGTTTTTGCTGTATGGGAGTATGGGGCTTAGAAGATCGTCATATTCTCCAGAACCGCCTTCTTAGGGCCGTTGTAGCCGTCGTGCATATCCAGTTCGTTGGACAGCCGGATGGTGCTCAGCACCTGGCTCAGAGAGCCGGTAATGGAAATGCCGGTGACCGGGGTGACGGTGCTGCCGTCACAGTAGTAGGCCAGACGCACCTCACCGCCGATATAATCGTTGTAGAAATCCACCTGCAGGCCGGACATGGAGATCACTTCCAGATAGGGTGCCTGTTCCAGGAAGGTTTGGCAGGCACTGCCGGGGGCAACCTGCAGGCAGCGCAGATTACCGGTAGGCTCTTCGCCCAGATACTGTCCGAACCGGCTGGAGCCGTAGTAATTCACAGCCTGGCCCTTTTCCACAACCCGGATGCTGTCCAGGGTCATACCGTCGCCGTCAAAACAGACGCTGCGGATATTGCCGGGGACAGCGCCTGCCAGCGTAATGTCCAGTAGGTCACCGGCGGGCTCTTTCTGGATGGCGTCGCCCTTCTTAAACAGGTTGGCGTGGGAGTAGACGGTGCTGTAATTCAGATCCTGGGCGATGTTCCAGAACAGCTCGCTCAGCTCCAATTTGTTCAGAATCACCTTGCACGCCAGGGCGGTTTCCGGCTGCTTTGCCTCATACCGGGCCTTGACGGCCAGCAGATTTTCCCGGACTTCGGAGGTGATCTTCTGAGGATCCAGCTGGCTGAAGTTGTACTGCTGATACAGCTCTACACTCTGGTCCTGGCCGTTGTAGGTGGGGATAGTCTCCACCATAGCGTCATAACGGACCTGGGTCTTGTGGATGCCCCGGCTGTTGACAACTGTGTCGGTGTGCTTGTTCACAAACACCTCTACGCTGTTGAGAGAAGCGTTTTCGATGGTGTTTGCGGCGAAAACCGCATCCGCGATCTGATTTGCCAGCTGGGTAAGGGGTGCGTCCGCCAGATTGCTGGGCACGGAGTATTCTCCCGTCTGCTGCTGGGGCAGCTGATAGTCCTGGTTTTGGATCAGCTTTGCCTTGGACACGGCGGTGTCGATCAGCTGGGAAAGCTCCTCCCGGGTGGTGGAGGGGTAGATCAGGAATTTGGAATCGCCTTTAAAACCATCGTGGTTTACATAAATCGTCACTTCCAGGTCGCAGGTATCGGTGCGCCGGATCGTCTCCAGCTTGCCCTTGACGAAGAACAGCTCCGCACTCTGTTTCTGGTGACGGTTGATCTTATATTCGCTGACGCCCCGGTTGGCGTTCAGCAGTTCCAATACCGTTTTCATCCCAGCTTCACCTTCACTTTCAGTGCAGGACCGCCGTCGCTGACGCGGACCCATTCCTTGTAACCCTTGCCGCAGTAACCGGAGCCCACAACCTGGAAGTCATCGGAGATCATACTGATGGACTTCAGCAGGTCCGGCACATAGCCGCTCATAACCACGGGGGACACGTAGTTTTCCGTCAATTTGCCGTCTACGATCTCAATGCCGTACTGGGCCACACACTGGATGGCCCAGTTCTTGGGGTCTTCCATACCGTTGTCCGTCTCGAAGAGCATATAGCCGTGGTCGATGGAGGCGATCATATCCTCCAGCTTGTCCTTGCCGGGACAGAAGAAGGTGTTGGTCATCCGGGCATAGGCCTTCCGGCGGGTGGATTCCCGGCGGCCGTTGCCGGTGGGGGCAGTACCCAGCTGGGTGGCGGAGGCCAGGTCGGAGATGCCGGTGACCAGAATGCCGTCCTTAATGATCTGGGTGTCGCCGGCCAGAACGCCGTCGTCATCGAAGAAGTAAGAGGCCACACTTACGGTGGAGCCGGCGCCGTCACGCATATTGCAGATGGGGGAGGCCACGTATTTGCCCACATATTCCTTTGCCAGCGCCCGGTCCTTTACAAATTGGTCCATCTCCACACCGTGGCCGAAGGCCTCGTGGGCAATCAGACCCGTGATGGAGGGGTCAGTGATCACGTCGTATACACCGGGGGTGATGGGCTTTGCCAGGGTGAGCATATGGGCCCTATGGAGGAGCTTGTCCATTTTGGTGGGAAGCTTTTCCAGAACGGCGGCGATGGTGTTGTGGTCCGCGCCCTCGAACACCTGCACGACCTTGTCGTTTTCCCGATACACAGCTACTATGTGGCCGTTGACCCAGGTGTAGTTCTGATCCAGTTCCCGGTTTTTGGAGATGAACAGCTTGGATACCTCCAAAAGGCCCAGCCGGACCAGGCCGTTAAGCACGAATTCGCTGGCATCATTGAGTTTGGCGCACAGGTCCTTGCAGTAGTCCAGAAGCTGACTGTCCGTATAGTCAGCAAAATCCTGCTCCCGGGCGAAGGAGCGCACCATAGGCACATCCTCCAGGTCCATACCGGTAACGGTCTCCCGTCCGGTGGGGAAGGACAGTTCCTGGTGAATATTCTCTGCCAGAGTCTGCATATCGCCGCGCAGATCGTCCAGAGAGTATTCGCAGAAGACTTTGCCGTTGTGAAGCTTCACCACAAAGCCGCACTCCGTGTCCATACCCGGATTGATGGAGGAGGTGTTTTTGTCCACCTGGATGTTGGTGGTTTTGATATCCACGCCCAGAACGCTCACATAAGGGTAGTACTTGCCCAAATGGGCCACCAGTTCCTTGGCGCAGGCACGTTTGCTGTGGAGATAGTTTGAAAAAGCCAAAATCGATCCCTTCCTTTCTTAATTATGGGTCCATTATACCATGTGTCATGCTTTTTTCATCGGGAATCATATTGTGTACGATTATTGCTCCAGCAGGTCCTTGGCCTTTCTGGCCACAATGATCTCCTCGTTGGTGTCCACCACGTAAATACGCACAGGGCTTCCGTCCCTGGAAAGATCCATTCCGCCCTGGGCGTTGGCATTTTTCTCCGGATCCAGGTGGATACCCAGACACTCAAGGCCCTCCAGGCTCATCTGACGGACCAGGCCGCTGTTGCGGCCAATGCCGCCGCCAAAGACCACAGCGTCCACGCCACCCATAGCGGCGGTGTAGGCACCGATATACTTCTTGATGCCGTAGGCATAGGCCTTCACAGCATTGGCGCAGTCCTCATTTCCGGCCTGGGCGGCCTCCTGGATGTCCCGCAGGTCGTTGGACACAAAGCCGGACATACCGTACAGGCCGCTCCTGGTCTGCAGCATAGTCTTGACCTCCTGCAGCTCCATTCCGCATTCTTCCACCAGGTGGAAGATAATATAGGGGTCCATATCGCCGATGCGGTTGTTCTGCAGCACACCGCACTGCAGGCCCAGACCCATGGAAGTGTCTATGCTGATACCGTTTTTGACGGCGCACAGGCTGCCGCTGCCGCCCAGATGGCAGCATACCAGCTTCAGATCCTGCCGGTCCATTTCCCGGGCGGTCCAGGTGGACAGGTACTCCAGAGAAGCGCCGTGGAAGCCGTAACGGCGGATGGCGTGCTGTTTGCTCAATTCCAGAGGAATGGGATACAGATAGGCCTCCGGGGGCATTTGGGAGTGGAAAGCGGTCTCGAAAGAGCCGATCAGCGGCGTTTCGGGCATCAGTTCCCGGAACTGGCGGATGGCGGCAATGTAGGGAGGATTGTGGGCCGGAGCAACGGAATTGAAATCCGCCATTGCCTGCAGCACATCCTCGGTCAGATACTGCACGCCGGTAACACCCTTGGCGTGGACCACCTTAAAACCCACACAGGAGATATCCTCCAGGGAGGCAATACAATCCCCCAGCATATGGTTGAGCATTTCGCTGATGGCCTCTTTATGGGTGGGAAACTGAGCATCCTTGCGCACGGAACTGCCGGTCAAGGGATTTTTGTGGTAGAAGACACTTTTGGTCTGGCCGACCCGTTCTGCGCCGCCGGCACACAGCACCTTTTCTCCTGCGTCCATATGGAACAGCTGGTATTTCAGGGACGTACTTCCCACGTTGCAAATCAGAATGTTCATAGAATTCTCCTTGTGATATTTTCGTAAGAAACAGGCGGCCAATGGCCGCCTGTCAGTGTAAAGCTTACTCCATTTCCACCATTTCTTCCTTCAGTTCGCTGCGGCGGACCAGGAAACGGCGGATGGCGAACAGGCCCGCGATACAGGCAATGCAGGCCACATTACTCCAGGGGTCATCGTGGCTGAGGATCACGTGACGGGTAATTGCCACGGTGAGGACCTCCAGAATATTGGCAGGGGTGGTATCGATGAGCATTCGCACAAACTCCAGACCCACAACAATGGTAAGAATGTTATGCAGATAGGTCCCTAGATCGGAAAGATAGCCATCCACGGTGATCATCTGGTAGAATTCCAGAACCAGAGCCAGCACCAGAACGATGATGGTGGCGGCGGCGATCACACGCTCCAGAAAATGCAATATCCGGCGGAAAAAGTGTTCCACCCGGTGGTCATGCTTTTCCAGGCGGGCCTGCCGCTGGGCAGATTTGGGGTCGGCGGGGGCTACAGAATGATTGCTCATAGATATACCTCCTGTGTGTTTCTACCATTGTATACCAAAAAGTTGGAAAAAGGAAGAAATTTTTACCGAATCTTAGAAATGTTTCAGCATTTCTTTCTGGGCCAGGGTCACTTCCTCCTGCAACTCCCGGGCGGACATACGCAGAACACCGCTGCGCAGGGAGCTTAGCTGCACCAGGGCATCGGAGGTGGCCACCCGGACCGCATAGTTTCTGCCGATCTGATCCGCCAGGGCCTCAATGTAGGCATCGGCGGTCTGATTCTCTTTGGTGTAGACCACTTGGATATTGTGAAACCGTTCTTTTTCGCCGGGATTGCCTTTGACTTTATAACCGTCGAATACCAGTACCAAGTAGCACTTTTTGAACCCTGCGAAACTGGACAGAAGATCACAAAGCCGTCTTCGGGCAGCATCCAGGTCGTGCTGGGCCAGGGCGCTGAGTTCCTCCCAGGCGAAGATAATATTGTAGCCGTCCACGATAATGGCCTGGTCTTTAGGGGGTCGGATGGTAATTTCCGCGGTGGCGGATTGGTTCTTTGGTGGACGGTAGAGCTGGGTCTTTACAGGTCCGAATTCCCGTTCCATAATGGCATCCAGCTCTTTGTCGTCCAGGCGGATGTTGCGGGTGATCAGCTGAGGCTCCTGGGATACAGACTTTTTCAGACCGCTGTCCAGGTGCATATATTCCTTGACCTGGTGCCATTTGACGGTGAAACCTGCGCCGTGGCTGCAAAATACGGAATCCGGCGTGTTGTCCAGATCCGCTTCCGGATCGTAGGCCGCTTCTGCAATGACTTTTTCCGGGTTGTGGCAGGGGGCATAGCCTTGCAGCGCCAGCTGCAGCTGACCCCGGCCCTGGGTGTAGGCGGCCACCTGGTCGGCATAGTCACCCAGTTCGGAAGCGGGGACAGTTCCTCTCAAAACAGAATTCATACCCTCTGTTTCCGGGGATTCAAAATCGCCGCCCATAGCCCGGATATCGGTGATGGCACGGCCGATCTGCTCTGTGGGAACGATGAGGGTGAAGCTGTACCAGGGTTCGAGAAGCTGGGACTTGGCCTGCATCAGACCTTGCCGCACCGCCCGGTAGGTAGCTTGCCGGAAGTCACCGCCCTCGGTGTGCTTCAGATGGGCTTTGCCCACCAGCAGAGTCAGCTTCATATCGGTGATGGGCGCGCCGATCAGCACACCCCGGTGGACCTTTTCCTCCAGATGGGTCAGGATCAGCCGCTGGTACTGAATGTCCAGCACGTCCGTGGGACACACCGTGTCCAGCACCAGACCGCTGCCCAAAGGCAGAGGTTCCAGCAGGATATGGGCCTCGGCATAGTGGCGCAGGGGTTCAAAATGGCCAACGCCCTCCACCGTGTCCAGAATCGTCTCTTTGTAATAGATTCTGCCGCTGTCAAAGCTCACATCCAGGGAAAACCGCTGGGAGATGATGCTGCGCAGCACCTCCAGCTGGATCTTGCCCATAATTTGCAGGTGGATCTGCTTCAATGCATCGTCCCAGATCAGATGCAGCTGGGGGTCTTCTTCCTCCAACAGCCGCAGCTTGGGCAGGACGGTCATAGGGTCCGCACCCTGAGGCAGGCATACCCGGTAGGTCATCACAGGCTCCAGAATGGGGCTCTGAGAACCGGTGGAAAATCCCAGTCCCTGGCCCGCGAAAGTGCCGGTGAGACCTGTGACCGCGCAAAGCTGACCTGCGAACACGGTGTCCGGAGCGGTAAATTTATCGGCAGAGTACAGCCGAAGCTGTACGATTTTCTCCCGGACAGGCTCTGCCTTGCTGTTTTCATAATTCAGTTCGGAGCGCACCGGAAGCTGTCCGCCGGTGACTTTCAGCCAGGTGAGCCGGTTACCCTGGGGATCCCGGGAAATTTTATACACCCGGGCGCCAAATTCGGCCGGATACTCCGGGCAAGGGGCATAGGTGTCCAGAATGTCCAGTAGTGTATCCACACCCTCCAGTTTCAGTCCGGAACCGAAGCAGCAGGGGAAAATGGCCCGGTGGGCGATAAGCCCACGCAGATTCTCCCGGGTGACGATACCGGTTGCCAGGTAGGTTTCCAGCAGCGCTTCATCGCACATAGCTGCCTGCTCCGTAATTTGCTCTGCATCGGCAGTAAAATCCAGAATGCCCGAATCCAACTGGCTCTGAAGCTGTTCCAGCAGTTCCCGGCGGCTCTTGCCCGGCAGGTCCATTTTGCTGATAAACAAAAAGGTGGGAACGCTGTATCGCTTCAGCAGATTCCACAGAGTAACCGTATGGGCCTGGATGCCTGCGGTGGCACTGACCACCAGTACAGCACAGTCCAAAATGGGGAGCACCCGCTCCGCTTCGGCGGAAAAATCCACGTGGCCGGGGGTGTCCACCAGAGTAATGGCCCGGCTTGAGGTCTCCAACAGGGCCTGCTTGGAAAAAATGGTGATGCCCCTGGCCCGTTCCAGATTGTGGGTATCCAAGAAGGCATCCGCATGGTCTACCCGGCCCAGGGTTCTGCGGGCACCGCTTTGATAGAGCAGGGCTTCAGACAGGGTGGTCTTGCCTGCGTCCACATGGGCCAGTAACCCCATACACAGAGGTGTCTTTCTATTGGATCGGTTTGCTTCGGCCATAAAAAGACCCCCTTTCGCAATACAATAAAGAATTATACCACAAAAGGGAGAATTGGTCTATATTAGGTTGTGTTTTTTCTTAAAAACAGGAGGACATAGCCGCATAGGACACAGCTGCTGCCTCTTCGTCTTTATTGCAGCGCATCTGCCACAGGGGAACAAG